>JAETOQ010000128.1 GCA_021771635.1 Oscillospiraceae bacterium | reverse complement strand
CTGGTGGACGACGCTGTGCGTGTGGTGCAGGTGAACCCGGACGAGAACGCCAGCTTCGTTTTCACGAACACCCCCAAACCCGCCCTGCGGCTTATCAAGACCAGCTCGGACGGCACCCGGCTGGGCGGCGTCCATTTCCGCATCGCCCGCATTGAGGACGGCACCCACTATCTTGACCGTATCACCGACCAGGACGGCGAGATCAACATCGCCAAGCTGGAACCCGGCGTGTACTCCATCAAGGAAACGGCCACCGTTGCCGACCACATTCTGGACTTGCAGGAGTATCATGTTGAGCTGTTCCCCGGCCAGACCAGCACCATCACCATTGAAAATCAGAAGCGGCCCAACCTCATTGTCTACAAAAAGGACGCCGACACCGGCAAGCCCATCCCGGACACTATTTTCACCGTTCGGGCGGCGGACGGCCACAGTGTAGACGAAATCAAGACGGACAGCCAGGGCAGGGCCACCCTGACCAACCTCCTGCCCGGAGTGTACGAGGTGAGCGAGAAGTCCGTCCCGGCCCCCTGGCTCATGGACGCCCCCAGCCAGCTTGTGACGCTGTACCCCAACCGCGACCACACCATTTATTTTGAGAACCACAAAAAGCCCACCCTGACGGTGAACAAGGTGGACAGCATCACCGGCAGTCCGATCAAAGGGGCGAAGTTCGAGGTTTGGTACGGCTCCAACAACACGACCACCGGGGAGCTGAACAGCCTGGGGACATTCTTCTCCGACGAGAACGGCCAGTTTTTCGTTGACCTGCTCCGGGACGGCTGGTACAAGGTGACGGAGCTGGCCCCCGCCGCCGGGTACACCATCAAGGAACCCGCCACCCAGGAATTTTATATCAAGGGCGGCGAGAGCAAGGTTATCACCTTTGAGAACGTGCCCAAGAACGCTATTATTTGCGAGAAGTACGACAGCGTGACCGGCGCGGCCCTCCCCGGCTGTACGTTCCAGTTGAAGTACCTGGGCGGCACCAGCGGCACGGGCGGCACCGTGATCGGCACCAAAGTGACCGGCAAGAACGGCACCGCCATGTGGACGGGCCTCAACCCCGGCGCTTATGTGCTGGAGGAAGTGGACGCGGCGGACGGGTACAACATCATCCAGTCCTCCGAGACTATCATGCTGGCCGACAGCGGCGAACAGAGCGTTGTCACCGTCCGCTTCACCAACGCCCCGGACGGTATTTTGCTGATCCGCAAGGTCTGTTCCGTCAATCCCAGCGTGACCCTGCAAAATGCGGAGTTCAAGGTTGCCTATGCGGACGGCACATTGATTGGCGACAGCAACGGCATTTTCAGAACAGACGAGAACGGGGAAATCCGTATCACCGGCCTGACCCCCGGCAAGAGCATCGTTGTCACCGAGACACGCGCCCCCGCTGGCTTTATTCTGGACACGCAGAGTCAGACGGTGCAGATAAAAGAGGGCCGCACCGTCAGCCTGACCTTTAAGAACCAGCCCAAAGGGGCCATCATTATCCAGAAGCGGGACAGCGCCACCGGCCAGCCTTTGAGCGGGGCCGAGTTCCGGGTAACGACGGCGGCAGGCTGTGAGGTGGGGTTGGACGGCGTGATCGGCACGTCTACGCTGACCCAAAACGGCATCTTCACCACTGACAGCAGCGGCGAAATCAAAATCACCAACCTCGCCCCCGGCGCTTATGTGCTGACTGAAATCAAGGCCCCGACCGGCTATGTGATGGACAGGGCCAGCACCAATGTTGTCATCGGGCAGGGCGGCGACACGCAGACCGTCATCGTGAAAAATTCCAAGGCCGGGACGCTGGTCATCGACAAACGGGACGCCCTCACCGGCAAGCCCTTAAAGGGCGTCACTTTCAAGGTGACCACCTCCACAGGGGAGTTTGTACCGGCTGAAAACGGACAGATCAGCAGCAACGGCTTGTACTTCACCGACAAGGACGGCAAGATCACCATTAACGGCGTGGTGGGGACGCTGGTGGTGACGGAAACGGCCACCATCCCCGGCTACACCATCGACGAGGCCACCCGGACGCAGACGGTGGTGGTGAACCCCAACGACACGCAGACCCTCCACTTCACCAACACCCCCAGCACCACCCTTGTGATTGAGAAGTATATCGAGGGCACTACCACGCCGCTGAAAGGCGTCACGTTCCTTGTGACAGACAGCAGCGGGGCCGTTGTGGGCAGCTCCAACGGCGAGTTCATCACTGACGAGAATGGCCGCATCGTGCTGAACGACCTGACTCCCGGCACCACCGTCACCGCACGGGAGGTCAAGACGTTGGAGGGCTATGTTCTGGACGGCCAGCCCAAGTCCATCCTTATCAAGTCCGGCGAAGTCCAGACCCTCCGTTTTTACAACGCCAAGCAGGGCACCATCGTGGTGAAGAAGCTGGACAAGCAGACCGGCAAACCCCTGGCCGGAGTGGAGTTCCAGATCACCTACTCGGACGGCTCCTACCTGGACGACGACTACGGACACCTGTCCAGCAAGGGCCTGTATAAGACCGACGCCAACGGCGAAATCCGCATTTCCGGCGTGGTGGGCACCCTGGTCATCACGGAAACCAAGCCCCTGCCCGGTTACGTCATGGATGAGGGCACCAGGACGCAGACCGTCAAGGTGAACCCCACCGACACGCAGACCATCACCGTGTATAACACGAAGGTGGGCGGTTTGACAATCATCAAGACGGACGAGGAAACCGGGGAGCGCATCAGCGGCGTTCAGTTTGAAATCCGCAAGCTCAACGGGGAGATCATCGGCACCTACACCACCGACCGCTCCGGCGTTATTTCTCTGCCCGAAGTGGAAAAGGGCTGGTATCAGGTGACGGAGCTGAAAGCGGCCAAGGGCTATCAGTTGGACAGCCAGCCCTATCAGATCGAAGTGAAGGACGGCGGCACCGCCACGTTGGAAATCACCAACCGTCAGACCGGCAGCGCCATCATCCACAAGATCGACAGCGTGACAGGCAAGGGTATTTATGGCGTGAAGTTTCTGCTTTCCGACGCCAAGGGCAACCCCGTGGGCACCTATGAGAGCGACAATGAGGGGTATGTCTATGTGGACGGCGGGCTTGCGGACGGCAAGTACACCGTCCGGGAGATCGAGTGCGCGGACGGCTATATCCTGGACACCCAGCCCAAGACCATCTATGTGGAGTACGGCGGCTGCACCACCATCACCTGGAAGAACACCGCCATCACCGGGCAGCTCCAGATCACCAAGACCAGCGCCGACTACAACAGCATGAACGGCTGGCCCGCTGGCACCCCCATCCCCGGCACCGTGTTTGAGGTCTACCACTACCGTACCGGGAACCTTGTCGATACTATCCGCACCGATAAGAACGGCGTGGCCGTGTCCAAGCCCCTGCCCCTGGGCCGGTACAAGGTGGTGGAATCCAAGGCCGCTGACTTCTACGCCCTGGACAAGACCCCCATCGACGTGGAGATCGAACACGCTGGGCAGATCGTCAAAGCGGCCATGACCAACAAGAGCCTTTACACCAACGTAGCCATTGAGAAATCCGGCTATAAAGAGGTCATGCCCGGTCAGAACATCCGCTACACGTTCTCCAACATCGGCAACAACTCCACCACGGCGCTCACCTCTTTCTATTGGAGGGACACCCTGCCCGTGGAGGCGGTGCGGCTGGCGAAAATCACCACCGGCACCTACAACGCCGCTGGCAGCTACAAGATCGTTTACAAGACCAATCTCTCCGGGGCCGACTACCGTGTGCTGGC
>JAETOQ010000127.1 GCA_021771635.1 Oscillospiraceae bacterium | reverse complement strand
ATTCATCATTATCTCCTTTACAGATCATTCATTGTGTCCGAATTGGACACAGTCCCCAGGGCGGCGTCGTAGGTGATGCCGCCTTTTGTATTTTCCTTGCAGCTCTTCTTGAAATAGTGGCCCAGGACGTAGCCTGTGGCCGCCTGTAAGGCCCCGATCAGTGTGGTCAGGTACGGGAGTGCCCCGCCGAAGTCCCGCAGGATGGCGAGGCCGCAGAGGCCCAGGACAATATATGTAGCGGTCCCGTCCACAAAGAGGACGCCCAGGGCGATCAGCTTGCTGGCGGAGATCCTCTTTTTCCCGCTTGACGGCCTCCGCTTCCCGGCCCGCCTCCAGGCGCTGTCCTCCAGCTTCATGCCCCACACCATGCCCAGCAGGAGCGCCGCGCCCACAGCGGCCATAGCGGTCAGGCCGCTCATTCCGGCATCTCCTGATGGGCCTTTTTGTTCAGGTGCTTGTCCAGTTTGTCCAGGGCGTCGTGGACAGGGCCGTCACAGCCCTGCTCCACCAGCCCCTGAAGGCACGCCTTGATGCCGTAGCACAGCAAGGTCTGCTCCTCCTGCATGTCCCGGATGACCTTGCCCTGCCGCTTGTCCCGCTGAATGAACTTATACACCGCCAGGATCGTGCCGCCGATCACGGCCAGACTCCCCAGGAGCTTGGCAAGGTCGTTGATGGTTTCAATTGAGATGTACATGAGCCTGTCCCTCCATTAGAAGGTCTTGCCGGTGATCTTCTTGAACTGGGTTTTGGTAATGATCCCCTTGCGGACCGCCACCCGCACCATAGAAAGGCTCCAAAGGCCATTATCGTAAAATCTTTTTACAGTCGTGTCATTCATTTCCCGCCCCTCCTTATTCCGATTCCACGTCTGCCATGCAGAGCATCTCCACAGCGGCCTGCATTGCCGCCAGCTGGCTTTCCACATAGGTGCGCCGGGCCATGCTGACGGTCACACGGTTTTCATAAACCGCTTCTGTATCAGCAGTAGCTTCCGTGACCTCCACCGGAGCCTTTTTCAGCTCCGCCCGGATGGTGTAGCCCGTGTGGATAGCTTCGCTGCCGTCATCCCCCACAATGGTGATGGACTCGCAGGCTGCAGCGGAGAAAGCCGCATCAATATCCGCCATGGCAGTATCCTCGGGGAAGATAAAAGACAGTGTGTCCCGGCTGGCTCCCTGCACATGGCGGGGGCCTCCAATGACCATGATGGGGGTGAGTTCCGTGCCGTTGTTCAGAACGATTTTCATATGTGTTCCTCCTTATTTTATTCGATGAACTCCATTGTAGATAAGTCAAACATGGACGTACCTGGGAGCGTGAAAGCGGGGCGGGACCCTCTGGCGAAAGTAGAGCCGGAGTAGGCGGGTTTTCCATCGGAGTTTAAGTACCAAGAGCCGTTGTAGCTTTGCAAGACCGGGGAACGGGTACACTGATCTCTGGCAGTGCCGTTGCGGTATGCAACCTGCAAGATGCTGGCGGTAGGAAGCGCAGAGCCCTCCACATTCATTTCGGGATCGGACTGGCCCAGCTCCGTGCCGGACAAGGCGAACACGGACCGCTCCAGAGTGCCCACCGTGTCATCTTTGTAGCCGTGGGTGTAGTAAAATTTGGTGGTGCCCATCGCCGTGCGGATGGCGGTGTCCAGCATGTTTTTATAGTCGCCGTTAAACCATGCATCCAGGTAGCACGTGGCATAGGTGTTGACTTTGGAGTTGTTCCATTGCTGATCACCATACACATATTTGCGGACCACCAGGACTCGTCCGGAGCCGTTCAGCCCGCTTTCATAGTTCTGCTTGGCGACATAGAATTCAACGGGGCTTCCGTTCTCGTTCAACTTTACAATACTTTCTTCCGCAATATCTTTCAAAGCAACGCCGCCACGCAAAAACTGCCTCGCCACGCCGTTCACGCCGATATAGCCCGCTTTTGCCGTTCGGCTGACGCCGGCCACTCCGATATAGCCCGTTTTTACCACCCGGCTGACGCCGGCCACGCCAATGTACATATCAGCCATGCGGGATCACCCCCGCATGTAGGTCAGTTAACGAGCGCCCCCCCCCGCTTTAATTCGTTAAAGTATTGCATATTTATCCTCCAGACTTCTTACTGAATCATGATCATTTTTTTTGTGTAGTTTTCATCTATCATCGATAATTTCACATATTCCTCAGGCGTCACCGTGACAGCGTGCGCATACCCATAAAACGAATAAACATAAATCGCGGCTCCCGCTGGCAGGTAAATCTTCATGGTGGATGTTCCTGATAAATTCGTTTCAATAATCTCGCCTTTTTCAGCGTCATAATAAGAAATGTCGTGGCTGTATTTGCCCGGATTTGTCAGCGTGATCTCCCTGATTGGGATATCCATTCCCCCTGCGAACTCCCTCGCCACGCCATCCACACCGATATATCCATTTTTAGCCACTCTGCTTACGCCTCCCACTCCAACATTCATCACTTTCGCCATGCTCGACCACCTCACTCATACACCAGATAAATACATCCGGTGGTCAGGGAGCTGCTCCCCGCCGTCATGTCCGTTGTTCCCGCGTAGATCTGCCGCACGCCCTTGGTCGCCACCGCAGGCGTGAGTGTCGTCTGCCCCGTGCCGCCCCGGGCCACCTGCAGCGTCCCGCTGGTGATCTGCGACGCATCGTGATTATGGCTGGACGGCGCCGCGCCAATGGCCGCGGCGCTGTGCGTATGGTCTGCGGGAGCCGCACCCACATCCGCGGCACTGTGCGAATGATTTGCGGGTGCCGCCCCGACTTGCGCCGCTGTGACTTCGTGGGGGTTATTCTTGGCCGCAATGTGCCCCGGTGTTTCTGCCAGGGCCGCGTTAAAGGCCGTCTCCGTGCCGGAATACCCGGCCTCCGCCGCCGCTTGAAAGGCGCTCTTACCGTCTTTTCCCGAAACACCGGCGGGACCTTGGGGACCCTCCGGGCCGATGACGCCCTGAGGCCCCTGGATACCCTGGGGTCCCTGCTCGCCCTGGCTGCCCTGTTTGCCCTGAAGCCCCTGGGGGCCCTGTGCTCCCTGTGGCCCCGCGGGACCCTGGGGACCGGCAGGTCCCTGCAGCTTGCCGCAGGACACCCAGTCCTCCTGATTTTCGGACCAGATGTAACACATGCCGTCCTCCGACACCAGATACATCTTGTCGTTGCCCGCCGGGATCGCGTTCCGCAGCGCCGCCAGAGTCGTGTAGGTATCCTCAATATACAGGCTCTTTCCGTCCTTGCCGTCCGCGCCTGCGGGGCCCTGGGGACCCATAGGCCCCTGTGCGCCTGCCGCGCCCTGGATACCCTGAGGGCCGGCAATACCCTGCTCGCCTTGGTCGCCTTTCTGTCCCTGAATGCCCTGCACGCCCTGAATACCCTGCGGCCCCCGTTCTCCCTGAGCGCCCTGGGCACCCTGCACGCCCTGAATACCCTGCGGGCCGCGCACGGACACGCTCTGGGGCGCGGAGGCCACCTCCTGAACGGAGAAGGTCATTACGCCGTTGGCATCCACGCTGGGGACAATGGTGGGACCGGTAAGGCCCCGGGGGCCAATGTCGCCGGTATCACCCTTTTCACCTTTGTCGCCCTTCTCTCCCTGGTCTCCCTTAACACCGGTGATGACGGTCACGCCGTTCTGGTCCGTCACCGTGCCGGTCATAAACCGCATCCGGCTCCGCTGTGGCAGCACATTTCCGTCCCTGTCCTGAATGACATGACCGGAGCTGCCGGTGGCCTGCCAGGTCACGCCATCCACGCTGGTCTCCAGCACATGGTCCGCGTTCAGGCGCATATATTTGAATCCCGCG
>JAETOQ010000126.1 GCA_021771635.1 Oscillospiraceae bacterium | reverse complement strand
AAGCAACAGGTTTTCTCCCGCATAGTTTATTCCTCCTCTAACTTCTAAGGGATAGCTATAAAGGGACTTACTATATAGTGAGTTATTAAACGTGCCCCTATTATATATAATAAAGCCATTCAAGTAAAGAGGGACTTGTTATGGATTACGGGGCTTTGACGTTGAATATTGAGCGCATTTTGAAAACGCGCGGTATTTCTAAAAATCAGGTCTGTAAGGATTTGGACATTCCTCGCGCCAATTTCAACAGATATTGCCGTAATGACTTTCAAAGAATGGATGCCGGACTCATTTGTAAGTTGTGCTGGTATTTGAAAGTAGATGCAGGAGAGTTAATTGAGTACACACGCCCGGAACAACTTGAAGATGAAAAATGCGCCTCACCGTGAGACGCATTTCGTCAGATTCCTTGTTTCGGGCGCGGCCCTGTGGTAGTATGGACATATCAGCCATAAGGGGGACGTGGAGTGAGCATCCGTACTTTGGCCAGCGGCGCGTCCGCATGGCGAGGCTATGAATACTACACAGAGAAAAAGGTGCTTTCTTTCACCCAAACGGGCGGGGACGAGTACACAGGGCAGGTGGCCGGAAGCGGCCCCGTCCCCTATCAGGTGAAAATCAATACCGCCCATCCCAGGCAGTCCAAATGTAACTGCCCCCATGCGGACGGGCGGCGGGTGATTTGTAAACACATGGTCGCCCTGTTCTTTGCCGCGTTCCCGGAGGAAGCGGAGGACTACATAGAGGCGGTGGAAGAATACGAACGGGAGGAGGAGCAGCGCCTGGAGGATCACTATGAGGTGCTGCGCTCCTATGTGAAAAGCCTGTCCAAAAAAGAATTGCAGGATCAGCTCTTTGAGGCCCTGGCCGAGTTGGATGAACGGGGCCGCAGATATTACCGTTAGCCATTCAGCAGAAAAATACGTCTCACGGTGAGACGCATTTCCCGACAGGAAACGCGCCGCGCCGTGAGACGTTTGTTTAGCCGCCCATAAAGGCCAGCCGCCCTACAACGGTAAAGCCGGAGGCGGCAAATTCGGTGATAACAACATTATTCTGTCCGCTGGAACAGTGACACACCAGCAGCTTCCCGGCCTCGTTCCGGCCCACCACCATGCCGACGTGGGAAGCGTCCGGGTACAGCGCGAGGTCGCCGGGTAAGGCATCCGCCTGTGATACCGCTGTCAAATTGCGGTTGATGTACCAATGGCCGTCGCTGGGCAGCCCCGCATTTCTCAGCGCCCAATCCACAAAGCCGGAACAGTCCAGCCCGAACGGGCGGTAGGTGCCCGTGGTGGAATTGCCGGGGGAGAAAACCTTTTGAATAGTTCCCCAGCGGGAGTCCCAGCCGATGACATAGCTTTTCCCACCCCAAAAATAATTCACTTTTCCCACAAGCTGACACGCCTTTTCCACGGCGGCGCGGCGCTCCGGGGCAAGGTCGGCGGGGAGGCTTTGCAGTACGTTCCGGGCCTGCTCCTGGGATGCGGACAGGTCGGTGAGCAGCAGCTCCATTGTGGAAAGCTCGGCCAGCAGCTCCGTCAACGCATGGTTCTGCGGCTCGGTAAAGGCGTACTGAGTCCGCATATCCTCGGCGGTTTTGCTGGTGATGGTGATGTGCAAAACCGTTTCCGTCCATGCCGCCGTACTTCCCATAGCCGGATGCTCTATATCCTCTGGTGTTGCGGTGACGGCGCACATATCCCAAAAGACGGTCTTTAGCCGATCCACCCGGTCAGGGGTCAGGGCGGCAACGTCTGTGCCGTCGTCGGCCCCCGCCGTCCTCGCGGCGAACACGGCAATCACTTCCCGCCAGTCCGGGCCTTGCCCCTGGATGTCGATACTGTCATAGTCGCCGGTCTGCATCGTCTCCAGCGTGTTGGCCAGTTCCATGTTGAGCTGCCCCACAGCCACATTGAGGGGCATGGCCCCCGGCGTGGGTTCATTGGCAAAGAGGATGCCGAACGGCGAGGCGATGATTGCCGCAACTAAAACAATCAGGCAGATAATGGGGATCAGGAACGCGCCGCCCAAAAGTCCGGCGATGGCGCTGATTAGAGAGGACACGGCCTTGGCCGTCATAACGGCGGCTTTCCGGGACAGATCCAGCGCGGTCTTTGCCTTGGCCGTGGACTGCCGGAGCAGCTTGCGCTGGGCGTTGCGCTGTACGCGCCGCTTTGCCAACTCTAAAGGCCGCGCCGCCGTTTTCTTCTTCGCCGCCGCAGATGCCGCCTTTGCGGTGGACTTGGACGCCGCAGCAGTCTGCCGGGTCTTGGGGATAAAAGCGCCGCCAGCGGGCTTCTCTTTCGGCGCAAAAGAGCGCCGGGGGCGCTCTTTGATTGGATTGATAGATTGATTGCTGGGAGAGGCAGGGGTACTCCCTGTGATCTGCCTGGGGGCTGGCTGGCGCTCCGGGCGGGGCGGGGAGGAGATGCGCCCTGCCTGTGCCCGCCGGGTCTGCGCCTCTGCCTTGGCCTTTTGCCTCATGCGCTCCTGGGGCCTGGGCTGGGCCGCTGCCGGTTCCCGTACCGGCGCGGGGGCCTGCCGCCGTTCCAGGGGATCGGCGGGTTTCTGCCGGATGCCTGTGGGCCGGTTCCGCTTCTCCTTAATGGCGGTCTGCCTCATCCGCTCTTTGGGGGACGGCCCCGCCGGGGTACGATCCGGGCCGGGGCGGGAGGCCGCTGGTCGCTCACGGATGGTATCAGGACGGCGCTCCCGCATGGGGGCGGGGCGGCGTCTGTCCTCCGGGGGGCGCGTCCGCATACCGTCGGCGGGCCTCTCTCGCGGCTGCTCCCGCGACGGGGGCGGCGGGGCCTCCGTACCTGCTGAGGGCGTCTCGCCGGGTGGCTGCTCCCTGCGGCCCCGTTTCTTCTGTTGTTTCCGCTTGTGACGGGAAATGGATTTTGAAACGGCATCGGCGGTGCGATTCCGGAGGCTGTCGGCGGTGGTATAGATTTTTTCCTCCACCTGCTCTGCCGCCTGCACTTCCGGGGCCGTATTGCCCCCGGTGTCCCGGTTCCGCTGCCGCTGGGTCAGCTCTTTCACATATTTGGCCGTCATCTGGCGGCGCACATCATTTTTCAGCGGTCTGCCGCTCTTGCCGTCTTTCCCCTTGATTTTATCGCTGTTTTTTCGCTCCCGTACTTCGGGCAAACTGTTCGCCTCCTATCAAAATGAAATGGGGATGATGATGGATAAGCCGGGAAATACGTCTCACGGTGAGACGCATTTCCCGGCAGTCGGTCAGCTTTCGCCCGGTGTGGTAGACATCAAGCGGTAGAGGCCGGAGTCGCGGGGGATGGTGTTGGCAAAGGGCACCAGCGCCCCGCCAAACCGTAACAGGCCGTGGCCGGGGTCGGCGTTGGTGATGTAGCCCATCTGCGTGTCGGAAATGTGCAGGAGCTTGGACAGCTCGGCCCGGTCTGTGGCGGACTGGTTGAACAACAGCAGAAATTCGCTGTTGGCCAGCATGAGCCGCGCCGTCTCGGACTTCAGACATTCCTCCACATTCTGCGTTGCCGCCGTCATGATCCCGGCGTACTTTCGGAAGCGTTTCCACGCCCGGTAAAGAAATTCGCCGGAATAGTGGTACTTAAAGTACAGGTAGCACTCGTCGATGAATACCCATGTAAACTTGCCCCGCTTGCGGTTCTCCATCACCCGGTTCTGGATGGCCTCCAGCGTCACCACCAGGGCCGTGGGCCGGAGCTGCTCCCCCATCTCGTAGAGGTCAAGGACAACCAGCCTGTTGTCCATGTTGACGTTGGTGGGGTGGGCGAACACATTCAAGCTGCCCTCGGTGATAAGCTCGGCGGC
>JAETOQ010000125.1 GCA_021771635.1 Oscillospiraceae bacterium | reverse complement strand
TGTGTCTTGTTGACAAAAAAGATGCAGGCTCAAAACCGTTGCAGCGCAACGGTTTCCTCACTTTATGGCATCTTCCTCGGAACTGCTCACCGCTTTTCTGAATTGTACCATCAATGGTCAGAATTGTAAAGAAAAATTCAAAGCCGCCGGTTGCTCGAAGTTTCTGAAAGCAAAGAGAGGACGCCAGGAACTGGCAGCACCCCGTTCTTGGCGTCCTCTCTCTGCTCACAGTTTCAGCCGGATGATCTGCTCATAGAGCATCACATATTTCTTCTCTACCACCATGTCCTCATGGTAGTGTCCAAAAAACCAGTATTTGAATTTGCAGCGTGGGCTTACCTCATCAAAGAACTCTGTCAGGGCGTCTTTCCGGTAAAAGCCACCGCTGAATGCGTCTTGCACACTGGTGGAGCAGCAGTGGGTGATGATGTAGTCTACTGCCCAGCCCGCTCTGTCCAGGCTGGCCTTGGCGGTCTGGTATTCCTCCTCGCTGGGCAACTCCGCCGCCCACCAGGACAGGTGGTTCACCCGGTACAGCGCGCCCCTGGCATCCAGCCGCCTGCATTTTTTCTTGAACAGAGGGTCGTCCGGCTCCAGGATTCCATCCTGGATGTCGTGGCTGCTGGCACCGCCCATAGTGAAGAACTTCCTGCCCTCAATGTCGTATGCCTGCCCCCGCATCAGATGGATCACTGAGGGACGAATGCGCTGCACCTGCCCGCCGTGCCATTCCTCCACAGGGTATTGAGCCAGCAGATCATAATTTTCATGGTTGCCGGAGACAAACAGGGTGGTGTAGGGTCTCTGCTCCAGCCAGTCCAACTGGCCCTGTTCTTCGGGGCTGCCGTCCCAGACGCCCCCAAAGTCGCCACAAATAATGGTGCAGTCATCCTTGGTCAGCCCCGCCTGCTCGTAGAAGATATCGGGCCTGAACCGGCTGAAATCGCCGTGGGTATCGCCCGTGAGAAATATGGCCATGGTGTATTCTCCTCTTTCCCTATTTTAGCACAGTTTCTGTTCAATTTCTATACCGGCGTCCCGGATCTTGACCCGGATAGTCTCTGCGTCCACCACGGTGACCTGTTCCACGAACCTGCGGGTGAGGGTGTCATCGTACTCCGTGAAGCACAGGGGCTGCCGGTCCAGCCATTCCTCCATCTCCCGTTGCCTGGACGCCTGGGCGGCCCGCTTTTCCTCATCCTGCTCCTGCGCCGCGATCCGATCCATGACATCCTGTTTCTCCTCCAATACCGCCTTGAGCTGGGTGTTCAGCTCCTCGTTTTTCATGTCCGCCAGCACCTTGTCAATCAGCTCCGCCTGCTCCTCCGACAGCTCCTTCAGCCGCGTCTGCAACGCCAGGAGGCTTTCCCCGCCGTCTTCGCCGCCGCCCTGGGCCAGACTCGCCAGCTCCAGCACATCGGCTTTGACCTCCGCCCGGATGGCGCCGAACTCGTTCAGTGCGGCCACAATGGCGCTGTGGAGCCTGTTCTCATCCATCGTGGGGGAGTTGTGGCAGTATTTCGTACCGAACTCCAGCCGGGAGACGCACCGCCAGACGATCCGCTTTTTGCCGTTCCGCGCCCAGGTACACCGCTTGTAGGGCGTCCCGCACTCCCCGCACACCAACAGCTCGGATAGGGCGTATTTGGCGGAGTATTTGCCCTGTTCGGTCTTAGCGGTTTTCTGCATCACTTTCCGCTTACTGTTCCGGCGGGCCATTTCCTCCTTCACCCGGTAGTAGACCTCCCTGGGGATGATGGCGGGATGATTGTTTTTGCTGTAGTACATGGGCAGCTCCCCGTTATTTTTTACCGCTTTTCGGTCGCCGATGGGGCCGGTGGTGTAGGTTTTCTGCCGAATCCCATCCCCGATGTACTTCTCGCTGGTTAGGATGTTCTGGATCACCTGCCGCGACCAGCCCTTAATGCCCTCCGCCGTGGGGATATTCTGTTCGGTCAACTCCCGCTGGATGTCTCCCAGGCTGGCCCCCTCCAGGTAGCGGGCGTAGATCAGCCGCACCGTCTCGGCCTCGTCCGGGTCAATCTCCGGTTTGCCGTCCGGCCCCCTGCGGTAGCCCAGCGTCCGGCTGTACTGGAAGGGGATTTTGCCTTCCTTCATGCTCTGCCGCATCCCCATGACGATGTTCATCCCCATGGACTCGCTCTCCGCCTGGGAGAAGCTGCTGAACAGGGTGATCAGGAACTCGCTGGACTCCGTCAGCGTATTGATGTTCTCTTTTTCGAAGATCACGCCGATGCCCCGGCTTTTCAAGGCCCGGATGACCCGGAGACAGTCCACTGTGTTCCGGGCGAACCGAGAGGCGGATTTGGTGAGGATCATGTCGATGCGGCCCCGTTTGCAGGCGGCGATCATGCGGTTGAACTCCGTCCGCTTTTTCATGCTGGTGCCGCTCAGGCCCTCGTCAGCGAATACGCCCGCCATCTCCCAATCGGGATTTTCCTCAATTTTCTGGGTGTAATAATTCTTCTGGGCGGCGTAGCTGTTGAGCTGCTCCTCGCTGTCGGTGGACACCCGGCAGTAGGCGGCCACCCGCTGTTTGCCGCTCCGGCGCGGCCCGCTGGCGGGGACGGGCCTGGTGGCGGGGATGACGCGCACCCGGCGTTCCAATGCGGTCTGTTCCATGAGATCACTCCTCTGCCTGTTATTTGAAATGGACGGTTATGTCCTGATTTCCTGTTATGGTGATATGAGAAACCGCCTGACCGAAGCGTTTGAGATTCACTTCGGCTGGGCGGCAGACAGATTCATATTCAATTACGTCTGGACAACAATCGTACCGGGCGGAGGCACCTTGAAGGATCAAGGACACGATGTCCTCTGGCCTGTCAGGCCGCTCCAGCCCCCGGTTGATAGCGTTGGTCAGGCGGACGACCTCGCCGGAGGGGGCGTAGGGAGTCTCCGGGGGTGCGTCATGCTCCGCCATCTGGCGGGATACCTCCGAGAGCAGGAGGCTGTCCGGGAGGATGAATCGTTTCCCGCAGGATTCACACTTGAGGTACAAGGTATCTGTCCTCCGGTTCTTTCCGGCGGTCCTGCACAGAGGGCCGCCGCACTCACACTGGAGATATTCCTTCAGTGCGAGGGCCGGACGCTTTTCCCGTTTGACGCAGCCCTCGGTTTTCTCCTTGATCTTCTCCTGCACAGCCCGGAAGGTATCCCTGTCCAGGATAGGCGGATACCCGTCCGCCCCGGTGTAGCGGGGATTCTCCAACAGACGCTTCACCTTGTGCTTGTTCCAGAGAGTGGCCTCGGAACTGAACGGGATGCCGTCTGCATTGAGGCTGGCGCCGATCTTCTGGTAGGATGCCCCGGCGAGGTAGAGGGTGGTGATCCGCTGCACCGTCTCCGCCTCCTGGGGGACAATCGCCAGCTCACCCCGCTGGATCTGATAGCCGTATAAAATCTTCCGGTTAGTCATCGTCTTACCTCCCGGCATACCTCTGTCAGTTCAATGCCCCCGTAGAGTCGGAAGCGAAGGCGGGTTGTGGATTCCGCCGTGATCTTCTCCACCAGATCGGCGAACAGGACTTCATCGAATCGCTCCAGCCGTTCCGGGCCGCTGTGGATGAGGTCCGCTGTCTGGCGCAGGGTGTCCACGACCTCCTCGATGTCCTCGTTTTTCAGCAGACGGCGGCGCTCCCGCCGAAGCTCCGTCAGCTGTCACGGAGCTGGGCGAGGGCAGGCTTCAGAATGATGCCCTCATGGCGTTTCAGCTTATTGTACATCCGCACGAAAGCGGCGTAGATCTCTGCCTCCGGGATGCGGCCCATTGGACACTTTTGCGCTTGATAATTATGCGTCCTGCAGGCCCATGTCACATATCCGCTTTTGGTCTCTTTGCGGGAAAATATGGAGCCGCATTGACCGCAGCAGATGATTTTTGAAAACGGATACTGCTTCATTTTTCCTTTTGCTACAGACCGCCGCTGCAGGAGCCGGTTGGCTCGTTCAAAATCATCTTGTGATATGATAGCGGGATGGGTGACGGTTACATAGTATTGATCCTTTTCCCCCTCGTTTCTCTTTTTGACGAAGGGGAAGGAGTCTGTCGCCAGCGTTTTTTGGCAAAGTGTATCACCAATGTATTTTTCATTTCTGAGGATGTAGGCGATGGAGAAGACATTCCACTGCTCTTTTCCGTCCCGTGTGCGCAGGCCCATGGCAGTCAATTCACCGGCGATTTCTTCCGTGCTTTTTCCCGACAGATAGCGGGTAAAAATCATTTGGATCACCGCAGCTTCCTCAGTGCAGATTTCCAGATTCTTTCCGTCTTTGAGGCGATACCCGTATGGGGCCTTGCAGGTGATGAACTCGCCCCGCTCCATCCTCCGCTTATAGCTCTGCCGCTGGTTCTGCCCGATGGAGACCGATTCCTGCTGGGCCAGGGCGCCGGAGACGCTCACCATCAGTTCCGTGGTGAGCGTCTCCGTGTTGATGTTCTCTTTTTCAAAGTAGACCGTGACCCCCAGGCTCATCAGCTCTCGCAGGGCAGCCAGACAGTCCTTGGTGTTCCGGGCGAAACGGGAGATGGATTTGACCAGCACCTTGTCGATCCTGCCCTTCCGGCAGTCGGCCATCATGCGGTTGAAGTCCTCCCGCTTGTCCATCCGGGTGCCGGTCACCGCCTCGTCAGCGTAGATGTCCACCAGCTCCCAGCCGTCATGCTGACCGATTTCCTCGGTGTATTTGCGGATCTGGGCGGCATAGGAGTGCTTCTGGTCGGCGGAGTCGGAGCTGACCCGGCAATAGGCCGCTACACGCAGGATT
>JAETOQ010000124.1 GCA_021771635.1 Oscillospiraceae bacterium | reverse complement strand
GATGAGCAGTCCGATTATACAGATTAACAGCACGACCACGAGTACCACCCAGCCGCCAGCGGCGATGGCGGCGATCAACTCCTGCGTGGCCGCAATGGCCGCTTTTATCGCCGCCACGGTGGCTTTCGCCGTGGCCTTGGCCGTGGTCGCTGCCGCCTTTGCCGTGGCACGTGCGGTCTGTACGGCCCGCTGGGTGGCCTTGACGGTGGCTTGGGCGGATCTCTGGGCAGTCTTTACCGTCTGCTGCGCAGTTTTCGCTGTTCGCTGGGTGGTCTTGACAGCCTTTTTGGAGGAGCGTTCCGCAGTTTTGATGGTCTGTTTGGTGGTTCGCTCGGCGGTCTTTCTCCCGGAGCGGGCCGTTTTGATAATCTTCTGCCCACCATCTCGCACAGGCCGGATATCAGGTTCTCCCGGATCTATCGGCCTGCGCACAGCCTGGGCCGGGGAGTACCTGCCCTGCCCGCCAGCGTATCCACGCCGCACCGGAGCGGGAGGCGCCGTCTCCCCGCCGTTTCCGGCCTGGGGAACAGCGCCGTTCCCCACCCGCTGGGCCTCCGCCCGTTTGATGGCTGCGGTCCGGCCACGCTCCCACATGAACTCCTGTTTGCCTTGCACAAGCGCCTGGGGCGGCTGCTCCGGCGCAGATGCGGACTGGCTCTGGATGTACGCATCTCTGGTCTTAATGGACAGCCGGTTAGCTGCCTGATCAGTGCTGGGGGAAGGTTCTGCCGTACTATGGTCAGTGGGCGTACCAGTGGCAGCGTCCCGCGTCTTGATTTTCGGCGGCTCCGATCTCACCCGTGGGGCCGGTTCCACATCCGCAGTCATATCATGGGTAGCAGCCTCCCTTGTCCTGACCTGTGGCGGTTCCGATCCGGCCTGCGGTGCAGGCGGCACATCTGGGCGGGGATTATGAACAGCGGATTCCCTTGTTTTGATCCACGCCTGCCACATCCTCTCCCCAGGGGACGGCCCCGCCCTGCCGCTTTCAGACGGCCCAGCGCCGGTGCCGCCCTCTCTAGCAGAAACAGCTTCCCGTGTCTTGATCCGGGGCTGCTCCCGTGCAGACGGCCCCTGGGACAAGGGCGACCCTGCCGGGGACTCCGGGGGTGCGGGCGAATCAGGGGTGTGCGGCTCCTCGTCCGGCAGCCGATCTCTGGCGGACTTTCTTTTCTTTAGCAGAGCCTCCACTCCGCGCCGTGCCTGATATGCCCCACGGGCGGCGGTATCCTCGATCCGGTCGCCGCCGTAGTCGCTGGCCTGTCCCCGCTGGGCAGTCTCCCGAAGCTGGCCGCGCAGGCGCTCCGTACCGTCATCCAGACCGCGGCGGACAAGTTCTTTGGGCGCTGCCTTGACTTTTTCCTTTAATCTGCCAGTTGCCTTGCGTTTTTCCTTGATTTTTGCGATGTTTCATCACCTCCTACAACGAGGAACAGGGCTGTGTCTGCGGCCCTGTCCCCGATATTTTTACGCAGCTCCAGTGTTCTCGGAGAGGTCGGACGGGCGGGTGGTCATCAGCCGGTAGAGCCGGTTCTTGGGGAAGTTGTCCATAAAGGGTACGATGGCGCTTCCGCACTTGATGAGGCCACGCCCAAAATCTACGTTGGTGATATACGAGAGCTGGTTGTCCGAAATGTTCAGCAACCGCGCCAGCTCCGCCCGGTCGGTGGCCGCCTGGTTCAGCATGACCAGGAATTCGCTGTTGGCCAGCATGGTTCGGGCGGTGTGGGACTGGAGGAGATCGTCCACGTTCTGGGTAAGGCCAGTGCAGCAGGCTCCGTACTTTCTGACCCGCTTCCAAAGGGTAAAAAGGAAGTTTGCGCTGTATTCGTTCTGAAACAGCAAATAAATTTCATCGATATAGACCCAGGTGTTCCGGCCCAGCGCCCGGTTGCGGATGATCCGGTTGAACACGCTGTCCAGCACCACCAGCATACCCACAGGCAAAAGCTGTTTGCCCAGATCCCGGATGTCATAGCAGAGGATTCGGGCGTCCGTGTCCACATTGGTGGGCTTGGCGAAGGTATTGAGGCTGCCCTCCGTGAACAGCTCGATTGCCAGGGCCACGTCACGCGCCTCCGGCTCATCCTGGCGGAGCAGTTCGGCATGGAAGTCCTGGAGGGTGGGGGCTTTGCCCTGGTAGCCGCCCTTGATGTAGCTGTGGTAGCCGCTGGCGGTGCAGCGGTCGATGATGGATTTCTCCTTGGCGGACAGCAGCCGGTCGCCCATAAGCTGCTCACACAGGGACAGCAGAAACTCGGACTTCAGCACCACCGGGTTTTCGCCGTCACCGTAGCCTTGCTCCATGTCCATGGCGTTGATGTGGTTGGGGGAGGTGGCGGAGATGCTGATCACCTCGCCGCCCAGCCCTTCGATGAGGGGCCGGTACTCCGACTCAGGGTCGATCACGATGATATCGTCCTCGGTGGAGAGCGCCAGATTGACCATCTCCCGCTTGGCGGTGAAAGACTTACCGGAGCCGGAAACGCCAAGGACGAAGCCGTTGCCGTTCAGCAGCTCTTTCCGATTGGCGATGATCAGGTTTTTGCTGATGACGTTCTGCCCGTAGTACACACCGCCCTGGTCCCGCACCTCCTGGGCCTTGAAGGGCATGAGGACGGCCAGGGCCTCGGTGGTCAGGGTCCGCAGGGCGTCGATCCGCCGCAGGCCCAGGGGCAGGGCCGTTACCAGCCCGTCCGCCTGCTGCCAGTTCAGAGTGGCCAACTGGCACAGATGCTTCCGGGCGGTGGACTGGAGGGCGTCCGTGTCGCTGTCCAGCTCCTCCTTGGAATCCGCCAGATGCACCAGCGTGACCACCGCGAACATCATCCGCTGGTCACGGGTGGTGAGATCGTCCAGCATCTCACGGGTCTCTTTCCGCTGCTGTTCCAGATCATACGGCACCACAGCGGAGAAATTGTTGTTATTATTCTGCCGGCGCTGCCAGTTGGTCACGTTCGTCTCCACACCGAGGAGCCGATTCTGCATCTCCCGGACGGCCTCGTCTGTGGGGACGGGGATCACGTCAATGGACAGCATCATGGTGCGGTTGAGGGCCGTCAACTCGGAGATCATGCTGTCCTTGATGTAGCTGGCGTACTCCTTTAGAAACAGCACCCGGCCATATTTGCCGCCCATGATGAAGTGGTCCTTCTTGAACTCCAGGCTGTCCGGGCAGATGGAGTCTTTGAAGGAGTGGCCCTTCCGCATCAGGTCCCGGAGGTCCACATGGAATTCCGTTTCCTCCCCGGTGCGGTAGAAGTCATGCAACACCCGGAGCCGCTCCACCGCGTCCAGCTCCTCGCTGTGGGCGTCCAGATGGCTCAGGCGGGTGGTCACATCCGCCGTCACCCGGTCGAAGAAGGTGCGGGCCTCCTCAATGCTCTTGCGGTGGACAGACAGGGTGATGTACCGCTCCTGCACCACGCTGTTGGAGGAGTCCGTTACTTTATCCATGAGCATGGCGTTGTACTCCGCCCGGTAGCCGTTCAGATAGTCATCCTGCCGGGGCAGCAGGATCTTCTGCTCGAAGTCCTGGCGGTTGAGCCGCTTGTTGTTGATGGTCAGCTTGGTGGTGGAGCCGGTGTCCAGGGCGTTCAAAAGCTCCGAATAGCCCAGGAACATGGACGTTTTATCCTCTTTTGAGGCGATGGCGTAGTTGATGTCCGAGAAGCGGATGGCCTTGGAGAACTTGCTCCCAAACTGAAAAATCCCATCCGGCCACAGGCGGCGGATGGGGATGGCGTCCTGCACGGACTTGGGGAGGACAAAGCCCTCCCGGTCCTGCTTCAGCGTATTCTGTAGAGTCTTAATCAAGCCGTAAAGCCTCCTTTACTGTGGAATGCTCCATCGCCTGGGCGTAGAGGTTCTCCGCCCGGAACACCAGCT
>JAETOQ010000014.1 GCA_021771635.1 Oscillospiraceae bacterium | reverse complement strand
ATTTGAATGGCGCAGGACACCCTTCCTGGGTTTCCCGCGCACACCTTTCCTTCCCATTTTCCTGGTTTTTCGGGTTTATCGACAGTCTGCGGAGCGCCGCATCACGCGGCGCTCCGTTCTTTTTTCCTGTCCCGCAGTCATCTGGCCCGCAGCTGCCAAAAGGCCACCGCGCTGGCCGCCGCCACGTTCAGAGAATCCACATGGTGGGCCATGGGGATGCGCACGGTGTAGTCGCAGCCGGCGATGGTCCCATCCGCCAGTCCGTCCCCCTCCGTGCCCAATACGATAGCCAGCCTCTCCTCCCCGCAGAGCGCGGGCTCCTCGATGCTGATGGCCGTCTCGCTCAGGGCCATAGCGGCGGTCTTGAAGCCCAGCCGCCGCAGGCGCCGGAGGCCCTGTCCCGGCCAGTCGGAGACCTCGTTTCCGATCCGCGTCCACGGGACCTGAAAGACCGTGCCCATGCTGACCCGCACCGCCCGCCGGTACAGCGGATCACTGCAGGAGGGCGTGACCAGCACGGCGTCCATGTTCAGCGCCGCGGCGGAACGGAAAATGGCGCCGATGTTGGTGGAATCCACGATCCCCTCCAGGACAGCCACCCGCCGCGCATGGGCGCACAGCTCCTCGACGCTGGGCAGTTCGGGCCGCCGCATGGCGCACAGCACGCCCCGCGTCAGCTCGTATCCGGTCAGTCCCGCCAGGAGGGCACGACCGGCGGTGTAGACCGGGACCTCTCCGCAGCGGGCGATGATGTCCCGCGCCTGCCCTTCGATCTGCCTGCGCTCCATGAGCAGGGAGACAGGCTCGTATCCCGCGTCCAGAGCGCGGCCGATCACCTTGGGGCTCTCCGCGATGAAAATGCCCTTCTCCGGCTCCTGCCGGGAGCGCAGCTGGGCCTCCGTCAAACGCGCAAAGACGTCCAGCTCCGGCGCTGATATGTCGGTTATCTCCATGATGTGCGGCATTGGCATCATTCTCCTTCTTGCTGCTCCGCGGTTCCGTCTTTGATGAACACGGCGTTGTTCTCTGTGGAATGGGCGGGCGAGAATGCGTAGCCCAGGTCCGCGAACGCCCGAATATCCCCCGTGTCTTCGATGTTGTTTTCCGCCAGCCAGCGCACCATCTGGCCCCGGGCCATTTTGCACACGGTGCCCTTCTCCACGATCTTCCCGCCTTTCCATTCCCCAAACGTGCAGGTGAGGAACCGGACCGAGGCGGGCAGGTACGGTTCCACGGCGCGGCTGTACTCCTTGGAGGCCAGGTTCAGCACAAGATCCGTCTCCGCCGCCAGGTGCTCCGCCAGTCTGCCGCCCCAGAAGGCGTACAGGTCCTTCTTCCCATCCACGGACAGCCGGGCCTGCATCTCCAGCCGGTAGGGCGTCACGCCGTCGAAGGGCCGCAGCAGGCCGTAAAAGCCGGACAGGATGCGCAGGTGCTCCCGTATGTAGGCCAGGTGCCCGGTCTCAAAGACTCCCGGCGCCATGTATTGGTACTGGAGGCCCTCATAGGCCAAAACCGCGGGCGTCAGTCGACGGCGCAGGTCCATATCCCGCAGGCGCTCCACATTCAAGCCGGCGATGGCATCGCCGCACCTCCAGAGCGTCTGCAGCTCCTTGGGGGACATTTCCAGCAGGGTGGTCCTCAGCCGCTCCGCCTCGTCCACGAAGGTCGGCAGGCCCTCCACCGCAAAGCTGTCCAGGTCCATCTTCATTTTTTTCGCCGGTGAGATGATGATCCGCATGTTCCGTGTCCTCATTTCAAACGCTCTGATATCCGTTCCGCCGCCGGAGCCAGCCCCGCAAGACCCGCACAGCGGCTATGTTGGGCGTTCACGGCGTGGTCCAGCAGAGGCTGCTCCCGTGCCGTCTCGTCCAGGCAGTAGTCCAAAGCCATCACGTCCACCCAGGCCCGGTTGAGAAAGGCCACCTCCCGGCGGCCATGGGTCCTGGTCAGGCGGCAGTCTCCCCCGTTGAGAAGATAGCCGTTTATGTCATCCTCCGAGATCCCGGCGGCGGACAGGCTCCGGTTCAGGCCGTCAAGAAACGTATGAGGCAGGTCCATCCATGCCGGGGCGGGCAGGTCGAAGAGCACAAAGGCATACCGGCTGTGACAGTGGACGGCCAGCAGGCTTTTCCGCCCCCGCAGACTGGTGACATGGAGATCCCAGCAGAAGCGGCGGTCCGGCTCCGTGCCATAGGGCGGCGGTGCCAGCTTCAGGTGCCGCTGTAAGGGAATGGTCAGGCCCAGCTCCACGGTCTCACTTCCTCTCATGGGGAATGGTGATCTTCTCCGTCCGGTATTCCCCATCCTCGATCTCCATCATGCAGAGGGTGATCTCCTGGTCAAAGCGGCGCCTGCCGCAGCTGCCGGGGTTGAGCCACAGCACACCCTCCCGCTCCTCGCAGGCGTATTTGTGGGAGTGGCCGTATACCACCACATCCACGCCGGACAGCCCCTTTGGGATATCCTTTTTATTGTGGACCATGAAGAACCGGATGCCCTCGATGGTCACCGTCAGGTCGTGGGGCAGGTCCGCCGCCCACTCCTTGTCGTTGTTGCCCCGGACGATATAGACCGGAGCACAGGTCCGCAGGGCGTCCACGATGGCCCGGGTGTTGATATCCCCGGCATGGAGGATGACGTCGGCCCCCTCCAGCCGTTCCATGACTTCCGGCCGCAGAAGGCCGTGGGTGTCGGATAGTATGGCAATGCGCTTCATGCAGGCTCCTCCGCTGTCTCTCAAAAGCTGGTGCGGTACAGGGGGATCACGTTGATGACCGGCTCCTCATAGGGGTGAATGCGCTTCACCGCCTCCACGATCTCGTCCACCCGCGCTGTGCGGCAGGTGACCTCCACCTTCAGCTCCGGCTCGGCACTGATCTCACCGATCCTCCCCAAATACGGTGCCGCCCCATCCAGCGGCCGCCAGCAGCCGGTGACGGGGCTGTAAGAGAGGCAGCAGTCATAGCTCCCGATGTGTCCGGCGTCCACCTCCCGCAGGGCTCTCTGCAAAGCCGCCAGGTGACTCTCCGGGATGAAGATCTCCAGCTTGCAGTATACAAAATCAGCCATGGGTGTCCTCCAGCTCGTCCAGGCGATCCCGGATCTCATCGGCCAGGTCCTCCAGATCCTCGTGGCGGGCGCCCCAAACTTCATACGCCTCGCTCTCCATATCCTCCGGCTCCTGTTGGTCCAGTTCTTCGATCCGCGCCCGGACCGTCTTCAGATAGTCCCGCAGCGCCTCCCTGCCCATGGCGTCCAGGTCAGGCTCCCCTGCGTACTGGTCAAAGCGGATGATGTCGGTCATACTTTTGCCTCCCATTGGACTGTTATTTTGTGATTATACCATAAATATCACGGAACGCCAGTGTCTTTTCTCCCCTCTCTGCCGCCAGCTTCCCTTTCATGATGGCGTTGATGGACGCCCGCCGCCCATGACGGTCACTGGCTGGACATTCTCCATTGCCGCAAATGTTATGGAACGCAGTTTCACTACGGCTTCTTCCTTGAAATCATCTTTGGCAAATGATACTTCGGGCAGGCACCAGTTTTATGGTTATATTTTATCACAAAATCTCCAAAGCCGGCATTCAGCTGCGCAAAAGGAACTCTCTCGCAGGCGGTGCTGAAAAGGCGCAGAATATACGCGCCGAGGGAGGCATTGGCCTCCCCCGGCGTTCACTTATGCAGATCCGCCCTTACCAGTTCTTCCGTTCCCTGGCGCTGTCCTGCTTCCTTTTGCGCTCCTCCACCATCTGCACGAACCACTCCACCATGGCGGGGTCCTGGTGGGAGAAGAAAGCGCTCTCCCCCTTGTCCAGCGCGGCGATGGCCTCCATCTCCCCGGCGGTCAGGGCGAAATCGAAGACCTGGAAGTTTTCCGCCATGCGTTCCTTGTGGGTGGACTTGGGGATGACCACCACGCCCCGCTGGATGTGCCAGCGCAGCATGACCTGTGCGGGCGTTTTGCCATGCCTTGCGGCGATACCGGCGATGACCGGATGGTCAAAGGTTCCGCCCCGGCCCTCACCGAAAGGCGCCCAAGCCTCGATCTGAACGCCGTATTTATCCATCCACTCCCTGGCGGTCTTTTGCTGATTGAAGATGTGTGTCTCCACCTGGTTGACCATGGGCCGGATACGGTTGAAGGAGGCAAAGTCCACCATGCGGTCCGCGTAGAAGTTGGAGATGCCGATGGCCCGGACGCGGCCCTCCTCGTACAGCTCCTCCAGGGCCCGCCAGGCTCCATAGGCATCGGAGAAGGGCTGGTGCAGCAGTACCAGGTCCAGATAATCGGTCTTCAGCTTCTCCATGGACTTGAGCACAGAGGCCTTGGCGGACTCATAGCCATAGTGCTCGATCCAGACCTTTGTGGTCAGGAAAATATCCTCCCGGGGCACGCCGGATTTTTGAATCGCACTGCCCACCTGCTCCTCATTGAAGTAGCTCTGGGCCGTGTCGATGGAGCGGTAGCCCACCTCCAGGGCGTCCAGTACGCAGCGCTCGCATTCCTCCTGTGTCACCTGGTACACGCCATAGCCCAGGATGGGCATTTTGACGCCGTTGTTCAGTGTTGCAAATTCCATTGCTTTGACCTCCTGTTAGATTGTATTTGTTGTATTTCATCTCCGGATGTTCAGCTGTTCACGTCCAGTCCCAGGACTCATTCACGCACCTCGGACTGGAAGCTCTTCCGGAGAAACGGCAGCCAGCCAGTTCAGATTCGCACTGGTGTGGAGAACTCCGGCTTAATTTCAAAAAGATCAGCACGAACAGACTCTGAGAATTTCCATGCCGCCTATGCTGTCACACCACTTGCAGAAAAATACGCCACGAAAAGTTTCTTGCTCATAAGATAAACCTTCATTTTCGTTATTTTATGTTACAGCCCAAACATCCCTTTTATATCTCCACAGGAATATTACTGTACTCAACAGCCATGTAACCGGATAAGCGATCAGGACAATCCGAATATCCTTCATAAAAGCTAACCCTACATGAATCAACGCAATGCGCACCAAACACCAACAGCCTAAGTAAATGAACATAGAAGTCTTTGTTTTTCCAATTCCTCTGAGTATCCCGCCTATACAATTAGATACTCCAAGCAGCACGAAAAACGGTGCGGAAAAACGTGCCTTTAAGGTTCCATAGGCAATTACTTCTGTATTTCTGTTAAAAAGTGCAACAAGTAACGGTGCGCACATATATAAAACAATACCGATGATAATAGACATCGCTGCACAGCAGACAATTCCAAACTTTGTTCCTTTGCGGATTCGCTCCTGATTTCCAGCGCCTTTGTTTTGTCCCACAAAAGTGCTGAGTGCCATCGTAAAACTCAAAATCGGCAGAAGTGCGAATCCTTCTAATTTAGACCATGCACCACATCCCGCAATCGCCTGTGTTTCAAAAAGGTTGATACCGGACTGCACAACGACATTGGACAAAGCAATCATACAGTTTTGAAAACTCGACGGCACTCCGAAGTGAAGTATTTCTGAAATCGTGTCTTTGCGCGGATATATCCTGTTCAAATCAAATCCATAGATTTCCTGCGAGCGATACAGCCTTACAAAACATAATACGGCACTTAACCCTTGTGAAAGAATCGTTGCAAGAGCAGTCGATCCTACGCCCAAATGAAATACCGCAACAAACAGAATATCCAGAATGATATTTGTTGCCGAAGCCAAAATCAGGTATTTCAGAGGCCGTACACTATCGCCAAGGTTTTGTAAAATTCCTGTACAGCAGTTATACATAATAAACGCAAGGGAGCCAGAAAAGTAGACTCTGAAATAAGCCAGCGAATTAGCCATTACATCCTCCGGTGTATTCATCCACCGGAGGAGTACCGGAGTCAGCACATTCCCGATTACGGTCAGCAAAATACCAGCGGCAAAACCGATGGTAATGGTCGTCTGGACAGCGTGGGAGAGCTTATCTTTCCTTCCGCTGCCGTAGTAGTTTGCTACCAATATTCCCGCACCGGTAAAAAGTCCTATAAACATATCAACTAACAGATTGATAAGATTTGCAGCAGAGCTTACCGCGGCGAGAGCAGAATCGCCTAAAAAGTTACCAACCACAAGCGAATCAGCGGTATTATAAAGTTGTTGAAAAATACTGCCCAGCAGCAACGGAACCGCAAAGAAAACAAGGCTTTTCCAAACGGAATCCGTAAGCATAGAGGGTTTTGTGTTTGAATCCGGATTCCCCATCGTTCGCCTTTATTCTCCTCGCTTAGATTTTGATGCTGATGATCTCCCCAAGGCTTTTGACACACAGCAGGCAATAAATGCCTGCAATCCCATCATTGCCATATATTCTGCTTTCATGCCTGGCTCCTTTCCGCCGCCTCATTGACGCACCGCAGGGCGTTCAGGCTCCGGGGATAGCCGATGTAAGGCAGGCATTGGGAGATCACTTTGATCAAAAACGCCCTGTCGTTCCCGATCCTCATGTTGGCGGCGGCATGGCTGATGAGCTGGGGCTCACAGCCTCCCTGGGCCGCCAGGAAGCAGAAAGTGATCATCTCCCGCTGCCGATAGGTCAGCCCTGTACGGGTGTAGTAGTCTCCAAAGCAGTTGGCCGCCAGCCAGCGGTTGATGTGGCGGCTCTCCTCCGGGCCGGACTGCCAGAAATCCCGCATCCCCTCGCCGAAGATGTCCACCTGGACCTGGGTGCCCGCCTCCCGGCGGTCCTCCATGGTCGTGGTGGCCTGTCCCTCCAGGGGAAGTGGAATTCCCCGCTCTTTCAGCACCTGGTTGACTACCTCCAGGAAAGGCGACACCCGGCCCATCCCCAGATAGGCCACGCCCTGGTAAACGGTCTCTTTGATCTCCACCGGTGTCACGCCGAGGTTCAGAGCGGCCTCCACCTGGCACCGGAATTCCTCCGCACCCTGACAGCCCATCAGGGCGGCCAGGATCGCCATCAAACGGGTGCGGTCATCCAGATCGTCCTGGTTCACCACCTCGTCATAGGCGAAGCTGTAAAACCGCTCCGCAAACTCGGGATCTGTATCCATCAGGCTGGAGCAACTGCCTGGGAGCATTTTTTCGCGGTATGTCTTCGCGGCTTCTGTGATCGCCATATCGTCCTCCCTACACCCGCCGGCCCATCTCGTAGGCCTGCTGCATGTACCCGGTGGCCCGGACGGCCCCCGCCTCGTAGACGCCTTTGGCCTGGATCACGCCCATCTCCTTGGCGCCGTCCAGACAGGCGGCAAAGCCCCGGAAGCACTCCAAGGTGCAGTCCATCACCGTTTCGCTGTCCTCGGCGGCGGTCATGATGTAGTAAAACTCCTTGTCCGGAATGCTGGTCCAGCGAGCCACGCAGCGGTCGATCAGGGCCTTCATCTGTGCGTCGATGGAGTAGAAGTAAACCGGACTCGCCATGACGATCACATCTGCGGCCTGCATTTTATCCAAAACTTCCCCCATGTCATCAGAGATGGCGCATCTGCCTCCGCTCTGGGTGCAGTAATAGCAGGCGTTGCAGGGCGCGATCCTCCTGTCGCGCAGAAAGATCTTTTCCGCCTGATTGCCGGCCTCCGCCGCCCCCCGCAGAAACTCGTCGCACAGCAGGTCGGAGTTTCCGCCCCTGCGGGGGCTGCCGGACAGGATCAGTACCTTTTTGCTCATTTTCATATCCTCCAATTTATTTGGTTGACAAATTTGACTATACAGGCTATCCTTTTCCTAAAGTACATGTTCATCATACAAGTTAAACTCAGCTTTAAGTCAAGAGGTCTTTGAAAAAACTTTTAAGGACGTGTTCTTATGGTGTATACCGTGGGCGAAATGGCAAAGCTGCTGGGAGTTCCGGCCTCCACCCTGCGCTATTATGACAAGGAGGGGCTGCTCCCCTTTGTGGAGCGCTCTCCCGGCGGGAGGCGGATGTTCCAGGAGAAGGACTACGAGTGGCTCCAGACCATCGAGTGCATGAAGAAGACTGGGATGTCCCTGCGGGATATCCGCGTCTATATCGACATGGCTATGCGGGGAGATGAGACCATGGAACCCCGTTTACAGCTGCTCTCCCGCCAGCGGGAGGCGGTCCGGACCCAGATGGCCGAGCTGCAAAGAACGCTGGATATGCTGGACTTCAAGTGCTGGTATTACGAGACCGCCCTGCGGTCCGGGACCAGCGATGCGGTGCGGAACATGCCTCTGGAGGAGATCCCGGAGCCGTACCGGGCAGCCCTGCGCCAGCTGCCAAAGCCGGAGTAAAACTGCCAGAGCGCCGGAGGAACACCCTCCGGCGCTCTCCTTATGTCCCCCAGATGTTATGCTTGGATCGTCTGCGCCCAGTTTAGAATGTCGCGGTCAGCGGTGAGCTGCCGGCTGCCGTTGAAGCGGACGTTCAGTCCCAGGGCCACCTTGGCGCCGGGACAGGCCCTGGCAAAATCCCGGAGAGTATGGCCCAGCCATCCGCCGTTGGTGGCAAAGGGATACACTGTTTTTCCAGACAGGTCCGTGCTGCGCAGAAAGCTGTTCATGGCCGGGGCAAAGGTATACCACCACACGGGGGTGCCCAGAATGACGGTATCGTATCGATCCAGATCCACCTCCATCGGCTGGAGCTCCGGCAGAAAGCCGCTGTTCACCTCCCGTTGACCCTGCCCTACCACGTCGTCATAGCTGCCGGTGTAGGGTTTGACCGTTTTGATCTCCGCCAGATCGGCGCCGGTGGCCCTTTGAAGCTGCCGGGCCACCCGGCGGGTGTTTCCGCCGAGGGAATAATAGACCTCAATGGCTCTCACGGTCATTCCTCATTTCAGCCTGCCGTAGTCCGCGTCGGACACCGGCTCGCACCACTCATTTCTGGTCTCCTCCCCGGGGACCTCCACCGCCAGATGGGCAAACCAGCTGTCCGGAGCCGCGCCGTGCCAGTGCTTGACTCCGGCGGGGATATTCACCACGTCGCCGGGGCGGAGTTCCCGTGCAGGCTTGCCCCACTCCTGATAATAGCCCCGGCCGGAGGTCACCAGCAGGATCTGTCCGCCGCCGGACCTGGCGTGGTGGATGTGCCAGTTGTTGCGGCAGCCCGGCTCAAAGGTCACATTGCCGATGGCCACCTGCTCCAGAGAGAGCATATTCAGATAGCTCTGCCCCACGAAATACTGAGCAAAGGCAGTGTTCTCCCCTCCGCGAGGGAAAATATCCTTGAATTCGTCCATGTTCAATCCTCCTTGTTTTTTACCAGATATCGCACACGCTGCCGCCCGATTGTAGGGTTTGGCCTCAGCGGCCAGCTTGGTGGTGACGAGCAGCTCCCCCGGGGAATGCCGTTGGACAGCATATAGAGCGCTTCAAGTATCATGCTCCCCCATCCTTTCAGAAAAATATTAGAACCTGTATTCATAGCCGTTGAACGCCGTCTGGGCGGTCTTTTTCCCGCCATACTGCGTCGCTTTCCCTTGCCATACGTCAGTATGGCTGCGAAAAATCTCCTTGTCTAACAATAAAAATCCTCGTCCATCCGGCATTTCCCGGTTGTGAATACAGGTTCTTAAAAAAAGAAAGCGCACCGGAACCGCTCTTCCGATACGCTTATTATAGAGGTCGCCCCTTATTATGTCGAATACCTATTTTCTATGCCCGTTTCATGCTCAAAGAGCATTTTGCGTGTTCCAAAAAACGGCTGGTGGCAGTGGAGAACGGCTGTCTACGCTTCCACGCCAGCACCGATGTGGCCGTCAGTTCCGGGTATAACGGCACCATGCAGACCTCGCTCTTCTTTAAGAACGGCAGGGCTCCCTCCACGATCAGGGCGTATCCAAGCCCGGCCCGGACCATCATGGCGGCGTTGGTGCCCAGGTTGCTGACGCCGATGACCTGCATACTCTCATAGGCACTTCCAAACCAGCTGACTACCTCATCATAGACTTTCTGCCGGCTGGGCAGAATGACCGGAATATCCGCCAGATCCCTGGCGGTCACATGCTTCCGTCTGGCCAGCGGCACACCGGCGGGCATCACAGCCGCCCAGCGCTCCCGGATGGGCATTCGGATGTGTTCATAGCGCTCCATGTCCACCGGCTCCAGCAGCAGGCCGATATCCGTCAGGCCGTCATCCATGCGGCGCTTGATCTGGTCGGCAGTGGCGGTATAGACGTCAAAGGCGACCCGGGGATACCGCTGGGAGAAATCCGCAATCACGTCCATCAGCACCCTGACCGAGGCCAGCTCGCCGCAGCCGATGGACACGGTCCCCTCTACCTGCTCCTCGTGGGAGGCCACCTCCGCCTGGGTCTTTTCCACCAGCTCCAGGATCTCCTCCGCCCTGCGCCGCAGCAGATGCCCCTCGTCGGTCAGAGTGAGGGGACGGCCGTCCCGGATAAAGAGCCTTGTTCCCAGCTCCTCTTCCAGCATCGCCATCTGACGGCTCAGGGTGGGCTGTGTGATATGCAGCGCCTTGGCCGCGTTGGTGATATTCTGTTCCCGGGCTACTGTCAAAAAATAATGCAGAAGTCTTGTCTCGATCATACGTCCTCTCCCGCCCTGTGTCCTGTTTAGGACTCATTATATTTATAGGAGGACTCCCTGTCAATAGGGCCGCTCCCCGGCATCAAAGGCTTATGTGAAATGGATCTCAGGGCCGGTCAGCAAAAGTATACGCCTATAACACTTTTCGACGAAGCATCTGCCTTAAATCGTTTTCTGTTCAAAGGTAAAACCTTTTTACAACCACGCGCACAGCACGTGGTTGTAAATACACAATAAAACGCGAAACAGGGCGCCGCATCTCCGCACGGCACCCCGTTTCGCGCTCTTTTTTCTCTATTTCCAAGTAAAATGGTCTTTGCCGGCGCCGGCCTCAAAGTGGTACTTCACAATGCCCAGATCCACCTTGGAGTAGAACCCGCCGGTAGACTCCGCCTTGACCGCGTTCCCCTCCAGCGTCAGCAGGAACTTCTGCTGATTGGTGGCGGTGGGAGCCAGAAGCGCTGCCTCCATCCCGGCGCGGAACCAGTCGGGCATCTCTCCTTCCACCCGGCACAGGTCCTCCATGGGCCTGCTCCTGTGGGGAACGCCGTGCGTCACGCCATAGCCCAGTGCCGCCACGCAGACCAGTTTCTCCCCCGGTGCCACGGTGCAGCGGCACTTCCCCTTCCGAAAGGTCAGGGCCACCCAGCAGCTGTCCAAGCCCAGCTGTGCGGCTCTCAGCACCAGCCGCTCACCATAATAGCCCAGTTTTTCGTCCAGGTCCGGCCCCTTGGGGCCGGCCAGCGCCAGGTAATTTCGGACGCCGCTGAACTTGCCGTAGTGGGCCAGGATGCCCTGAAAGGCGTCCGGCTCATCGGTCACCAGCTGAATATGCAGGCTCCCCTCCCGGCTGCAGGCGGCGGCCTCCGCTTCCAGCTCCGCCAGGACCTCCGCCGGGATGGGCCGGTCTGTGTACTGCCGCACGGAGTGGCGGCGCTTCATCGCTTCCAACAGTTCCATATCGGTCACTCCTCCTTCAGATTGGGATATCCCGCCTCAGCGGCACTGCGCATCACCGCGCAGGTGTGCTCCGCCAGCGTCCGCAGTTTTTTCCACTGCTCCGCGTCCGCGTTGGGATAATAGTAGTTCCGTGTCCCCTCCCTGTGTACGCGGACGGCCCCCGCCTCCCGCAGGACGCGCAGGTGGTGGGACACCGCCGGACGGCTGAGATGCGTCCGCTCCGTCAGCTCTCCCACCCGCAGCCCCACCTGCTCGCTCTCCAGCAGCGTCAGAAAGATCCGCTGCCGTGTCTCGTCTCCCAATGCCGCGAACAGCCCCTGCAGTCCCCGGAATTCCTCCGCCAGCGCCGTCCGCATCTCCACACATTCCGCGCATGCCTCCATCCGGACGCCTCCCTTTTGGTTTAGAACCTGTATTCATAGCCGTTGAACGCCGCCTGGGCGGTCTTTTTCCCGCCATACTGCGTCGCTTTCCCTTGCCATACGTCAGTATGGCTGCGAAAAATCTCCTTGTCTGGCGGGAAAAATCCTTGCCCATCCAGCATTCCCCGGTTATAAATGCAGGTTCTTAAAATTTTTGACCATGATACCATGAAGCGGAGCGAACTGGTATCATGCAGCCATATTTTCCGGTTTCCGGCGAAGCCGGAGAGGAAAATGGCGATAAAAGAGTATAATAGCCGCTTTTGCGGCTATTATACCACAGGCTCTTCCCCCGCGGCACATTGGGAAAGAAAATCGAGACGGTTTTCTCTCTTCCAATTTCCAGTACATTTTTGTTCTTCTTATCCCATATTTCCGCATTCTTTACATCCTTTTCAAATTTGTTCACGGTTTATTAACTGCCATCTCTATTTACTTTTACAAGTTGTCAGTGTATAATGACATCATTGAACGATAAGGTGGTGGTCCCCTATGAAGCAGACGGTCGTCCCGTCTCAATACCTGCAGATCGCCCTGGACCTGGCCCGCCGCATTGCCAAAGGCGATCTTCCGGCGGGCAGCCGCATCTACGGCCGGTCCGTGATGGCGTCGGAATACAACGTGTCGCCGGAGACCATCCGGCGGGCCCTGCGGCTGTTGGCGGACATGAAGGTGGTGGAGGTAAAGCCCCAGAGCGGGGCCATGGTCCTCTCCGCCGACAGTGCCAGGCGGTACATTGAAAATTTTGAAGAGAATGCCGATGTCCGCGCCCTGCGGGCGCGGCTGAGAGAGCAGATGGCGGAGTATGAGGATCTGCACCGCCGTATGGAGGAGACGGTAAAGGCCCTGGTCAAAAGCCGGGACACCTTCGCCGCCGCGGGCGAGCCCCTTCCCAATTATGAAGTCCCCGTCCCCAAGGACTCCCCCTGCATTGGGCAGAGCATTGGGGCGTTAAAATTCTGGCAGTCCACCGGCGGCACCATCGTGGCCATCCGGCGGAGCCAGACCGTCATTCTCTCCCCCGGCCCCTATGCGGAGCTGTACGCCGGGGACGTGATCGTTTTGGTGGGCAGCCCCGCCGCCGCGGAGGCCGCCCATCACCTGCTGTCAGTAAAGGAGGTCTCATGATCCAATTTGAACATGTCTGCAAGAGCTACGGAAAAACGCCTATTCTCAAGGACCTGAACTTCACCATCCCGGACGGTCAGTTCGTGGTCCTGATCGGTCCCTCCGGCTGTGGAAAGACCACCACTCTGAAGACCATCAACCGTTTGATCGACATCGACTCCGGCACCATCTCCATCGACGGAAAGGACATCCGCGCCTCCGACAAGGTGGAGCTGCGCCGCCACATCGGCTATGTCATCCAGCAGATCGGCCTGTTCCCCAACATGACGGTGGCTCAGAACATCTGTGTGGTGCCGAGGCTGCTGAAATACGACAAGCAGCGCTGCGGTGAGATCACCCAGGAGCTGTTGAAAATGGTCGGCATGGAGCAGTACGCCAATAAGTACCCCACCGAGCTGTCCGGCGGGCAGCAGCAGCGCATCGGCGTGCTGCGGGCGCTGGCGGCCTCTCCCCCCATCGTGCTGATGGATGAGCCCTTCGGCGCCCTGGACCCCATGACCCGGGAGGTTTTGCAGGACGAGGTCCGCGGTATCCAGCAGAAGCTGAACAAGACCGTCATCTTTGTCACTCACGACATGGGCGAGGCGCTGAAGATGGCTGATATCATCATTTTCATGGACGGCGGCCAGATCGTTCAGATGGCCTCGCCAGAGGAGATGCTGGAGCACCCCGCCACGGACCAGGTGCGCAGCTTCCTGGGCAAGCACTCTCCCGAGGCTCCCGCCCCCTCCACGGTGGAGCACTTTATGCGGACGAATCTCGTCACCGTCAGGAAGGACCGGGGCGTTCTGGAATGCGCCGAGCGCATGGCCCGCAGCAGCGTGGATTCCCTGCTGGTCACCGACGGGGCAAACCGCTATGTGGGCACCATCTCCATCGGCGATATCCGCCGCTGGGGACGGGAGCTGACCAGCATCGAACCCATGGTCCGCCAGACCGCCCGGACCGTCCGGGTGGGCGACGACGCCAAGGAGAGCTTCGACTACCTGCTGGACTCCGGCGCCGCCTACGTGGTGGTGCTGAATGAGGACGACACCATCGCCGGCATCGTCACCAAAACCAGCGTGGCCCGCTCCGTGGCGGAGAACCTGTGGGGGGAATCCAAATGAGGGCGCTGTTTGATACTTACGGTGCCATGCTGGCAAAGGCTATCGCCGTCCACACGGGATATGTGCTGCTCTCCGTGTCCATCGGCTTTGTGCTGGGGCTGGCGCTGGGGATCCTGCTCTCCCGGGTGCCCCGGTGGTCCGCCGTGATCCTGCCGGTGGTCTCCGTGTTCCAGACCATTCCCGGCCTGGTGTTCATCGGCCTGCTGTTTTTGTGGCTGGGCATGGTGCCCGCCACGGTCATTGCGGCTCTCTCCATCTATGCCATGTTCCCGGTGCTGAAAAACACCTATACCGGCATCCTGGGTGTGGAGCGCAAATACGTGGAGGCCGCCAAGGGCTGCGGGATGTCCCCCTTTCAGGCGCTTGTCAAGGTGGAGCTGCCCCTGGCCATGCCCACCATCATCGCCGGTCTCCGGATGGCCGCCATCTACACCGTCTCCTGGGCCGTGCTGGCCGCCATGATCGGCCTGGGGGGCCTTGGCGACTTCGTGTACCAGGGCACTTCCTCCAACAATAACACATTGATCCTGCTGGGCGCCATTCCGGCGGCAGTCCTGGCCATCGTCATCGGGGCGCTGATCGACCTTCTGCAGAAGAAGGTCACGCCCCGGGGCCTGCGGAAGGGGGTGGGCGGATGACCTGGTCACTGATCCTTGAGCATCTGTTCATCGTGCTGGCCGCCAGCATCCTGTCCATCTGCATCGGTCTGCCCCTGGGCATTTTGTCCTATGTCTATCCCAGGGCCAGGGCCGTGATCCTGCGGGTGGTGGACCTGCTGCAGACCATCCCCTCCCTGGCCCTGCTGGGCATCATCATGGTATTTCTCGGCGCGGGCAAGGCCACCGTCATCACCGGCATCACCCTGTACTCCCTCCTGCCCATCGTGCGGAACACCTGTCTGGGACTCCAGGAGGTGGACCCCGGCGTGAAGGAGGCCGCCCGGGGCATGGGCATGAGCAAGCCCTACCGGGTGCTGATGGTGGAATTTCCCCTGGCCTTCCCCACCGTGTTCACCGGCATCCGCATCGCCGTGGTCAACGCCATCGGCACCGCCGTGTTCGCGGCCTTTGTGGGCGGCGGCGGCCTGGGCGGCATCATCAACCGCGGCATCCGCATCCAGGACATGGGCCTGATCCTCTCCGGCACCGGAGCCCTGATGGTGATCGCCGTTGTTCTGGATCTGCTGATGGGCTGGTTCGAGCGGAAGATGAAAGCCTCCCGCGGCGGCTCCCGGACCATGTGGATCCCCGTGGCGGCCATCCTGCTGGCCTTTGTCCTTCTGCTGCCCTATGGCGCGGGCAGGCGCGGCAACGAGACCGAGCTGCTGCTCTACGACGGCGATTACAGCGAGACGCAGATCATGCACCGCATGGTCAAGCTGCTGGTGGAGGACAGGACGGACCTGACGGTCACCATCCAGGACCAGATGTCCCAGGTGAACAACTTCAAGGCCCTGATCGGGGACGGCCACACCTGCGACCTGATGATCTCCTACGACGGGACCCTGCTGACCACCTTCCTCCAGAAGGACCCCATTGACGTGCCGGCGGGCGCCTCCATTTACGACTATGCCAACTGGCTGGCCAAGGGGACCTACGGCCTTGTCATGCTGGAGCAGCTGGGCTTTGACAACACCTACGCCATCGCGGTGCCCCAGGCCATTGCCGACCAGTACGGCCTGGAGACCGTCAGCGACCTGGTCCCGGTGGCGGACCAGCTGGTGTTCGGCGCGGAGCATGAGTTCTTCACCCTGGAGGGCAGCATGAAATACGGCCCCTTCACGGAGTTCTACGGGCTGAAATTCAAGGATACGTCCCCGGTGGACGTGAGCCTGAAATACGCCGCGGCGGAAAAGGGCAGCTTTGACGTCACGGAGGTCTACGCCACCGACGGCCTGAACCGCAAGGCCAATCTGAAGGTGCTGGAGGACGACCGGAATTTCTTCCCCGATTACAACGGCGCCTTCCTGGTCCGGGAGGACACGCTGACCCGCTTCCCCGGGCTGGAACCGGTGCTGAACCTCCTGGCCGGCCGGATCTCCAACGAGGACATGGTGGATATGACCTACCAGGTGGATGTGCAGGGCCGCACCGTGGACGACGTGGCCCGTGAATTTCTGGTGAGCCAGGGGTTGCTGGCCGGGTGAAATCCTGATACGATGATTTCCGGGGGAAATTTCCCCCGGAAATTTTTTATGTTTGTGAAACCTTCCCCCGCATTTTTCGTCTGCTTATTTGAACAGTTTTTGTTGCAAATATGCAATCGTTTTATGGGGCCGCAGAATGCGGCCCAGCGGCGCAGCCGCCAAGAATGTTGTCAATACTTTTCTTGGTGCGCCGCAGGTGCGGCGGCGTTTCACGCCGCCATAAAAAGATTTTCAAATCTTTCTATCAAGAAATAGTATTGGAGAGGAGCGTGGAGCATGGAGGACAGCGACATCATCGGCCTGTACTGGGACCGGGACCAGAGCGCCATCACGGAGACGGCCAGCAAATACGGCGGCTTTCTGTGGAACATCTCCTGGAACATCCTCCGCAGCCACGGGGACGCGGAGGAGTGCGTCAACGACACTTATCTACGGACCTGGAACGCCATTCCCCCTGCCCGGCCCACGGCCTTTCAGGCGTGGCTGGGCCGCATCGCCCGGAACCTGTCCCTGGACCGCTGGAAGCAGGCCCGGGCGCAGAAGCGAGGCGGCGACGGCATGGAGGTCCTGCTGGGCGAGCTGGATGCCTGCGTCCCCGCGCCCCACGGCACGGAAGCGGCGTTGGAGGACCGGGAGCTGGCGGCGCTGATCAGCGCGTTTCTGCGGAAGCTGCCGGCGGAGAGCCGGATCATCTTCCTGCGGCGGTACTGGTACGGCCAGGAGCTGAGGGACATCGCCGGAGGGCTGGGCTGCGGACAGGGCAAGGTAAAGTCCTCCCTGTTCCGCACCCGGAAGGCCCTGCGGGCCTATCTGGAACAGGAGGGGGTATCCATATGAACGGTGAACGGCTGTTTCGCGTTTTAGGGCTGGTGGACGACGAGCTGGTCGTGGAGGCAGCTCCCGGCTTTCAGGCGGGCACGGCTGTCCGCCGCGGCCCCTGGCGGCGGGCGCTGGCCGCCGCCGCGTGCCTGGCGGTGCTCTGCTGTGCCGGCTTTGCCTGGCGTACGGTCTCTGCTCCCCGGGGCGACGGCACTACGGCGGGCGGCGCGGCGCCGGGAGCTGAAAACGGTACTGGAAGCTCTCTGGGCGGCGATCCCGGAGATGCCCCTCAAGAAAACGAGCCGCTGTCCGTGGAGGGCACCACTTTCATGTCCTACGCCGGGCCGGTGTTCCCGCTGACCACCGCAGAGGCGGACACGGCACTGACGGCGGAGCGGAAAACGGTCTGGGACTTCGCTCCGGGAAGCTATCACGATGGCACGCCCCGCCAGTGGGGCGCCACAGTGACGGACAGCTACACCCTGATCAATCCCACGGAGGAGGCCGTCACCGTGACAGCACTGTATCCCTTTGCCGGGAGCTTTGACGAGTTGGCGGACCTGAGGCCCGCGGTGACGGTGGACGGTGTGGAAACAGATCCCCATCTGTACGCCGGGGCCTACGCCGGCGGGTTCCAAGGCGTTTGGCAGAGCGGCGGGCAGAACGGTGATCAGCTGGACGGCACCACACTGAATCTGGCGTCCCCAAGCAGCTGGACGGACTACAAGGCCCTGCTGGAGAGCGGCGATTACCTCCAGCAAGCCCTGGAGGATGCCCCGGCCCTGGATATTCCGGTAACAGCGTACGAATTCACGGACTTTGAGGCACCGGCGGAATACGACGCCGCCACCCAGGCCATTGAATTCACCATCGACCGGTCAAAGACCACCGTCCTCACCTACGGCTTCAACGGCGGCGCATGGAACGAGGAGACAGGCTGGCAGCAGCACAGCTACTTTGTACCCGACGGCGTCCGCCGCGAGCCGGAGAAGAAAGTGCTGGTGGTGCTTGGGGAGGACATCGGGGATTACACCCTCTCCGGCTACGAAAACGGCGGCTGTGAGCGGGAGATCGACGGCGTCTCCTGCACCGTCACCCGGCGGGAGACCACGCTGGACGCGGTGCTGGACGAATTGTGCCGGTACTATTACGACGACTACGCCGGCTGGCAGTACGGCATGACAGACCGTGCCGTGGAGGCCGTCCCCTATCCCCTGTTCCGCCGGGCGGCGGCGGAGCTGCTGGTGCAATACGGCATCTTGGCTGGAGACAGCGCGGTGGACCGTTACAGCGACGGACGGCTGGACGATCTCATCAGCGAATCCACGAGCCAGCAGCGGGTGCTGTATCTGGCGGTTCCCGTCACGGTTCCCGCCGGCGAATCGGTCGACATAACATTTCAGCTGTGGAAAGCGCCCAGCTTCGACTATGGCTGCTCCGGTTCGGAGAACGCGGGGCTGCAGGGCTATGACCTGGTGACGCAGCTGGCCTCCACGCTGACGTTTACCGAACAGCGGGCGTCGCTGGTGAATACGGAAACGATCCAAATCGCAAGGCAGAATCTTGGCTTCGATTTGGAAAACAGCGTCACAGAGGTGACGCTGGACTTGGAAACGGAGCACTATTACCTGGAGATACGGCAGAAAAGCTGAAGAAAAGCGGGACTCAGCGTCCCGCTTTTCGTTTTGCCATCACGTTTTCCACCAGCTTCGCGCCGGCCCAGCCCACGGCGGCCCCCAGCAGGGCGCCGCCCAGCACATCGGTCGGCCAGTGGACATACAGGTACAGCCGGGAAAAGGCCATCACCACCGCCACGGCCAGAGCCGGTCTCCACAGGGGGCTTCCGGCGGTCTTCAGGGCGAACACCGCCGCAAAGGAGACCGCCGTATGGCCCGATGGGAAGGAGGCATCCAGAGGCGGCGCCGTCAGCAGCTCCACGGCGGTGTTGACGGCGAAGGGCCGGACACGCCCCACCAGCGGCTTCAACAGGAGGTTGCAGCTGATCAGGTCCAGCACCAGCGCGCAGGAGACGGCCAGGCCCGCCCCGCGGTATTTTCGGACCGCCAGCAGGACCGCCGCCAGCAGGATCCAGATCTCCCCGTGGTCACAGGTCCAGCTGACCACCGGCAGCACGGCGTCCAAAAATTCACAGCGCAGATGAAGCTGTATCCAGTCCAAGACGGCAAGTTCCGCGGCCTGCATAAACGTCCTCCTCTCAGGTCAAGCTTTGCAATGTCATTACTATACCATAGTCTTCCCTGGAATTTATGGAAAATTTTTTAAGGATATGCACAAATTTTGGAGCTTTCTTTGGAAAAGCGGTTGACAGTCTCCCGGAAGCGTGATAGGATACGGTCAAAATTGAATCGCTTAGATAGAGGCGCGGTGTTCATCAGTACCGTTTCGGCAAGGCCAGGCAGCCGCCGGAGGAGAAAGGGAACGCCGCCGAAGCGGTGGAAAGCTGCCTGGCTTTCCATTGCTGGGCCGGCAGAGAAGATCTGCCGGACTGTCACAAGAACTTTGTGAAGCGCTATCAATGGCTGTCGGATCGTCCTATATGCAGGGCGCCTTTCCGAATTTCCATGGACCGCTTGACAGAGCGGTCCAATTTTTGTCCCCCGGCACGGACTGCGGTGCCGAAAACTATATTTTGGAAAGGTTGATCCACAATGAAGAAGCTCCTGTCTCTGCTCATGGCTCTGGCCATGACCCTGTCCCTGGCCGCCTGCGGCGGTTCCGACGAACCCGCCCCCGCTGACAACACCGATACCTCCGACGCCCCCGCCCAGACCGACTCTAACACCGTGGCCTCCGGCGTGGAGGACGGCGTGCTGACCATCGCCATGGAGTGCGCCTACGCCCCTTACAACTGGGCTCAGAGCGACGACTCCAACGGCGCCGTACCTATCAGCAACGTCCCCGGTTCCTATGCCAACGGCTATGACGTGATGATCGCCAAGAAGATCTGCGAGGCCAACGGCTGGGAGCTGGAGGTCATCCAGTCCGACTGGGACTCCCTGGTCCCCGGCGTCCAGACCGGCACCTTTGACGCCGTCATCGCCGGTCAGTCCATGACCGCCGAGCGCGCCGAGCAGGTGGACTTCGCCGGTCCTTATTTCTACGCCACCATCGTCTGCGTCACCAAGTCCGACAGCGAATTTGCCAACGCCGCCTCCATCGCGGATCTGGCCGGCGGCTCCTGCACCGCTCAGATCGCCACCATCTGGTACGACCAGTGCCTGCCCCAGATCGAGGGCGCCAATGTCCAGACCGCCGCTGAGACCGCTCCCGCCATGCTGATGGCCCTGGAGACCGACACCGTGGACTTCATCTGCACCGACATGCCCACCGCCCAGGGCGCCGTGGCCGCCTATCCCGACATGAAGATCCTGGACTTCTCCGGCACTGACGGCGACTTCCAGTTCTCCGACGAGGTCCGGGCCGAGAACGTCAACATCGGCGTGTCCCTGATGAAGGGCAATACCGTTCTGAAGGAGGCCATCGACAGCGTTCTGTCCACCATGAGCGTCGACGACTTCAACTCCCTGATGGCCGAGGCCATCTCCATTCAGCCCCTGAGCGAGTGATCCAAGATCCCCGTGTGATATTCCCAAGGCGAGAGGACCGGGCGTCCTCTCGCCTTGTCCCCTGATTTTTTTGGAATTCAACCACAGAAAGGAGCCTGCCCCATGGAGAGATTTTCCCAGCTTTTCGCCGATATCGTCAAGCTGTGGTCCAAGTACGGCGTCTCGCACTATCTCCCAGGCATCCGCAACACCCTGATCCTGGCGCTGGTGGCCACCGCCATCGGCTGTTTCATCGGCTTTGTCTGCGGCGTGCTGAACACCATCCCCTACTCCAAGAATGATTCCATTGTCAAGCGATTTTTCCTGAAGCTGATCCGTGTCGTCGTCCGTGTCTATGTGGAGGTCTTCCGCGGCACGCCCATGGTGCTGCAGGCGGTGTTCGTGTACTACGGCCTGCCCTACTTCACCAGCAACGCCGTGAAATTCAACAGCATCTGGGCCGCCGCCATCCTGGTGGTGTCCATCAACACCGGCGCTTACATGGCGGAATCCGTCCGGGGCGGCATCATTTCCATCGACCCCGGTCAGACCGAGGGCGCCAAGGCCATCGGCATGACCCACGTCCAGACCATGCTGAACGTGATCCTGCCTCAGGCCCTGCGGAATATCATGCCCCAGATCGGCAACAACTTCATCATCAACGTGAAGGACACCTCCGTCATGTTCATCATCGGCTTCCCCGACTTCTTCTCCGCCCACCGGGCGGCGGTGGGCGCCAGCTACCTCTACTTTCCCTCCGCCACCGTGGAGATGGCGGGCTACCTCACCATGACGCTGATCGCGTCCTTCCTGCTGCGGTGGCTGGAAAAGCGGCTGGACGGCGACAGCAGCTATGAGCTGGTGCAGGTGGACCCCCTGACCATGACCGCCGGGACATACAGCCACCCCGACCGGGGCACCCCCTTTGACGAGCGCAGCAAGGAGCACCGGGAAAAAACACGGCAGTCACTCAGGCACGGCCGCATGAGAGGAGAGCGCTGACATGGGCGATACGATTTTAGAGATCCGGCACCTGCGCAAGGCTTTCGGCTCCCACGAGGTCCTGAAAGACATCAACTTTACGGTGGCAAAGGGCGACGTCACCTCCATTATCGGCGCCTCCGGCTCCGGCAAGAGCACCCTGCTGCGGTGCGTCAACCTGCTGGAGACTCCCACCAGCGGCGAGATCCTCTATCACGGGGAAAATGTGGTGGGGCGGGGCGTCAACGCCGCCGCCTACCGCTCCCACGTGGGCATGGTGTTTCAGTCCTTCAACCTGTTCAACAACATGACGGTGCTGGAAAACTGCATCGTGGGCCAGGTGAAGGTTCTGAAAAAGAACAAGGGGGACGCCCGGAAGCAGGCCATGAACTATTTGGAAAAGGTGGGCATGGCCCCCTACATCAACGCCAAGCCCCGGCAGATCTCCGGCGGTCAGAAGCAGCGGGTGGCGATCGCCCGTGCCTTGGCCATGGACCCGGAGGTGCTGCTGTTCGACGAGCCCACCTCCGCCCTGGACCCCGAGATGGTGGGCGAGGTATTGAGCGTCATGCAGGCCCTGGCCCAGGAGGGCATGACCATGCTGGTGGTGACTCACGAGATGGCCTTTGCCCGGGACGTGAGCAGCCACGTGGTCTACATGAACCAGGGCGTCATCTGCGAACAGGGCACTCCCGAAGAGGTATTTGGGAATCCCCAGCGGCAGGAGACAAAGGACTTCCTCTCCCGGTTCCGGCAGAATTGAATTCATCGCAAAAGGACTCCGGAAGCACAGCTTCTGGAGTCCTTTTCTGCTGTCCGTGCTTTTTTCAGCTGTTGCATATACCACTTGCTCTTGTATAAAATATATCTTATAATTACAATATCTTGTGTGTCAGAGGGGGGCATTGTCATGCGCATCTGCGGCCTGCAGAAGCTGTCCATGGTGGACTATCCGGGCAAGCTGGCGGCCACGGTCTTTACCGGCGGGTGCAATTTGCGGTGCCCCTTCTGCCACAATGCCCTGCTGGTGACACGGCTGGACGAAACTCCCGAAATTCCGGAGCAGGAGGTCCTGGACTTTCTGGCCTCCCGCAGGGGACTGCTGGACGGCGTGGTCCTCTCCGGCGGAGAGCCGCTGCTGCAGCCGGGGGCGGCGGAGTTTTTGAAAAAAGTCCGGGAACTGGGCTTTTCCGTGAAGCTGGACACCAATGGCTGTTATCCCGCGCCCCTGGCGGACATTCTGGCCCGGGGGCTGGCGGACTATGTGGCCATGGACATCAAAAACAGCCGGGAAAAATACGCCGGGACCGTGGGCGTCCCAGGTTTTGACCTCACTCCGGTGGAGGAGAGCATCCAGCTTTTGAGGGACAGCGGCACGGACTATGAGTTCCGCACCACGGCGGTGCGGGAGTTCCACACGGCGGAGGACATCCGCGCCATCGGACAGTGGGTGCAGGGCGCCCCCCGGTACTTCCTCCAGAGCTTTGTGGACTCCGGAAACCTGGTGGGCCAGGGCTGCCACGGCCTGTCCCCCCTGGAAATGCAGGCGCTGGCGGAGGCGGCGGAGCCGTTCTTCGGCCAGGTCTCTCTCCGGGGTGTTGACTAGAACGTCAAATCGCCCAAATGGCGGCTCTTTTCCGCCGCTCCGCCTCGATTTTCCTTGCCATACACAAAGTATGGCGGCGCCAAATCGCCTTGACCGGCGACTGCGCCCGCAGGCGCGTCCAGCGAGCAACCACCGCTTGCGGCGGCTCTTGGCGAGTCGGAAAAGATCTCCCGTCGTTGGGTACTCCGTCATTTATCAAGCAAAACCTAGATTTTGATAAGTTCATCGTTTTTCACGAAAAGAACCACAATATATTGTGGTTCTTTTCATTGACTTTCTTTCATGGTATGGTAGAATGATAAGCGTGGGCGTTCCACGCCCGCCGGCATGTGCATTACAAAAGAGAAAGCAGGGAATTTTCATGTATCAAGTTGTAAAGCGGGACGGCAAGATCGCGGTCTTTGACCTCTCCAAGATCAGTGTCGCCATCACCAAGGCCTTTGAGGCCACCCAGAAGGAGTACAATCCCGACATCATCGACCTGCTGGCTCTGAAGGTCACAGCCGATTATCAGGACAAGATCCATGACGGCCAGGTCACGGTGGAGGACATCCAGGACAGCGTAGAGGACGTGCTCAGCAAGACCGGCTACGCCGACGTGGCAAAGGCCTATATCCTGTACCGCAAGCAGCGGGAGAAGATCCGCAATCTGAACTCCACTATGCTGGACTACAAGGAGCTGGTGGACAACTATGTGAAAATTAACGACTGGCGGGTGAAGGAGAACTCCACCGTCACCTACTCCGTGGGCGGCCTGATCCTGTCCAACTCCGGCGCCATCACCGCCAACTACTGGCTGTCTGAAATTTATGACGAGGAGATCGCTAAGGCCCACCGGGACGGCGACATCCACCTCCACGACCTCTCCATGCTCACCGGCTACTGTGCCGGGTGGAGCCTGAAGCAGCTCATCCAGCAGGGCCTGGGCATCCCCGGCAAGATCAATTCCGCCCCCGCCAGCCACCTCTCCACCCTCTGCAACCAGATGGTCAACTTCTTAGGCATCATGCAGAACGAGTGGGCAGGTGCCCAGGCGTTCTCCTCCTTTGACACCTACCTGGCCCCCTTCGTGCGGGCGGACGGCCTCTCCTATAAGGAGGTCAAGCAGTGCATCCAGTCCTTCATTTACGGCGTCAACACCCCCTCCCGCTGGGGCACCCAGGCACCCTTCTCCAACATCACCCTGGACTGGACCGTCCCCAAGGATCTGGAAAACCTGCCCGCCATCGTGGGCGGCAAGGAGCAGGATTTCACCTACGGCGAATGCAAAAAAGAGATGGATATGGTGAACAAGGCCTTCATCGAGATCATGACCGAGGGCGACTCCGTGGGCCACGGGTTCCAGTACCCCATCCCCACCTACTCCATCACCAAGGACTTCGACTGGAGCGACACGGAGAACAACCGCCTGCTCTTTGAGATGACCGCCAAATACGGCACCCCCTATTTCTCCAACTACATCAACTCCGACATGGAGCCCTCCGACGTGCGCTCCATGTGCTGCCGCCTGCGGCTGGACCTGCGGGAGCTGCGGAAAAAGTCTGGCGGCTTCTTCGGCTCCGGCGAATCCACCGGCAGCGTGGGCGTGGTGACCATCAACCTGCCCCGCATCGCGTATCTCTCCCAGACGCCGGAGGAGTTCTATGAGCGGCTGGACCGCATCATGGACATCGCCGCCCGGTCCCTCAAGACCAAGCGCACCGTCATCACCCGCCTGATGGACGCGGGGCTGTATCCCTACACCAAGCACTATCTGGGCACCTTTGAGAACCACTTCTCCACCATCGGCCTCATCGGCATGAACGAGGTAGGCCTCAACGCCAAGTGGCTGCGGAAGGACCTGACCCATCCGGAGACGCAGGCCTTTGCCAAAGACGTGCTGAACCACATGCGGGAGCGCCTCTCCGACTATCAGGAGATGTACGGCGACCTCTACAACCTGGAGGCCACCCCCGCCGAGTCCACCACCTACCGTCTGGCGAAGCACGACGTGGAGAAATACCCCGACATCATCACCGCCGCCAAGGCTCCCGGCGATACGCCGTACTACACCAACAGCTCCCACCTGCCTGTGGGCTACACCGCCGACATCTTCGACGCCCTGGCTATCCAGGACGAGCTGCAAACGCTGTACACCTCCGGCACCGTGTTCCACGCCTTCCTGGGCGAGAAGCTGCCGGACTGGCGGGCTGCGGCCGACTTGGTGCGGAAGATCGCGGAGAACTTCAAGCTGCCCTACTACACCATGTCCCCCACCTACTCCATCTGCCAGGACCACGGCTACCTCTCCGGTGAGCACGCCGTCTGCCCCAAGTGCGGCAAGCCCTGCGAGGTTTGGAGCCGCATCACCGGCTACTACCGCCCCGTCCAGAACTGGAACGACGGCAAGGTCCAGGAGTTCCAGGACCGGAGGGAATACGAGGTGGAGAACTCCCGCCTGGAGGGCCGCCGCCTCTGCGACCGGGAGCCTGAAACATCTCCGGACACCGGCGATTCCACACGGGCCGCGTCCCAGGCGGAGGACGGGCTGTTCCTCTTCACCACCAAGACCTGCCCCAACTGCAAGATCGCCAAAAACGAGCTGGAGAAGGCGGGCCTTGCCTACCAGGTGATGGACGTCAGCGAGCACATGGACCTGGTGGACCAGTATGGCATCCAGCAGGCTCCCACCCTGATCGTCCGCCACGACGGACAGGTGGAGAAGCTGGTGAACGCCTCCGTCATCAAGAAATTCGCTGTCACGCACAGGTAATCAACCTTCGATCCGCCGTTCTGGCCCAACGGGGCGCTTTCAGGGCGGCAACCTGCAAAACCGCATGACCAAAACGGAGGGAACACGTTCCCTCCGTTTTTACCAAAGGAGCAACCATATGGCCGAGTATTTTGACATCATCATCGTGGGCGGCGGGCCCGCCGGGCTCACCGCCGCCATCTACGCCCGCCGGGCGGGAAAGACGGTTCTGGTTCTGGAAAAGGCCAGCGTGGGCGGACAGATCGCCGTCTCGCCCCGGGTGGACAACTTCCCCGGCATTCCAGGCATCTCCGGCATTGAGCTGGCGGAGCGGCTGTACACCCAGGCGGAGGACCTGGGCGCCCGCGTCGAGCTGGAGGAGGTCCTGGAGATCCGGGACGGCGCGTCCAAGACCGTGGTGACGGACTACAACACCTACACCTGCACGGCCCTGATCCTGGCCACCGGCATGAGGCACCGCTCCCTGGGCCTTGCCGGGGAGGATACGCTCTCCGGCGTCTCCTTCTGCGCGGTGTGCGACGGAGCCTTTTATAAGGGAAGGGACGTGGCGGTCTGCGGCGGCGGCAACACCGCCCTCCAGGACGCGCTGTTCCTCTCCGACCTGTGCCGCCATGTGACGCTGATCCACCGCCGGAGCGGGTTCCGGGGCGATCCCATTCTGGTGGAGGCCCTGAAAAAGCGGGGGAATGTGACCATTCTCACGGACACGGTGGTGGAGGCCCTGTTGGGCGAGAACGCCCTGACGGGCCTGCTGCTGCGCAGCACCGCCACCGGGGAACTGGCGGAGCTGCCGGTGGACGGCCTGTTCCAGGCCGTGGGCCAGCAGCCTGAGGCCGTTCTGGCCCAGGCACTGGGTGCGGCGGACAACGCGGGCTTTGTCCCCGCCGGAGAGGACTGTGTGACCACGGTTTCCGGCGTGTTCGCCGCCGGAGACTGCCGGACCAAGGAGATCCGTCAGCTGACCACCGCCTGCGCCGACGGCGCCGTGGCGGCCCTGGCCGCCTGCCGGTACTGCGGGTAAGGAGGCGGACATGGAGCAGATTTTTCCTCTTAACCACGAGGGCACCCAGCAGGCCGTCTTTCCCACCCTGATCCGCCACGGCGGCACGTTCCGCCGAAATCCATAAAAGTCCATAAACAGGACGGTCCTGTTTTTCAGGACCGTCCTGTTTCATTTGGTGTACGCGGCAATGGCGGCGGAGAGAAACACCGCCGTCCCCGCTCCAAAGCGGTCTATATTCTTCTGAAACCGCTCATCTGCCGTGTACATCTGCCCCAGGCCCGCCAGGATCTCCCTGGTGCAGTCGTAGTAGTGCGAGCTGATGAAATCCTGCCACTCCCGTACCAAAGCCTGGGCCTCCGGGGAGTCCGGGGCGGTGTCCCGCAGGGCGGCGGCTCTGCGGAAGATGTCATTCATCGCCTCCGCCTGGTCCGCAAAACCAGCGGTGTCACCGTCCGCCGTCCGCCTCTGGCTCTCCCGCCAGGCGGCGGTATCTCCCCAGCGGGCCTTGGCCTCGTCGGCGTACTGTCTGCGGGCGTTTTCCAGCTCCGCGGCGTCAAATCCCTTGAATTCCATGGTCTGTTCTCCTTTCAAATTGGCCTCCAGCAGTTCCAGCAGGCGGTCCAGACGCTCCCGCTTCAATTGGAGCAGATGCCGCTGGCGCCGGAGCGCCTCCTGTCTGTCGTACCGAGGATCAGCCAGGATCATTTGAATGTCCTTCAGCGGAAAATCCAGCTCCCGGTAAAAGAGGATCTGCTGCATCCGCTCCACATCCGCCTCCCCATACCAGCGGTAGCCGGAATCCGCCGCTGTTTCCGGACAGAGAAGGCCGATCTGGTCGTAGTAGTGCAGGGTGCGTACGCTCACCCCGGTCAGTTTCGCCATCTCGCTGACGGACAGTCTCATGTGCCTCACCTCACTTGGGAGTGTATCCTATGACGCAGCGTCAGAGTCAAGGGGTTTTTCAAAAAAATCGTCCGGCTGTGCCGGACGATCTCAAGCGTTATTCCGAAATGGTGAAGTCCGCCGACAGACGGCACTCCGTGCGGTACAGCTTATTGCTGTACGGCGTGAGGCCCCGCTGTGTCTTTTGCGCCACCCGGTACGATCCGGCGGGCAGATACACCTGTATCCCGCTCCAAAACGTCCGCTCCCAGGTCTTGCTTGTGCCCGGCCTGGCGGTATAGCCCGTGGTCTGGGCGATCTCGTGGAAGTTGAGATCGTACCAGCCGCCGTTGACCTCTCTGTACAGATGAGCGTCCTCCTCGCAGTTCAGCCAGTCGCTCCCGCTGTTCCGGATGGTGAATGTCACCTTGTCGGCGGAACAGGCATCCACGGTCAGCACGGCGTCAGATACCGTATTGTAGTGATTCCAATCCGTCTCCAGCTCGGAGCCGCCGAAGTAGATCGCCATGACGGCGGTCTCACACTCCGCTCCGGACACCTTGTCCGAAGGGCCCAGCCGCGCGGCGCTGCCGGAGAACCACAGTCCGGTGTGCACCGCCCACTTCACCTCTGTCTCCGCCCAGGCGGGCACGGAGGCCGCGTCCGTATAGCCCTCCAGGACATCCGCGGGCAGGACCCGGGGGATCAGTGTCCGCAGGCTGGTCCTGCTGGCATAGCGGTACAGCATCACCGCCATCTGGGTGCGAGTGATGGCGCCGTCCGGCTGGAAGCTGCCGTCGGCATAGCCCTGGACCACGCCCAGGGAGGCCGCCCATACCATCGGGTCCGTGGTGGACCGGTATCCATTCCGCGCCTGATGGGCGTCGTACAGCTCCTGAATGAACTGCCCCCGTGTGACCGCGGGTCCCGTGTCAGCGGCATATGCCGCCGCTCCTGACAAAAGGCAGGCGCACAGCGCCAGCGCCAGCAGGCGGGTAAGTCGTTTTCTCATAGGCACCGATCCTCTCTTTCCTTGGTCCTCTGGTTCCATAGGATGATTATACGTCCTTCTGTGGAGGATTGCAACGAAAAGCGGCGGATTTTCCTGTCACAGCCGCATCCCCACGGTCCGCATCATCTGCTCCACCTGCCGCGCGGTGTCGTGCTCGCCCTCCCGGCTCACCACGATCAGGTCCGCGTATTTGGCGTACAGCGGCTCCCGGTGCTTGTAGATCTCCCGGATGGTCATGCCCTGGGGAGCGGCGATGCCCCGGTCCGTCAGATCCTCCGGCATTCGCTCCGTGATCTGGGAGAGCGGCGTCTCCAGCCAGACGGCGATGCCGTTTTCCTTCAGATGCGTCATGGCCGAGTCGGACAGGACCATGCTGCCGCCGGTGGCGATGACGGTGTTTTCATAGTCCATGGTCTCCCCCACCCGGGCCTCGATCTCCAGAAAGGCATCCAGCCCATCGGTCCGCAGGATCTCCGGCAGTGTCTTGCCGGCGGTCTCCACGATCACGTCGTCCGCGTCCACAAACGTATAGCCCAGGCGCTTTGCCAGAGCCTTGCCCACCACGCTTTTGCCTGTGCCGGGCATTCCGATCAGGATAATATTCTTCATAAGTTTCTTCCAATCTGTTGACGGTCTTTCCGGTATTATAATGTGTACTGAACAAAGCCGTTTTTATGGAATTACACGGCATATGCCGCGTGAATAAACCGCTTCGCGGTTTATTCAGCAGACATTATTATAACATGCCGTGGACAAGTGTCCACTGTTAAATTACACGAAAATCCTCCGGGATCGGCCGCCGCGCCCCAGTCGGCAAGGCTAGACAAGGCTCGCCCAAAAAGGCTGTCGCAAACTGTCAAATCTGCCAATTGCGGGGCGGCGGCAAATTCGATACAATAGGTACGACCTTTAAGTGGTACTACCTATTGTGCAAGTGTTTGATGAGGTGAATGGAATGAGCAGTCAGCCTACCCAGGCCAAAACGATCCGTGCCCAACTGCTGTCCGCCATGAAGGACGGAGAATACGCCGCCTGCGAGCGGCTCCCCCGCGAGAGCGTTCTGGCGGAAAAGCTGGGGATCAGCCGCACGCAGCTGCGGGATATCCTGGCCTCTCTGGAGCGGGAGGGCTTTATCACCCGCCGCCACGGCGTGGGTACGATCATCAACCGGCATGTGCTGAATGTCCAGACCCGCATGGACATCGAAGTGGAGTTCCTGGACATGATCCGCCAGAGCGGGCACGAGGCGGCCGTGGCCTCCGTCCGGGTGTCCGAGGGCGTTGCCGATGAAAAGATCTCCAGACAGCTCCATATCCCGGTGGACACGCCCATCATCCGCATCGCCCGCCTCTGCACCGCCGACGGCAAGCCCGCCATCTACTGCGAGGATGTGGTGGAAAAAGCCCTGGCAAAGGGCAGCTATACCATCAAGGACTTGAAGCTCCCCGTCTTCTACTTCCTCCAGCAGTTCTGCGGCGTGTATCCCTATCTGGACCTGACGGACCTGCGGCCCGTGACGGCGGACGCCGCGCTGGCGGAGATCTTCCAGATCCCCATCGGCTCCCCCCTGCTGAACATGGAAGAGGTGGACTTCGACATCGACGGCAGGCCGGTGTTCTGCTCCACGGAATATTTTGCGGACGGCATCTTCCGCCATACGGTCATGCGTAAAAAGCTGTAAGAAGGAAAAGGAGACCGCACTATGAAAAAAGTAGCCATCATCATGGGCAGCGACAGTGACTGGCCCGTCGTCAAGGGCGCCTGCGCCCAGCTGGACGCCTTCGGCATCCCCTATGAGGCCCACATTCTCAGTGCCCACCGCACCCCCGCCCAGGCGGCGGAGTTTGCCCGGAGCGCCCGGGCCAACGGCTTCGGCGTGCTGATCTGCGCCGCCGGCATGGCGGCCCATCTGGCGGGCGCTTTCGCCGGCAACTCCACCCTCCCCGTCATCGGCATCCCCATGAAGGGCGGCGCCATGGACGGGCTGGACGCCTTGCTGGCAACTGTCCAGATGCCCAGCGGCATCCCCGTGGCCACCGTGGCCATCAACGGCGCCAAAAACGCCGCCGTGCTGGCGGCCCAGATCCTGGCCGTCTCCGACGACGCTCTGGCCGCAAAGCTGGACGCCCAGCGGGCGGATATGGCCAGGCAGATCGCCGAAAAAGAGGCCAGGCTCCAGTCGGAGCTGGCGGAATAAACGCGCTTTTCCCTAAACTAATCGTCAGGAGTTTCTATACATGGGTGGTTTTTTTGGAGCGATCTCCAAGCGGGATTGCGTACTGGACATCTTTTTCGGAGTGGACTACCACTCCCACCTGGGCACCCGCCGGGGCGGCATGGCGGTCTATGATCCCGCCGCCGGCTTCCAGCGGCAGATCCACAACATTGAAAACACACCGTTCCGCACCAAATTTGAGGGGGATCTGGCGGACTTCCATGGGTGCAGCGGCATTGGCTGCATCAGCGACACGGACCCCCAGCCCCTGCTGGTCCGGTCCCACCTGGGGCTGTATGCCATCACCACTGTCGGCATCATCAACAATGCCGAGAATTTGGTGGAGACTTATTTTTCCGACCACGGCCACCAGTTCATGGCCCAGAGCAACGGCAAGGTCAACTCCTCGGAGCTGACCGCCGCCCTCATCAACCAGAAGGACTCTCTGCTGGAGGGCATCCGCCACGCTCAGGAGGTCATCGACGGCTCCGCCACCATTCTGCTTTTGACGCCGGAGGGCATCATCGCCGCCCGGGACAAGCTGGGGCGGCTGCCGGTACTGGTGGGCCGGAATGAGGACGGCTGCTGCGTCTCCTTTGAGTCCTTTGCCTATCAAAAGCTGGGCTATCAGAGCGCCTATGAGCTTGGCCCGCAGGAGATCGTCAAGGTCACGGCGGAGGGTGTGGAATCCCTCTCTCCCCCGGGGGACAAGATGCGCATCTGTGCCTTCCTCTGGACCTACTACGGCTACCCCAACTCCAACTATGAGGGCGTCAATGTGGAGGTCATGCGCTACCGCAACGGTGAGATCATGGCACGGGATGAGGTGGCCCAGGGGAGACTTCCCAAGGTGGACTATGTGGCGGGCGTGCCGGACTCCGGCCTGCCCCACGCCATTGGCTTCGCCAACCGCAGCGGCAAGCCCTTTGCCCGTCCCTTCGTGAAATACACCCCCACCTGGCCCCGGTCCTTCATGCCCGAGAACCAAAACGTGCGGAACCAGGTGGCCAAGATGAAGCAGATCCCCGTGCCCGAACTGATTGAGGGCAAGAAGCTGCTGTTCGTGGATGACTCCATCGTCCGGGGCACCCAGCTGCGGGAAACGGTGGAATTTCTCTATCACAGCGGCGCGGAGGAAGTCCACATGCGCTCCGCCTGCCCGCCCATCATGTACGGCTGCAAGTACCTGAACTTCTCCCGCAGCAACTCCGACATGGAATTGCTGGCCCGCCGCACCGTCCAGGAACTGGAGGGCGACGAGGGGCAGCAGCACCTGGAGGAATACGCCGATGCCTCCACGGAGCGAGGCCAGTGCCTGCTGAAAACCATCTGCCAGCAGCTGGGTTTCGACTCCCTGGGCTACCAGTCTCTGGACGGACTGCTGGAGGCCATCGGCATCGACAGGGATAAGATCTGCACCTATTGCTGGACAGGCAGAGAATAAGAACCTGTATTCATAACCGGGGAATGCCGGATGGACGAGGATTTTTCTCGTCAGACAAGGAGATTTTCCGCAGCCATACTGTCGTATGGCAAGGGAAAGCGACGCCGTATGGCGGGAAAAAGGCCCCTCAGGCGGCTGAGTCAATGTATTTTCGCCACGTACATGCCGCGGCGAAAATAATTTGAATAAAAAACTCAATCTTATATTTTCAATATTTCAATATAGGAGGACGAACATCATGCAGAAGTTAGAGCAGATCTATGAGGGCAAAGCCAAGAAGGTCTTTAAGACCGACGATCCCGAGCTGTTCATCGTGGATTACAAGGACGATGCCACCGCGTTCAACGGCCTGAAAAAGGGCACCATCGTGGGCAAGGGTGTCATCAACAACCAGATGACCAACCGCCTGATGGTCAAGATGGAGAAAGCCGGCATCCCCACCCACTATGTCAAGGAGCTGAGCGAGCGGGAGACTCTGGTGAAGAAGGTCTCCATCGTGCCTCTGGAGGTCATCATCCGCAACATCTCCGCCGGTTCCTTCGCCAAGCGCTACGGCGTGGAGGAGGGCATCGTGTTCGACGCGCCCACCATCGAGTTCTCCTATAAAAACGACGATCTGGGCGACCCTCTGCTGAACGCCTACCATGCCCTGGCCCTGAAGCTGGCCACTCCCGAGGAGATCGAGCTGATCAAGAAGTACGCCTTCGCTGTCAACGATGTTCTGAAGGCCTTCTGGGCCGAGTGCGGCGTGACTCTGGTGGACTTCAAGCTGGAATTCGGCAAGCTGTCTGACGGCACCATCGTCCTGGCCGACGAGATCAGCCCCGACACCTGCCGCCTGTGGGACGCCAAGACCCACGAGAAGCTGGACAAGGACCGCTTCCGCCGGGACATGGGCGGCGTGGAGGACGCCTATGCCGAGATCATGAAGCGCCTCCTGGACCACGATGCTGACTAACAAAACAACTCCGGCGGGCCGTCTCAACGGAGAGGCGGTCCCGGCCGGTATTTCCCTTCCGGAGCGCCACATTCATGAGGAATGCGGCGTGTTCGGCGTTTATTCAGTCTCCACCGCCGATGTGGCCTCTCTGGCCTATTACGCCCTCTACGCCTTGCAGCACCGGGGACAGGAGAGCGCGGGCATCGTGGTGAACGATGACGGCGTGTTCACCTCCTACCGGGACGTGGGCCTGGTCAGCGAGGTATTTCCCCCGGAGCGGCTGGCGGCGCTCGGCACCGGCAGCATCGCCGTGGGCCATGTGCGCTACGGCACCACCGGCTCCGACAACAAGCGGAACGTCCAGCCCATCGTGGTGAACCACTACAAGGGCCGGATGGCCCTGGCCCACAACGGCAACCTGACCAACTCCCTGGACCTGCGCTCCCAGCTGGAGAGCAGGGGCTCCATTTTCCACACCACCACGGATTCCGAGGTCATCGCCTACATCATCGTCCAGGAGCGGCTGAAGGCCCCCTCCATTGAGGCCGCCGTCTCCGCCGCCATGGACCGCATCGTGGGGGCCTATTCCCTGGTCATCTCCTCCCCCAGCAAACTCATCGCCGCCCGGGACCCCAATGGCTTCCGTCCCCTGTGTATGGGACGGCTGCGGGACGGCTCGGTGGTGTTTGCCTCCGAATCCTGCGCCCTGGACGCCGTCGGCGCGAGATTTGAGCGGGACATCCTGCCCGGCGAGATCGTGGTGGTGGACAAAAACGGCGTCAAATCCGACACCAGCCACTGCGGCAAAGCCCCCAAGAAGCTGTGTGTGTTTGAATTTATCTACTTTGCCCGTCCCGACTCCGTCATCGACGGCAGCAGTGTCCACACCGCCCGCCAGCGGGCCGGCGCTTTCCTGGCGCTGGAGCATCCCGTGCAGGCGGACATTGTGGTGGGTGTGCCGGACTCCGGTTTGGACGCCGCCCTGGGCTATGCCAGACAGTCCGGCATTCCCTATGGCATGGGCTTTATCAAAAACAAGTACATCGGCCGGACCTTCATCGCCCCCACCCAGACCATGCGGGAGAACGAGGTCAGCATCAAGCTGAACCCCATCCGCTCCGTGGTGGAGGGCAAGCGGGTGGTCCTCATCGATGACTCCATCGTCCGGGGCACCACCTGCCGCCGCACCATCGAACTTCTGCGCAGGGCGGGAGCAAAGGAGATCCACATGCGGGTCAGCGCGCCGCCCTTTGTGGCGGCCTGCTACTACGGCACCGACATCGACGACCCCAGCAAGCTTATCGCCAACCACCACACCGTGGAGGAGATCGCCCGGATCATCGGCGTGGACTCCCTGGGCTATCTGAGCCTGAACGATGTGGTGAAGCTGGCGGACAACACGGAGTGCGGCTTCTGCACCGCCTGCTTCGGCGGCGGCTACCCCACCCCCATCCCCAAGGACGGCGGCAAGGACCGCTTTGAGTGCAAGATCAGCGAAAGGAAGAGAGAGCAACATGCGTAGTTTTTCTGACAGCTACCGGGAGGCCGGCGTCAATATCGAGGCCGGGTATGAGGGCGTGCGATTGATGAAGGATCACGTCGCCCGCACACAGATCGCCGGCGTGGTGTCCGACATCGGCGGCTTCGGCGGCCTGTTCGCCCCGGACCTGAAGGGCATGACCGAGCCGGTGCTGGTCTCCGGCACCGATGGCGTGGGCACCAAGCAGCGCATCGCACAGCTGCTGGACAAGCATGACACCGTGGGCATCGACTGCGTGGCCATGTGCGTCAACGACATCATCTGCTGCGGCGCACAGCCGTTGTTTTTCCTGGATTACATCGCCATCGGCAAAAACGAGCCGGAAAAGGTCGCCGCCCTGGTCTCCGGCGTGGCGGAGGGCTGCGTCCAGGCGGGCTGCGCCCTCATCGGCGGCGAGACCGCCGAACACCCCGGCGTCATGGCCGCCGATGATTACGATCTGGCGGGCTTCTCCGTGGGACTGGTGGACAGGCCCAAGGTCATCGACCACAGCACCATGCGGGCCGGAGATGTCATTCTGGCCCTGCCCTCCTCCGGCATCCACTCCAATGGCTACTCCCTGGTGCGGAAGGTCTTTAACGTGGAGCGGGCCAACCTGAACCTCTACTGCGACGAGCTGGGCCGCACCCTGGGCGAGGCCCTGCTGGAACCCACCGTCATCTATGTGAAGCCCGTGCTGGCCTGCATGAAGGCCGCCCATGTCAAGGGTATCAGCCACATCACCGGCGGCGGCTTCTTTGAGAACATTCCCCGCTGCCTGCCGGAGGGGCTCACCGCTAAAATTGAAAAGGCCGCCATCCAGACGCCTCCCATTTTCCACATGCTCCAGCGGCAGGGCCGCATCCCCGAGCACGACATGTTCAACACCTACAACATGGGTGTGGGCATGACCGTGATCGTGGCCAAAGAAGACGCGGACAAGGCCATGGCCGCCCTGAAGGCCGAGGGCTGCGGCGCCTATGTCATCGGCGAGATCGTCGAGAGCGGCGAGCGGGTGACGCTATGCTGAGAAAAGCCCGGATTGCCGTCTTTGTCTCCGGCGGCGGCACCAACCTGGAGGCACTGCTGAAGGCCCAGGAGTCCGGCGCCATCCCCCACGGAGAGATCGTGCTGGTGATCGCCAGCAATGAGACCGCCTACGCCCTGACCCGGGCCGCCAACCACGGCGTGCCCGGCACCGCCGTCCCCAGAAAACAGATGAGTCAGGAGGCCTTTGAGGCCGCCATCACGGAAAAACTGGCGGAATATAAGGTGGACATCATCGTCCTGGCCGGGTTCCTGTCCATCCTGTCCGAGAACTTTGTCAGACAGTGGCCGGACCGCATCCTCAACATCCATCCCTCCCTCATTCCCTCTTTCTGCGGCAAGGGGATGTACGGGCTGAAGGTCCATGAGGCCGCCCTGGCGAAAGGCGTGAAAGTCACCGGCGCCACGGTCCATCTGGTCAACGAGATCCCCGACGGCGGTAAAATCCTTTTACAAAAGGCAGTGGACATTCTCCCCGGTGACACGCCGGAGATCTTGCAGCGCCGGGTGATGGAGCAGGCCGAATGGGTCCTGCTGCCCCAGGCGGCAGAGATGTTATGTAAACAAATTACTGAAAATTGAGGTGCCTTTCCATGAACGAACTGGAACTGAAATACGGCTGCAACCCCAACCAGAAGCCCTCCCGCATCTTTATGCGCGACGGCGGTGACCTGCCCATCACGGTGCTCAACGGCAAGCCCGGCTATATCAACTTCCTGGACGCCTTCAACTCCTGGCAGCTGGTCCGGGAACTGAAGGCCGCCACCGGCCTGCCCTCCGCCGCTTCCTTTAAGCACGTCTCCCCCGCCGGCGCCGCCGTGGGCCTGCCCCTGAGTGACGTGGATAAGAAGATTTATTTCGTGGACGAGGGCGCCGAGCTCAGCCCCATCGCCTGCGCCTACATCCGGGCTCGGGGCGCCGACCGGCTGTGCTCCTACGGCGACTGGGCTGCTCTCAGCGACGTGTGCGACGCCGCCACCGCCAACTATCTCAAGTATGAGGTCTCTGACGGCGTCATCGCCCCCGGCTATACCGATGAGGCCCTGGAAATTCTCAAGACGAAAAAAAAGGGCGGCTACAACGTTGTCCAAATCGATCCGGATTACGTTCCCGCTCCCCAGGAGTACAAGGATGTGTTCGGCATCACCTTCCAGCAGGGCCGGAACGAGTTCAAGATCGACGAAGAACTGCTGGGCAACATCGTCACAGAGAACAAAAACCTGCCCGACCAGGCCAAGATCGACATGATCGTCTCCCTCATCACGCTGAAGTACACCCAGTCCAACTCCGTCTGCTACGTGAAGGACGGCCAGGCCATCGGCGTGGGCGCCGGCCAGCAGAGCCGCATCCACTGCACGCGCCTTGCGGGTCAGAAGGCGGACAACTGGTATCTGCGGCAGCATCCCAAGGTCCTGGGTCTGCAATTCGTGGACGGCATCCGCCGCCCCGACCGGGACAACGCCATCGACATCTACACCTCCGATGAATACGAGGATATTCTGGCCGACGGCGTATGGCAGAACACCTTCAAGGTCAAGCCCGAAGTCCTGACCGCCGAGGAAAAGAAGGCCTGGATCGCCACCCAGTCCGGCGTGACCGTGGGTTCCGACGCCTTCTTCCCCTTCGGTGACAATGTGGAGCGGGCCCGCAAGTCCGGCGTGCAGTACATCGCCGAGCCGGGTGGGTCCATTCGGGATGACCACGTGATCGCCACGGCCAACAAATACGGCATCACTATGTGCTTTACGGGGATGCGGCTGTTCCACCACTAACTCGTCGCAAGCTCCATATCCTTCGCTTTTGGCATCTGCCAAAAGCTCTCTCATTCCGCTGCTCCTCGTTTTCCTCCGCAAACGCTGCGCAGCCGTTGGCACTTTAGTGCCTTACGGATGCGGCGTACCCCCTGCGGGTGCTGCGCTGGTTTGCGTCGGAGGACCGGGGCTTATGCGCAAGCTCCATATCCCTCGCTTTTGGCATCTGCCAAAAGCTCCCTCATTCCGCTGCTCCTCGTTTTCCTCCGCAAACGCTGCGCAGCCGTTGGCACTTTAGTGCCTTACGGATGCGGCGTGCCCCCTGCGGGTGCTGCGCTGGTTTGCGGAGGAGCTCAGAGGGCGCGGCGAGCATGATCTCAATCATTTGCCTTCGGCAAACTTCTTTGCAAGGAGGACTCCAACACTATGAAACTTCTCGTCGTTGGCGGCGGCGGCCGCGAACACGCTATCATCAAAAAGCTGAAAGAGAATCCCGCGGTGGAGACTATCTATGCTCTCCCCGGCAACGGCGGCATCGCTCAGGACGCCGTCTGCGTGCCGGAGATCGGCGCCAAGGACCTCCCCGCCATCGTGGACTTTGCCAAGTCCCACGCCATCGATTTCGCCGTGGTGGCGCCGGACGACCCCCTGGCCCTGGGCTGCGTGGACCGGCTCCATGAGGCGGGCATCCCCTGCTTCGGTCCGAACGCCAGGGCCGCCCGCATCGAGGCCAGCAAGGTCTTTTCCAAGAACCTGATGAAGAAATACGGCATCCCCACCGCCGGTTATGAGGTCTTTAACGATCCCGCCAAGGCGCTGGAATACCTGAAGACCGCCTCCTTCCCCACCGTCATCAAGGCCGACGGTCTGGCGCTGGGCAAGGGCGTGCTGATCCCTCAGAACCTGGAGGAGGCCGAGGCCGCCGTCAAGACCATCATGGAGGACAAGGCCTTCGGCGATTCCGGCAACGAGATCGTCATTGAGGAATTTTTGACCGGCCCGGAGGTCAGCGTGCTGGCCTTCACCGACGGCACCGCCATCCGCCCCATGGTGTCCTCCATGGACCACAAGCGGGCCGGGGACGGCGACACCGGCCTCAACACCGGCGGCATGGGCACCGTGGCCCCCAACCCCTATTACACCGCCGAAGTCGCCCAGGTCTGTATGGACACCATCTTCCTGCCCACCCTGGCGGCCATGCGGGCGGAGGGCTGCCCCTTCAAGGGCTGCCTGTACTTCGGCCTGATGATCACCCCCGACGGCCCCAAGGTCATCGAGTACAACTGCCGCTTCGGCGACCCGGAGACGCAGGTGGTCCTGCCCCTGCTGAAGACCGACCTGCTGACCATCATGCAGGCGGTGGAGAACGAAACTCTGGGCCAGCTGGAGGTGGAATGGTCCGACGGCGCCGCCGCCTGCGTCATTCTCGCCTCCGGCGGCTATCCCAGTCATTACGAAAAGGGAAAGGTGATGACCTTCCCCCAGCGCCTGCCCGCCAACGTCACCATCTACCACGCCGGCGACAAGCTGGACACCGAGGGCCGTCTGGTCACCAGCGGCGGCCGGGTGCTGGGCGTCACCGCCGCGGCTCCCTCCCTGAAGGAAGCCCTGGCGGACGCCTACGCCGCCTCCGAAACCGTGGATTTCGAGGGCAAATACCTGCGCCATGACATCGGCCGCCGTGCGCTGGCCGCGATGGAGGGACAGTAAATGGTAAGACGCATTTATGTAGAGAAAAAGCCCGCCCTGCGGCAGGAGGCCGCGGGACTCCTGAACGAGCTGCGCTCCCTGCTGGGCATCTCCGCCCTGACCGGCCTGCGGCTCGTCAACCGCTATGATGTGGAGGGCCTGGACGAAGAGGTGTTCCACCGGGCCGTGCAGACCGTGTTCTCCGAGCCTCAGGTGGACGACGCCACCGCCGCCCTGCCCGCCGGGGATCACACCGCTTTCGCGGTGGAGTATCTTCCGGGCCAGTTTGACCAGCGGGCGGACTCCGCCAGCCAGTGCATCCAGCTGATGACGCAGGGGGACCGCCCCGCTGTCCGCACCGCCAAGGTCTATCTGCTCTCCGGCGAGCTGACTCCCGCCGACGTGGACAAGATCAAGCGCTATGTCATCAACCCCGTGGAGGCCCGGGAGGCGGGTCTGGAGCCGGTGGAGACACTGAAAATGGAATATGACATCCCCACTACCGTGGAGACCATCACCGGCTTCACCGCGCTAAGCGAGGCGGGCCTTGCCGCCCTGCTGGACTCTTTGGGCCTGGCCATGGACCTGGACGATTTGAAATTCCTCCAGGCCCACTTCCGGGACGACGAGCACCGGGACCCCACCATTACGGAGATCCGGGTGGTGGACACCTACTGGTCCGACCACTGCCGCCACACCACCTTCTCCACCCACATCGATTCCGTGGAGATCCTGGACGAGGAGACGAAGGCCGCCTACCGGCGCTATCTCGCCGCCCGGGAGGAGGTCTACGGCCCTGAAAAGGCCGCCCTCCGGCCCCAGACACTGATGGACATGGCCACTATCGGCGCAAAAGTGCTGAAAAAGCGGGGCCTGCTCCAGAATCTGGACCAGAGTGAGGAGATCAACGCCTGCTCCATTCACGTCACCGCCACGGTGGACGGGGAGGAACAGGACTGGCTGCTGATGTTCAAGAACGAGACTCACAACCACCCCACGGAGATCGAGCCCTTCGGCGGCGCGGCCACCTGCATCGGCGGCTGCATCCGGGACCCCCTGTCCGGCCGGGCCTACGTGTATCAGGCCATGCGCCTTACCGGCTGCGGCGACCCCCGCACCCCGGTCAGCGAGACCATCCCCGGCAAGCTGCCCCAGCGGAAGCTGGCCCAGACCGCCGCGGCGGGCTACTCCTCCTACGGCAATCAGATCGGCCTTGCTACCGGCATCGTCTCCGAGGTCTATCACCCTGGCTACATTGCCAAGCACCTGGAAGTCGGCGCCGTCGTCGGCGCCGCCCCCGCCGAGAACGTGGTCCGGGAGCGCCCCGCCCCCGGCGATGTGGTCATCCTGCTGGGCGGCCGCACCGGACGGGACGGCATCGGCGGCGCCACCGGCTCCTCCAAAAGCCACAACCGCAAGTCCCTGACCACCATGGCCTCCGAGGTCCAGAAGGGCAACGCCCCCGAGGAGCGGAAGATCCAGCGGTTGTTCCGGGATGGCAAGGTCACCCGGATGATCAAGCGCTGCAACGACTTCGGCGCCGGCGGCGTCAGCGTCGCCATCGGCGAGCTGGCGGACGGCCTGGAGATCAGTCTGGATGCCGTGCGCAAGAAGTACGAGGGCCTGGATGGCACCGAACTTGCCATCTCCGAATCCCAGGAGCGGATGGCCGTGGTGGTGGCCCCTGAGAACGCCGCCGCCTTCATCGCCGCCGCTGAAAAAGAAAATTTGGAGGCCTATCAGGTGGCTGTGGTCACCAAGAGTCCCCGGATGGTCATGAAGTGGAACGGGAACACCATCGTGGACCTGAGCCGCGCCTTCCTGGACACCAACGGCGCCGACAAGCACACCACCGTCTCCGTGGAGTCCAAGGACCGCTCCGCCCTGGGGCAGGGTTCCAAGAAGTCCCTGCGGGAGATGGCCGCCAGTCTGAAATCCGCCTCCCGCCGGGGGCTGGCTGAGCGGTTCGACGCCACCATCGGCGCCGGTTCCGTGCTGATGCCCTTCGGCGGCAGAAATCAGCGCACCCCCGCCCAGGCGATGGCCGCCCTGCTGCCCGTTCTGCCCGGCCAGGAGACGGAGGACTGCTCCGTCATGGCCTGGGGCTTTGATCCGGATCAGATGTGCGTGGACCCCTATGCGGGCGCTTACCGCTCCGTGGTCACCTCCATCGCCAAGCTGACGGCCTCCGGCTGTGACTTCCATCAGGCTTACCTGACCTTCCAGGAATACTTTGAAAAGCTCCGGGAGGACCCCCAGCGCTGGGGCAAGCCTTTCTCCGCCCTGCTGGGTGCTTTGGATGCTCAGCTGGACCTGGGCGTGGCCGCCATCGGCGGCAAGGACTCCATGTCCGGCTCTTTCCTGGACCGGGACGTGCCTCCCACCCTCATCTCCTTTGCCATCGCCCCCGCCAAGGCCGGCGAGGTGCTGTCTCCGGAGTTCAAGGAGGCGGGCCATCCCGTCTGTCTGTTTGTCCCCGAGGATGACAGCGCCGGTGCCCTGCGGGCCTGCTGGGATGCTTTCCACGCCCTGTGCGCCGCCGGAACCGTGAAGGCCGCCTGGGCCGTTGAAAACGGCATCGCCGAGGGCATTATGAACATGTCCTTCGGCAACGGCATCGGTTTTGCCTCCGCTGATGTGGAGACGGACTGGGAGCTGCCGGTCCCCGGCGCCATCGTGGCGGAGCTGACGGAGGATGTGGACTGTGCCCTCAAGCTGGGCGTCACCACCGCCGAGCCTGTCATCACCATCGGCGGCGACAGCGCCTCCATCGGCGAACTGCTGGCTCTGAACGAGGGGGTACTGGAGGACGTCTACCCCAACCGCACCGCCACGGCCCTTGAGGCCGTTCCCGTGCTGGAGGCTCCCGCCATAAGCCGCACCGCCCCCAAGGCCGGCATCGCCCGTCCCAGGGTGCTGATCCCTGTGTTCCCCGGCAGCAACTGCGAATACGACAGCGCCCGGTCCGCCCTTCGCGCCGGACTGGAACCGGAGATCCTAGTGCTGAACAACCAGTCCGCCCAGGGCGTGGCCGACTCCGTGGAGCGGTTCGCCAAGGCGGCCCGGGAGAGCCAGATCATCTTCATCCCCGGCGGCTTCTCCGGCGGCGACGAGCCGGACGGTTCCGGCAAGTTCATCACCGCTTTCTTCCGCAACCCCGCGGTGAAGGACACCACCCACGACCTTCTGAAAAACCGGGACGGCCTGATGCTGGGCATCTGCAACGGCTTCCAGGCGCTGATCAAGCTGGGCCTGGTGCCCTACGGTGAGATCATCGATACCGATGAGACCTGCCCCACCCTGAGCTACAACGTCATCGGCCGCCACCAGTCCAAGATCGTCCGCACCCGCGTCGCCTCCAACCGCTCCCCCTGGCTGTCCCGGGTGCAGGTGGGCGGCATCGTGAGCGTACCCATCTCCCACGGCGAGGGCCGGTTCCTCTGCGCTCCCGAGCTGTTGGAAAAGCTGGCCGAAAACGGTCAGATCGCCACCCAGTACGTGGACCTGAACGGCGCGCCCACCATGGATGTGGACTTCAACCCCAACGGCTCCGCCTGGGCGGTGGAGGGCATCCTCTCCCCCGACGGCCGTGTTCTGGGCAAGATGGGCCACGCCGAGCGCGTCGGCCCCGGACTGTACCGCAACGTCCCCGGCGACTACGACCTGCATTTGTTCGAATCCGCCAAGGACTATTTCAGCATTTGACCGCAGCGATTCATCAAAGCGGTAACGAGTGGGCACAATCAATGGGAGGAGTCTGTTTCCATGGATGTCACGTTATCTCTCGCGTATGATTCTCCAGAGGAAGTCGGCCGGCTGTTTTCCGAATACACCGGCATGCTTCTGGCGGAAAACCCCGATTTCCAAGTTTATTTGGACATTCAGAATTACGAGGATGAAGTGCTGCATTTGAAAAAGAAGTACGGCCTGCCCGCTGGGCGGCTGTATATTGCCCGCTGCGGCGGCAGGGCGGCTGGCTGCGTCGCCTTACGAAAAATCGATGACGAGACCTGTGAAATGAAGCGGCTGTATGTCAGGCCGGCTTTCCGGGGCTGCCAGATCGGCAGCCGCCTGATCCAGCAGGTCATCGATGACGCCCGCGCCACTGGCTACCGCCATATGCTGCTGGATACGCTGCCCTTTCTGAAAAGCGCCATCCGTCTTTACCGGCAGTTTGACTTTTACGAAATTCCTTGTTACAATGACAGTCCAATAGAAACCACGATTTTTATGAAGCTGGATCTCTGACCCAACCCATCAAATTTTTGAAATGAGGTGGCCGCATGGCATACTTTTTCAGTGAACCCTCTCATACTTTCAGTGAATATCTGCTGGTCCCCGGCTATTCCGATGAAAACTGCATCCCCGCCAATGTCTCCCTCAAGACCCCGGTGGTAAGGTTCAAGAAGGGCGAGGAATGCCCCCTGACCATGAATGTCCCCATGGTCTCCGCCGTGATGCAGTCCGTCTCCGGCGAGAAGATGGGCATTGGCCTCGCCAAGGAGGGCGGCATCGCCTTCATCTACGTCTCCCAGCCCATCGACCAGCAGGCGGAGATGGTCCGCAAGGTCAAGAATTACAAGGCCGGTTTCGTGTTCAGCGACTCCAACCTGCGGCTGGACGACACTCTGGCAGATGTGCTGGCGCTGAAGGAGCGCACCGGCCACTCCACCATGGCCGTCACCGACGACGGCACCGGCACCGGCAAGCTGCTGGGCCTGGTGACCAGCCGGGACTACCGTGTCAGCCGCATGGACACCACCACCCCCGTCACGGCATTCATGACACCCATTGAAAGGGTGATCTACGCCCCCGAGGGCACCAGTCTGAAAGAGGCCAACGACATCATCTGGGACCGCAAGCTCAACGCCCTGCCCATTGTCTCCAAGGACGGGCATCTGGTGAGCTTTGTCTTCCGCAAGGACTATGACTCCCACAAGGGCAATCCCCTGGAGCTGCTGGACAGCCAGAAGCGCTACGTGGTGGGCGCGGGCATCAACACCCGCGACTACGCTGAGCGTGTCCCCGCCCTGGTGGAAGCCGGTGCGGACGTGCTGGTGATGGACTCCTCCGAGGGCTACTCCGTTTGGCAGAAGCGCTGCCTGGAGTGGATCCGGGAGCGCTACGGCGACACCGTGAAGGTGGGCGCGGGCAACGTGGTGGACGGCGAGGGCTTCCGTTTCCTGGCGGACGCCGGCGCGGACTTCGTGAAGATCGGCATCGGCGGCGGCTCCATCTGCATCACCCGTGAGACCAAGGGCATCGGCCGGGGCCAGGCCACCTCTGTTATCGACGTGGCCGCTGAGCGGGACAAGTATTTCGAAGAGACCGGCGTATATGTGCCCATCTGCGCCGACGGCGGCATCGTCCAGGACTACCACATCACCCTGGCCCTTGCCATGGGCGCGGACTTCTGCATGCTGGGCCGGTACTTCTCCCGGTTCGATGAAAGCCCCTCCGCCAAAGTCCTGATCGGCGGCAGCTATATGAAGGAATACTGGGGCGAAGGCAGCGCCCGCGCCCGGAACTGGCAGCGCTATGACCTGGGCGGCGCGGCAAAGCTCTCCTTTGAGGAGGGCGTGGACTCCTACGTCCCCTACGCCGGCGCTCTGTCCGACGGCATGGCCACCACCCTGGCAAAGGTCCGCTCCACCATGTGCAACTGCGGTGCTCTGACCATCCCCGAACTGCGGGAAAAGGCCAAGCTGACACTGGTGTCCTCCGTCTCCATCGTGGAAGGCGGCGCTCATGACGTGCTGCTGAAGGATACCACCAACGGCGGCAATCAGAGAAGCTGACCGATTTTTTATAGCGGACGCCGGCTTTCACCTCGCGCGGCAGCGCGTCCAAGCGTTTTGCGCAGCAAAACCTTGAAATGGGCGGGCTTTGCCTGACCATTTGAGTCCTATGCGGGGTCCCCACGGGATTTGTCCCGTGGGGTGCGGCGGCGCGCACGATGTGCTGCTGAAGGATACCACCAACGGCGGCAATCAGAGAAGCTGACCGCTTCATTCCGGTAAGTCAGGACCACCCGTATAACGGGTGGCCTGCACTCGCCCTATAAGGGCGTGATATTGGCCGCGCCTCAAGGCGCGGTGAAACGGTCTGCCGACCGCATATTCTTACAAGCAG
>JAETOQ010000013.1 GCA_021771635.1 Oscillospiraceae bacterium | reverse complement strand
TGTGCGCGGGGAACCCAGGAAGGGTGCCCTGCGCTATTCAAATCAACAGATTTCAGAACTTTTTAAAAGTTCTGAAATCTTAAGCAGCTTGTCGAAAAGACTTTTTCGACAAGCTGAGTGGGAGAGCAGATGCTCTCCCACTTTTTCACATGGATGGTTTGCATATCAACCGCCCAGATAGGCTTTTTTGATGGCGGGGCTTGCCAGCAGTTCTTTGCCGGTGCCGCTGGTCACGATCTTGCCGGTCTCCAGGACATAGCCGCGGTCCGCCACGGAGAGGGCGGCCTGGGCGTTCTGTTCCACCAGCAGGATGGTGGTGCCGGCCTTATGCAGGTTTTGGATGATCTCAAAGATCTGCTCCACCAGAATGGGCGCCAGGCCCATGGAGGGCTCATCCAGCATCAGCAGCTTGGGCTGACTCATGAGCGCGCGGCCCATGGCCAGCATCTGCTGCTCACCGCCGGACAGGGTGCCGGCCACCTGCTTGAAGCGCTCCTTCAGCCGGGGAAACTGGACATAGACCTTTTCCAGGTCCTCCTCCACCGCCTTGCCGCTGCGGGTGTAGGCGCCCATTTCCAGGTTCTCCTGGACCGTCATCTGCAGGAAAACGCGGCGGCCTTCCGGCACCAGGGCCAGCCCCTTGGAGACCACTTTGTGGCAGGGGATCTTTGCCAGGGACTCGTCCATGAAGGAAACGGAACCGGTCTTACTGCGCAGCAGGCCGGAGATGGTGTTCAGGGTGGTGGACTTGCCGGCGCCGTTGGCGCCGATCAGGGTGACGATCTCCCCCTGGTTGACCTCAAAGGAGATGCCCTTGATGGCGTGGATGCTGCCGTAATAGACGTTGATATCGTCAACTTTTAAGATCGGTTCCATGCTCACGCCTCCTTCTGTTTGCCGAGGTACGCCTCGATAACCGCCGGGTTGGACTGGATATCGGCGGGGCTTCCCTTGGCGATGACGCGGCCGAAGTTCAGCACGCAGATGCCCTCGCAGATATTCATGACCAGATTCATGTCGTGCTCGATCAGCAGAATGGCGATCTGGAAAGTATCCCGGATCTTACGGATGTTCTCCATCAGCTCCGCGGTCTCGGAGGGGTTCATGCCCGCCGCGGGTTCATCCAGCAGCAGCAAGGCGGGATTCGTCGCCAGTGCGCGGACGATCTCCAGGCGGCGCTGGGCACCGTAGGGCAGGGAGCCGGCCTTGACGTCAGCCAGATCTGCCATATTGAACAGACTCAACAACTCCAGCGCCCGGGAGTGGGCGGTCTTTTCCTCCTTCCAATAGCTGGGCAGGCGGAAGATGCCGCTCCACATGTTGTAATGCATATGGGCGTCCATGCCGATCTTCACGTTGTCCTCCACGGACAGGTTGGAGAACAGGCGGATGTTCTGGAAAGTGCGGGCGATGCCAGCCCGGTTCACCTGCATGGTGTTCATGCCGTGGGTGTCCCTGCCGTCCAGCAGGATCGTGCCCTTGGTGGGTTGATAGACCTTGGTGAGCAGATTGAACACCGTGGTCTTGCCGGCGCCGTTGGGGCCGATGAGACCGGCGATCTCCGTGCGGCCAATGGTGAGGTTGAAGTCCTCCACCGCTTTCAGTCCGCCAAAGGTAATGCCCAGATTGATGCACTCCAGAATGGGGCTCTTATCGATATCGCGGTCCGGGATCATACTGCTGGAGGGAACGGGAACGAGTTTGGAAAACATATCAGGCCGCCTCCTTTCCGGAACGGTTACCGGGCTTGAACCGGCTGAAAAATGCTTTGAAAGTGGGATTGTTGGTTGCCAGCATGACCAGGATCAGTACGATGGCGTACACCAGCATCCGGTAGTCGGAGAATTGGCGCAGGGCCTCCGGCAGGATGGTCAGCGCGGCGGCGGCGATGATGGAGCCCAGCATATTGCCCAGGCCGCCCAGCACCACAAACACCAGCACCAGGATGGAGGTGTTAAAGTCGAACTTGTTGGCCACGATGGTGGAGTAGTTCATGGCGAAGAGGACGCCGGAGGAACCGGCCAGCGCGGCGGAGGTGACGAAGGCCATCATCTTGTATTTTGTGATATTGACGCCGACGCTTTCGGCGGCGATCCGGTTGTCCCGGATGGCCATGATGGCCCGTCCGGCGCGGCTGTTCACCAGATGGAACACGATGACCAGCGTGACCATCACCAGCAGGAAGCCGGCGGTAAAGGTGGAGATCTTCTGGATGCCGCCGATGCCCATGGGGCCGCCGATGATCAGTCTGCCGCCATCAGCCAGGTTTGTCTTGTCGCTGAGAAGGCTCATGTGGAGCCCCCCGGCGTCGACACCCACATAGAGGTTGTTAAAAATGCTCTTGATGATCTCGCCAAAGGCCAGAGTCACGATGGCAAGGTAGTCGCCGTTCAGCCGCAGGACCGGGATGCCGATGAGAAATCCCGCCAGGGCCGCGAAGGCGGCGCCCACGATGAGGGCAATGACCATGCGTACCGGCGCGGCGGGAATGGCATCCTGCAGGGCGACGGCCACGGTGACGCCGGTAAAGGCGCCCACGCTCATGAAGCCCGCGTGTCCCAGGGACAGCTCGCCCAGCACGCCCACCGTCAGATTCAGGGAGACGGCCATGACCACATAGGCGCAGATGGGGACCAGCATGCCTTTCAGAGAGGAGCTGAGGGAGCCTGTGCTGCCCATGATCTGGAGAATGGCATAGGCCAGGATGACCAGCGCGTAGGTCAGATAATTCCGGCGGGTGGTCTTGTTCAGTTTCAATGCTTTCATCTCTGCCACCTCACACTTTCTCCCGGATCTGCTTGCCCAGCAGTCCGGCGGGCTTCACCAGCAGCACCACGATCAGCACGGCGAACACCACCGCGTCGGCCAGCTGCGTACTGATATAAGCCTGGGTAAAGATCTGGATGATGCCCAGCAGAATGCCGCCCAGCAGAGCACCAGGGATGGAGCCGATGCCGCCGAACACGGCGGCGGTAAATGCCTTGATGCCGGGCATGGAGCCGGTGGTGGGGACCAGCGTGGGGTAGGCGGAGCAGAGCAGCACACCGGCGATGGCGGCAAGGGCGGAGCCGATGGCAAAGGTCATGGAGATGGTGCCGTTGACGTTGATGCCCATCAGCTGGGCGGCGCCCTTGTCCTCGGAGCAGGCCCGCATGGCCTTTCCCATCTTGGTATATGTGGTGAACAGCGTCAGCCCTGCCATGATGATGACGCAGGCCGCGATGGTGACCAGTGTCACATAGGAGATATTCAGCTGTCCGTCAAACAGCTGGATGCCGGTTTTGACCGTCTCAACTCCCTGGCTGTCCACACTCTTGATGACGAAAGCGTTGGGGAACACCTTGGGGCTGGAGGTCCAGAGAAGCTGCGCGGCATTCTGCAGGAAGTAGCTGACGCCGATGGCGGTGATGAGCACCGCCAGGGAGGGCGCCTGCCGCAGGGGCTTGTAGGCCAGCCGCTCCACCACGATGCCCAGCACCGTGCAAACCGCCATGGCCAGGACCACGCCGGCCAGCAGGGGCATCTCGTAGCGGGAGACGGCAAAGAAGCAGATATAGGAGCCTACCATGATCACGTCGCCGTGGGCGAAGTTCAGCATCTTGGCAATGCCGTAGACCATGGTATAGCCTAGGGCGATGATGGCGTAGATGCTGCCCAGACTGATCCCGCTGATCAGAAAATTCAAAAAGGTCATGAAGTAACACCTCTCTATGTTTGTTTGAGGGTCGATCCTGCGCCGCCGCGGAAAGCCTTGGTGACGCCGACAGAGCGTATCTGAAAAACACCGGTCCTGCCGGTCCTTTTCAGATACGCGCTGTTATCCGGGCGGGGGCCGGAGAGGCCGTGTCAGCCTCTCCGGCTCCGGAGCCGGGATGGGGTGCGAGGGATACGGGATCAGTCCAGACCGACGTAAGCGCCGTTCTCGATGACCATGCCCTTGGGGCTCTTGGACACAGCGCCGCTGGCGTCCCAGGTCATGCTCTCGCCGGTCAGGCCGTCGAAGGTCATGGAGGTGAACTGGGCGATCATCAGGTCACACAGCTCCTCGGCACTCATGTCGGGCGTGGCACCGGCGGCCTCCAGGGCCTGCTTGTAGGCGTACACGCAGTCATAAGCGTCGGCGGCGAACTGGTTGGGGATCTCGCCGAACTGCTCCTGATACTTGGCGACGAAGGCGGCGGTGCGCTCGTCGGTGGAGTCGGCGTTGAAGGGAGTCAGCAGCATGACGCCCTCGGCCAGAGCGGTGTCAAAGCCATCCATGGTCAGGATGCCGTCCATGCCGTCCACGCCGAACCACTTGGGGGTGTAGCCCTTGGAATTGGCCTGGGCCAGGATCAGGGAGGCGGGCTGATAGTACATGGGCAGGAACACCAGGTCGGCGCCGTTGCTCTGAGCATCGGAGAGCTGGACGGAGAAGTCGGTGTCATTGCCGTCGGCAAAGGTGGTGTCGGAGACGACCTGCAGGCCCAGCTCAGCGGCCTTGGCGATAAAGGTGTCGTGGATGCCCTTGGAATAGGGATCATCGTTCTTCCAGATGACGGCGATCTTGGCGCCTAAGCCTTTGTCGGCGATGTACTGGGCGGAAGCGGTGCCCTGGTTGGGATCCATGAAGCACATCTGGAACATGTTGTCCTTGCCCTCAATGGTGCCGGTGGAGGAGGCGGAGGGCGTCAGGGCGAAGACGCGGTCGGCATAGGTCTCGGCAGAGGTGGCCTCGCAGGGCTTGGAGGTGACGGAGCCCAGAGAGATCTGCATGCCCCAGTCCTTCAGGGCGTTGTAGGCGTTGACGGCCTTCTCGGCGTCGTGGGTGTCATCCTCATACTTCAGCTCGAACTGGATGCCGCCCATGGCATTGATCTCGTCCACGGCGATCTGGGCGCCGTTCTTGGCCGCGTTGCCGTAGATGGCGGCGCCGCCGGTCAGGGGGCCGGTGCCGCCCAGCTTGAAAGCGGCGCCGGTGGCTTCTGTGCCGGTGTTTTCCGGGGCATCGGTGCTGTCCGGTGTGTCGGTCGTGCCGGAATCGCCGCCGCAGGCGGCCAGACTGAGGACCATGACCATGGCCATCATGAGGGCAAAAAACTTCTTCTTCATCATGTTTTCTCCTTTTGCAGATAAGATATTATACAAAAAAGCGGCCCCGCCATCAGCGGAGCCGCTTTACTGTATCAAAACAGTCAAGCGCACAAACTCGCCTTTGGCGTTTCAAACATTCTCCCTACCAGCAGGACTACCAGCAGTACCTGGACCAACAGTACCAGAGCGATGCCCAGAATGGACAGGCAAATAATCGCGCAAATAATAATGGACGCCATGATCATGGCGCCCAGAATCAGAGTCATAGCAGTATTGGCGGAAGCCTGCATAGAGGCGGAAGAAGCGCAGGAACTGGAAGCGCCTGTGGAAGCAGACGCGCAATGAGACATCATAGCGGTATAGGCGTTCATATGGCGATTCATCATTGTGGTCAGCTCCTTTCCAAGCGGGCTTCAAGTTGTTTTTCATTTTAACGGTTGAATGCGGGAATGTCAACCACTCTGAGACCGTCAAAATTCACATAATTCACGGAGGCACCTATTGAAATATGGAGGAATCAGACAAAAAAACTGTTTTCTGGGATGGACAAGTGTTTTTTGTGGAGATACAGTCCAGAAGTTTGGCGGGTGCTGTAAAAAAAATAGTTGATTGCCGCAACAAATTGCGGATTGACTTGCGGACCCGGTGTTGCTATTCTGTATATATGAAATGTAAACGTTTGAGTTAGGAGGCCGAATATGCGGACCGTGCTGGGATATCTGCGGCCCTTTGCGCGCCGGGTGACGATTGGCGTTGCCATCAAGTTCACAGCCGCGATTTTGGAGCTGGCCTTGCCGCTGCTGCTGGCCCGGATCATCGATGTCTATGTCCCGGCGGGGGACATGGATGCGATCTGGAAGGCCGGCGGCGTGATGGCCGTGCTGGCGTTCTCAGCGGCTTTCTGCAATATCACGGCCAACCGAATGGCCGCCTGGGTCTCCATGGAGATGGTCCGGGAGCTGCGGAACGACCTGTACAGCCGGACGGAACGGCTTTCGTGCGCACAGATGGACCGCTTCTCCGTGTCCTCTCTGGTGTCCCGGCTGACCAATGATACCTATCATGTCCACCAGATGTTCGACAAACTCCAGCGGGGCGGCATTCGGGCACCCATGCTGGTGCTGGGCGGCCTGGTGCTGACCTTTTTGCAGGAGCCGGTCCTGGCACTGGTGCAGCTGGTGGTATGCGTCCTGACCTTTTTTACCATCTGGGCTGTGACACGGCGGGGCATTCCCCACTATACGAAAGCCCAGGCGGCGGTGGATACAGTGGTGCGCATGATCCGGGAAAATGCCTCCGGCGTCCGGGTCATCAAGGCGCTGGCCTGCCAGGAGCAGGAGCGGGCGCGGTTTGAAACAGCCAACGCATCCGCCCGCCATACGGAGGAGACCGCCGGCTGCGTCATGGCGGCGGCCAATCCACTGACGGGTTTTTTCCTGAATACCGGATTGGTGCTGGTGGTGGTCGTGGGTGCGTTCCGGGTGCAGGAGGGGCGGATGGCCGCCGGCCAGATCGTGGCGTTTCTGTCCTATTTCGCGTTGATCCAGAACGCAACGCTGGGCATGGCGAAGATCTTTGTGAAGATCAGCAAGGGCATGGCCTCCGCACGCCGGATCGAGGAGATCCTGCAGGCTCCCACCGGCCAGACCGTGCGGCGCTCCGAGGCTGTGTCCGGAGCGGAGCTGGGGATGGAGCATGTGTCTTTCTCCTATTTGGGCGTGGAGAAGGAGCTGGCGGATGCGGATTTTACCCTGCGCAAAGGTGAGATGCTTGGTATTTTAGGCCCCACCGGCAGCGGCAAGACCACGCTGGTGTCTTTGCTTCTGCGGCTGTATGACGCCGACGAGGGCGTGGTCTGGGTCGGGGGCCGGGACGCGGCGTCCCTGTCCCGGGAGGACCTGCGGGGCCGTTTCGGCGTGGTGTTCCAGAACGAGGCCCTCCTGCACGACAGCGTTTACGAAAACATCTCCTTCCTCCGGGGGCTGTCCCGGGAGGATGTGACCGCTGCCGCGAAAACCGCCCAGGCATGGGAATTCATCCAGGAACTGCCCGACGGGCTGGATACGCAGCTGGACATCCGGGGGGCGAACCTCTCCGGCGGCCAGCGGCAGCGGCTGCTGATCGCCCGGGCCCTGGCGGCAAAGCCGGGGGTCCTGGTGCTGGACAGTGCGGACAGCGCCCTGGATTACCGCACCGCCGCGGCCCTTCACGAGGCCATCCGCCGGGACCACCCCGGCGTCACGCTGGTGGTGATCTCAGAACGCATCGCCTCCCTGCGGGAGGCGGACCGGATCCTGGTGTTGGAGGACGGCGTCATCACGGCCCAGGGAGATCATACACATTTGATGGAGACCTGCGGCCGGTATCGCCGGATGGCGGAGCTGCAGATGGGAGGTGCCGCGACATGAAGGCAGGACTTTTGCGGCGGCTGGCCCGCTTCCTGCGGCCCTATGCGGTCCAGCTGACCATTCTGCCATTGCTGCTGGTCGCCACGAACCTGCTGGCCCTGGCGGCGCCGCTGCTGTCCGGCTGGGCGGTGGACGCGGTGGGCGTTGAAGCGGGGAAGGTGGACTTTCCCGGCGTGTTCCGCAGCTGCGCGGGCATGCTGGCGTGCTACGGCCTGTCGGCCCTTTTGAACTATATCGTCGCCGCACGCCTGATCCAGGTGGGGCAGGCGGTGTCCCATGACCTACGAAAGGCGGCGTTTGACCGCATGAGCGAGCTTCCAGTGGAATATTTTGACACCCATCCGGCGGGGGACCTGATCAGCCGCATCTGCTATGACGTGGATACAGTGAACGCCACCATTTCCACAGATCTGCTGCAGATCGGCACCAGCGCGCTGACGGTGGCGGGCTCCTTTGTCATGCTGCTGCTGATCTCCCCCCGGCTGACGCTGGTGTTTTTTGTGACCGTGCCGCTGTCCACGGTGCTGACCAGCTTCCAGATGAAGCGGGTCCATCCGCTGTTCCGCCTGCGCTCCAAAAAGCTGGGCGCCCTGAATGGGTTCGCGGAGGAGCGGATCGACCGCCAGCGGGCCATCCGCACCTATGGCGTGGAGGAGGCGGACCTCAGGCAGTTCGAAGCCTACAACAGCGAGGCCTCCGAGGCGTATTATCAGGCGGACCGGGCCAGCGCGGCCCTGGGCCCCTCGGTGAACTTTATCAATAATGTATCCCTGGCCGCCATCAGCATGTTCGGCGCGGTGCTGTATCTGGGCGGCAGCCTGACGCTGGGGAGCCTCTCTTCGTTCGTGCTGTATTCCCGCAAATTCTCCGGCCCCATCCGGGAGGCGGCCAATCTCCTGAGCGAGCTGCAGGCCAGCGCGGCGGCAGCGGAGCGGGTGCTGGACCTGCTGGACGAGCAGCCGGAGGCGGAGGACCGGCCGGACGCGGTGCCGGTGGAGCATTTCCGGGGCGATATCGCCTTTGATCACGTGGATTTTGGCTATGATCCGCTTCGGCCGGTGCTGAAGGATTTCACCGCCCAGGTCCGGGCGGGGAGCCTGGCGGCGGTGGTGGGGCCTACCGGCGCCGGAAAGACCACGCTGGTCTCCCTGCTCCTGCGGTTTTATGAGCCCCAGGGCGGCGCCATCACCATCGACGGCGTGCCGGTAGGGGCATACAGCCGGGACGGCCTGCGCCGCAGGCTGGCCCTGGTGCTTCAGGACACCTGGCTCTTCGGCGGAACGGTGGCGGAGAACATTGCCTACGGCACCCCCGGCGCCACCCGGGAGCAGATCGTGGAGGCCGCCAAGGCCGCCCGCATCCACCGCTTCATCACCTCTCTGCCGGAGGGATATGACACCGTTCTCACCGACGGCGGCGCGGGCATCTCCAAGGGACAGCGGCAGCTGCTGGCCATTGCCCGGTGCCTGCTGACGGACGCCGACATCGTGATCCTGGACGAGGCCACCTCCAATGTGGACACGGAGACGGAGGGGGAGATCAGCCTCGCCATGGAGCGTCTGCGGCAGGGACGGACATGCTTTGTCATCGCCCACCGGCTGGCCACGGTCCGCAATGCGGACCGCATCCTGGTGCTGGACCAGGGCGGCGTGGCGGAACAGGGGACGCACGAGGAGCTTCTTGCGGCGGGGGGGATCTACGCGGCCCTGTATGCCGCCCAGTGGACGGCTCCGGCGGAGAGCTGACAGGGAAGAGCCTTCGTTTTTGACAGACCGGTCGGTGAACACCGGGGCGGCCAGTCCGAACTGCGGAGACCAGCGGGCGGCAAACCTGTGAAAACGTGTTCGAAAAAATTTGACGCGTTTTAAACGGTGATTAGCAGAATGACGAAAATGAACGGTAAAAATCTGGCGACTTTAAACAACAGTTGTGAAAATCCATAAAAAAACGGATGCGAAATAGCCAACATATCAATTGACAAATCAACAGGAAAAGCATTATAATTGGGCTAGCGAAACGCAAACGTTTGCACAAAACGGAGATTTCTGATCAAAATCTCCAGGTGCAAATCGCTGACGAGAAATGGATGTGAGGGAAAGAAAATCTGAAAAATGTCACAGGCGAGGTTCCCGGCAAATGACAGAAAGAGGTGTTAACGTGTCAAAGAAAAATCTTCCCAAGAAACCCTTGACGAAAACAAGGCTGAAAAACCTGATCCTGAACGTGGTGAAAAACCCGTTCAACATGATCGTGCTGGTCAGCTTGATCGTACTGTTCTGCCTGATCGTCATTCCTCTGTTGACCATGGTCAAGTCCACCTTCACCATGGCCCAGTCCGAGCTGCGCCGAAACCCTGGTACTGCGGTGGGCGATTTTACTCTGTATTATTGGAAGTATATGCTGTCGGGCGCCATGGCCAAGGCCGTGCTGTGGGAGCCCCTGCTGCACTCCCTGTTCTGCGGCGCCATGACCACCCTGATCTCCGTGCCTCTGGGTTCCGTCCTGGCCTGGCTGATGATCCGCACTGACCTGCCCGGCAAAAAGGTCCTGGGGCTGCTGGTCACCATCCCCTATATGATCCCCTCCTGGACCAAGGCTCTGGCCTGGCTGGCTGTGTTCCGCAACTCCACCAGCGGCGCCGAGGGCTTCCTGTGCGGCCTGGGTATCCCGATCCCGGACTGGCTGGCCTACGGTCCCATTGCCATCATCCTGTGCATGTCCATGCACTATTACGCGTTCTCCTACATCCAGGTGTCCGGCGCGCTCCGCTCCATTAACTCCGAGCTGGAGGAAATGGGTGAGATCCAGGGCGCCAACAAGGCCCAGATCCTGCGCCATATCACCCTGCCTCTGATTATGCCCTCCGTGCTGTCCGCGCTGGTCATGACGGTCTCCAAGTCCATCGGTACATACGGCGTGGCCGCCAACCTGGGCAACCGCATCGGCTACTACACCCTGGCCACCAAGATGCGCGTGTTTATCGACCAGGGCCCCCGCGGCGTTGGCTACGGCATGTCTATCATTCTGGTCGGCCTGGCCGCTCTGATCCTGATGAGCAACCAGCGCATCATCGGCGTCCGCAAGTCCTATGCCACCGTGGGCGGCAAGGGCGGCCGCAGCACCCTGATGCCTCTGGGCGTTGCCAAGAAGCCCATGATGGCCTTCCTGTTCGTCTTCCTGTTCCTGGCTATGGTGATGCCTTTCTTCGTGCTGATCATGGAGACCTTCCAGATCACCACCGGCGCCGGCTACGGCCTGGACAACCTGACGCTGTACAACTGGATCGGCAAGTCCGGTGACATTGCCAAGTATACCAACTATCCCGGTATCTTCCGCAATCCCGAGTTCACCAGCGCCGTGTTCAACACTGTCCGCCTGACACTGATCGCCTCCATCCTGACCGCCTTCTGCGGCCAGTTCCTGGGCTACATCAGCTCCCGCGGCCGCGGCAAGTGGTACGGCAACCTGACCGAGCAGCTGGTGTTCGTGCCCTACCTGATGAGCGGCGTGGCGTTCTCCACCATGTATTTCTCCATGTTCAGCCGTCCCCACCTGGGCGGCCTGATCCCCTCCCTGTACGGAACCTTTACCCTGATCGTTCTGACCTCCGTGGTCAAGCACTTCCCCTTTGCCAGCCGGTCCGGCACCGCCAACATGCTGTCCATCAGCGTGGAACTGGAGGAGGCTGCTGACATCGCCGGCGCCAGCTTCTGGAAGCGGATGGCCTCCATCATCATCCCTCTGGCAAAGAACGGCTTCATCTCCGGCTTCATGCTGGTGTTCATCTCCATTGCCAAGGAACTGGACCTGATCATCATCATGATGACCCCCACCACCCGGACCATGTCCTATCTGGCCTTCACCTACTCTCAGGAGGGGTACAACCAGATGTCCGACGCCATCTCCGTGTGCGTGCTGCTGTTCATCCTGCTGTGCTACATCGCCGCCAACAAGATCGGTGGTGCCGACATCAGCAAGAGCTGGTAATCGCGGGAACTGTGTTTATTGACAGAAAGGAAAGAATGATATGAGTCGTATCGAATTAAAACATATTGATAAATTCTATGGCAGCAACCACGTCCTGCGGGACATCAACCTCACCATTGAGGACGGCGACTTCATGACACTGCTGGGCCCCTCCGGCTGCGGCAAGACCACCACGCTGCGTGTGGTCTCCGGCCTGGAGAAGCCCCAGAACGGTATCATGACCATCGACGGCGTGGAGATGATCAACGCAGACGATGCCTACTACGCAGAACCCAGCAAGCGGGGACTGAACCTGGTGTTCCAGTCCTACGCGCTGTGGCCCCATATGACGGTCTACAACAACATTGCCTTTGGCCTGAAGATCCAGAAGATGGATAAGGCGGAGATCGACCGCCGCGTCATGGATGCCCTGAAGATGATGCGGATCGACATGTACAAGGACCGCTATCCCACGGAGTTGTCCGGCGGCCAGCAGCAGCGTGTGGCCATCGCCCGTGCCGTTGCCTCCAGCCCCAAGCTGCTGCTCCTTGACGAGCCCCTGTCCAACCTGGACGCCAAGCTTCGTATCGACATGCGCGCCGAGCTGCAGCGTCTGCACAAGGAGCTGGGCACCACCATCATCTACGTTACCCATGACCAGACCGAGGCTCTGACCATGTCCACCAAGATCGCCCTGTTCAAGGCCGGCGAGCTGAATCAGGTGGCAACGCCTATGGAGCTGTACAACAACCCCATCGACCTGGAGGCCGCCGACTTCATCGGCAATCCCCGCATCAATCTGATCCCCGGTAAGGCCGAGATGAAGAACGGCCAGCTGGTGGTCAAGAGCGAGCTGGGCGGCCATACCTTCGACGCCGACGTCCTGACCAACGAAGAGAAGCCCGCCAGCGGCGAGTTCGACTGCGTGCTGGCCTGCCGTCCGGAGCAGATCCTCATTTCCCGGGAGCCTGTGGAGGGCGCTCTGCCTGTCACCGTTTATGCCAGCCAGCCCGCCGGTTCCGAGACCATCGTCACCCTGAAGGCCGGTGAAGAGGAATTCCTGGTGAAGGAGCTGGGCCAGGTCCACTACGATCTGGATCAGAAGGTCTGGGCTATCATTGACCAGGATAAGATCAACGTTTATAATAAAGAAACCACCCGTCTCATTAAGCGCGCGGTTTGATCCGCGAGTTTATAAATGACCCAGCGGCGAATCCCTACATGTTTCAAAAACGAAAGGAGAAGACCCGATGAAAAAGAAACTCTTTGCACTTCTGATGGCCGGCATTATGGTCCTTGGCCTGGCGGCCTGCGGCGGTGACAAGCCCGCCGACACCACTGCTCCTGAGCAGGGCGGCGATGCCCCTGCCACGGAGGAAAAGCTCCCCATGGGCTTGAACCTGGAGACCGGCGAGGAAACCTATGGTCCCTACTGGGATGAGTGGAGCGACATGACCGACGAGCAGCTCTACGAGATGGCCAAGGAAGAGGCCGCCGGCGGTGCCGACACCATCAACGTCTATGCAACCTCCTCCAAGATGATGAAGGTCGCTGACAGCTGGAATGAGCTCTATCCCGAGCTGAAGCTGGAGATTTCCGACCTGGACTCCGACGAGGTCCTGAGCAAGGCTCAGATCGAGAATGAGACCGGCAACATCACCGCTGACGTCCTGCAGACCAAGGACGTGAACGGCAGCGTGTTCTTCGAGTATTACAACCAGGGCATCATTGAACCCTTCTATCCCCGCGACATCTGCTCTCACATCGATGAGGCCAACCTGAAGTTCAGCTATCCTCTGTACGCTTCTCAGGCTTTCTGGTATTATAATACCGAAGCGTTCCCCGATGGCCAGCCCATCACCAGCTGGTGGCAGATCATCGAGAAGGACGATGCCGGCAACCAGAAGTATCACCTGTACGCCAAGGAGATCGGCCAGGAGACCGCTTATCTGTCCCTGTTCGCCAGCTTCATTACTTACGCTGACGAGATGGCCCAGTCCTACAAGGACGTCTACGGCGAGGATCTGGAGTATACCTATGACGCCAGCGCCTTCCCCTTTGAGGTTCCCGAGAACAACGCCGGTGTTGAGTACCTGTGGCGCTTCAGCCAGTGCAAGATGACCTTCATCGGCGACGGCGATGAGCTGGTGCTGGCTGTTCACAACTCCACCAAGGAAGAGCCCGCTCTGGCCCTGGCCTCCGCTGGTAAGATCGGCAACCGCGATGAGTCCGGCTACAACATCGCATGGTGCCTCAACCTGACTCCCTACAACGCACTGCTGAACATGGAGTCCATGTTCGCCGTCAAGGGCTGCGACAACCCCGCCGGTGCCCGTCTGTTCATCCGCTTCGTTACCGGCGGCGCCGACGGCAAGAGCGGCGGCCTGAAGCCCTTCTCCAAGGAAGGAAACTGGATGCTGCGTGACGACGTTGAGGACGACTGGAACCCCGCCAAGCTGGCTGAACTGGGTGCCCGCGCCAACGATCTGGACGCCATTTACAACATCTATCCCGACGTGCAGGATATGTGGACCCTGTGGCTGAGCAAGAACCCCAACATGTAATATCTTGCCGCTGAATGCGGCTCCGCCGGGCGGGCGGCCAAATCGGCCGCCCGCCTTTTCTAAAGGAGGAACACCATGCCAGGCAGAAACCCCATTGAGGAAAAAGCGTATAACGAAAAGGTCACCAAGGCGGCGGAGAGCTTCTGGTCTGCTTTCCAGATGACGGAAAACGGCAAGGTAAAGAGCACGCTGCTGCTGTATTCCTTCTGCCTTTGCTGGGTATTTATCGCTGTTTACGGCGCGTTGTTCTTCTTTTTGCTGGACCCGTTGGATGCGTTGACCGCCGGACTGCCTGTTTTTGCCGTGAATTTGATCGAGGGGCTGGTACCATCTGTGGCCGGGGCGGCCATCTGCGGTCTGACCTGGTTTTTATCCAGGACGGAAAAGCGGTTGCTGCCGGCGGCGTATCTCTGGCTGTTTTTGCTGATGCTGGCCTGTCTGGTCACCCTGCTGATCGACGCCAGAGGCGAGCGGGAGGTCCAGCTCTTTACCCTGCAAATGTTCGGAATGTTCGTGTTGCCTCCGCTTGTTGTGGGCGGCGGCTCGTCCATATTCCTGTACTACCGATACTGGAAGCGTAAGCCCCCTGCTGCGCCTGCGGCAGAAATTAGGAAAGGGCAGTGAGCGTATGATCGATACTGTATTGTTTGATATGGGCGGCACGCTGGAGGACATCTATACCGATGACGCCAGCCGTGAGGAGTCCGCCCGTGAGGTCCTGCGCATTCTCCGTGAAAAGGGGATCGCCGTGGACATGGATGTTCCCACCGCCGTCAAAAAGCTGGCGGACGGCTGGGACCGCTACGCCGCGTACCGCGGCCCTACCAACCGCGAATTAAAGCCGGAGGAGATCTGGGGCTGCTATGTCCTGACGGAATTCGGCCTGGATTTTGAGACCGTCAAGCCCTTTGCGGAAGAGCTTGCCCACATGTGGGAGGTCACCTATTACCACCGCAGCCTTCGCCCCGGCGTCCCGGAGATGCTGGAGGGCTTGAAGGGTATGGGTATGAAGCTGGGCGTGATCAGCAACACCGCCAGCTTGTATCAAGTGTTTTGGATCCTGAAGGAGTACGGCATCCGGGACTACTTCCAGGATGTGACGCTGTCCTCCGTCACCGGCTACCGGAAGCCGGACCCGAATATTTTCCTTGTCTCCCTGAATCAGGTGCAGTCTGAGCCCTCTACCTGCGCCTATGTGGGAGATACCTTCTCCCGGGACGTCATTGGTCCGCAGAACGTGGGCTTTGCCGTGACGTTCCACATCCATTCCCACCTGACAAAATCCCGGGATAAAGATGTGCCGAAGGATGTGAAGGCCACCTACTCTATCAGCGACATTTCCGAGGTCTACACCATCCTCCGGGATCAGGCGATTCGGGATCAGGCGGGATAACCTTTGCAAAAAAGGCCGGCGGCACCTGCCGGTGCCCCAGCCCTGACATACACACGGCGCCGCGCCTGCGCGGATAGGCCGTGCCCAACTGAATGACAGTGCAGCAGGAGGCCGTTTCCGCCCTTGGCGGAAGCGGCCTTCTGTTATATGCTGGTCTGCGGACACCGCGTGTGCACGGACGGCGCATCGCATGGCTTGGCAGGCGGCACCTCATGGACACGCAATTACTATTTTTCAGAGAAAAATTCCTTGCGGCCCCGGTATTCGCTCTGGATGATCCCAAACATTTCTTCAGGCGTCTCCACGCAGCCATTTTGCAGCCACATTTTGATGATCTTTGTTATGCCGCTTTTGAAAAATTCCATATGGTATTCGACGAAACGGTTTTGAAAATGCTGGCTCGCAAGGGCCGTATCATACGTGATGATCTTATAATTATCATCGTATCCCAATTTGAAATAGGTTTTGTAAAAGATCTGGTGATCCCTGATGTGCTGGAACAGCTTGAGATAGTCATGGCTGTCAAAACCTGTGGCGATCTCGCTTTTATACAGCTCCGACAGATTGTTTTCCAGCCTGTCCCGTATGGAATCTGCCAGCTCATAAATATCTGCATAGTTGGCGTAAAAGGTGCTGCGGTTCAATTTCGCTTTTTTACAGATATCCGATATGCTGATTTGCTCCAATTCCCTGGATTGCAGCAGTTCGACAAAGACTCTTTCAATTTTTTCGATGGACTCCCGTCTTCTCTTGTTATTCGGCGTATTCATAAAAACTCCCTTTACTCCAACACTTGTATGCGAATTGATGATTGTTTTCAGACATCAGAGGTATTATACTGCATTTAAATTAAAACAACAACTGTTGCTTTAATAAAAAATTGGAGGTGCTTTCATGAAAAAAAGCAGTTTTGTTGCGGTGATGCTGGGAACAGTCAGCGGGATGCTGTTCGCCCTTGGCATGTGCATGGCGCTGATCCCGGAGTGGGACGCTTTTCAGCCGGGGGTCATTTTCGGGTGTATAGGTATCCTGCTGGGGCTGATCACCTTGCTCATACGGAGAAGGATGGAGCATAAGGAGCCGATCCATATTTCAGGGAAGACCGTTTTAACGATGATCGTCGGTATCATCGGTGCGCTGTCCCTGGGTGTTGGCATGTGCTTCTGCATGGTATGGGGCAAGATGATCGAGGGAATTGTGATCGGCCTTATTGGGATCATCATCCTGCTTTGCCTGATCCCCTTAACAAAGGGCTTAAAAGCGTGAATGTCAGGCGGGCCGCCGCCGACCGGCTTGCAAAAACGGAATTGGGGAGGCGGATCGTCGGGGAACAGCGATTCCGGATGGTTTTGACTGCGGCTCTCGGCTTTTTGCTGAATCTCCTCTATGCGCTGTACCATGGTGTGCTGGGCGTGATCGGCATGTCTGTGTGGTTTATCACGATGTGTGCCTACTACACTGTTTTAGGCACCATGCGCCTCTCCGCCGTTTTGTGTGAACGCAGGGGCGGCGCCGCGGCGTCTGATGATACAGAGTATTTTGTGATGAAGCTGTCCGGCGTGCTGCTCGTCCTGTTGAGCCTTGTTTTGGCGGCGGTCAATTACATCAGCCTGTCGCAGAACATCACCGCAAAATATGGCGAGATCACCATGATCACCATCGCGGCCTATACCTTTTACAAAATCACAATGGCGGTCATCAGAGCTGTGCGGCAGAGGAAGAACCCCTCTCCGCTGCTGGCGGTCATTCGCACGATCAGCTATGCCGAGGTGGCCGCGTCGGTCCTGACCTTGCAGCGGTCCATGCTGGTCTCTTTCGGGGCGATAGACAGTGCAAAAGTACGGCTGATGAACGCGTTGACAGGGGCTGGTATTTGCTTATTTGTACTGATGCTGGGAATTTTCATGACGATCAGAGGGATCAAGAAAGGATAGATCAGAATGGCAAAATCAAAAATCGTAAAAGCGAATGAAAAAATCGCGGAAAAAGTTGTCGGCACCTTTGAAAAAATTGAGGATACCGTTGTAGACGGCTATACCAAAATGGAGGATGCCTTTGTTGAGCGCTATCTGACCAAAGACGGCGAGACCGTGGAGGAGGCAAAAAAGCGGCTCAAGCAGGAGCAGAAATAAGCCGGAACAGGCAGATGGGCCGCGTCCCCGTTGACAGCTGCCTGATACTAATTCTTGATAAAACCATTTCGTTTTATCAAGAACGGAAACGCACAAGTGCGTTTCCATTTCGCACCGTAAACGGTGCAAAATGCGTCTCATAAGAACTTGACGCGCCTCCGGCGCTATAAAAAGCTTTTTAACAAGTTTTAGTATGACACATGCAAATCAGGGGCAGCAGCTTTTTCAGCTGCTGCCCCTGATCTTATGAAGAGTCGTGATCCCCGGACCGTTCGGTCCGGGGATCATGGCTTATCGCTTTTGGCAGTTGGCGCGGCAGGCTGAACAGCAGCCGTCGCAGGAGGAACCGCAGCCGCCCTTCCGGCGGAGGCAGGAGCGGAGGGCCAGGAACAGCCAGCCCCCCAGCAGGGCCAAAATCAGGAATTCCAGCATAAAGGACCTCCTATGCGATCAGAAGAGCGATGTGATAGACCAGGAAGGACACCACCCAGGCCACACAGCACTGGCTGATGGCGACGCCCGCCGCCTTCCAGCCGGAGCCAAGCTCCCGCTTCACCGCGGAGATCGCCGCCACGCAGGGCGTGTACAGCAGGGTGAACACCAGGAAGCTGATGGCAGTCACGGTGGAGAACAGGGAACTGAGGGCTTCCACCGTCACATCGGCGCCCGCGCCGGTGAGGATGCCCAGGGTGGAGATCACGGACTCCTTGGCAATGAAGCCGGTGATCAGGGCGGTGGATACCCGCCAGTCGCCAAAGCCCAGGGGGGCAAACAGGGGGGCGATCCAGGCACCCACGGCGGCCAGCAGGCTGTCGGCGCTGTCCGTCACCAGGTTCAGCCGGGTGTCAAAGGTCTGGAGGAACCAGACCAGAATGGTGGCCACAAAGATGATGGTAAAAGCCCGGGTCAAAAAGTCCTTGGCCTTGTCCCAGCACAGCTGGCCCACGCTTTTGGCGGAGGGGAAGCGGTAGTTGGGCAGCTCCATGACAAAGGGGACCGGATTCCCCTGAAATGCGGTGGCGCCCAGGATCTTGGCCGCCAGAATGCCCACCAGGATGCCGCCTAAGTACAGGCCGATCATCACCAGCGCCGCGCAGCCGGGGAAGAACGCGGCGGTGAATACCGCGTAGATGGGGATCTTGGCGGAACAGCTCATAAAGGGCGTCAGCAGGATGGTCATCCGCCGGTCCCGCTCGGAGGCCAGCGTCCGGGTGGACATGATGGCGGGCACCGAGCAGCCGAAGCCGATCAGCATCGGCACGATGCTGCGGCCGGACAGGCCGATCTTCCGCAGCAGCTGGTCCATGACGAAGGCCACACGGGCCATGTATCCGGTATCCTCCAAAATCGATAAAAAGAAGAAAAGGACCACGATAATGGGCAAAAAGCTCAATACACTGCCCACTCCGGCGAAAATGCCGTCGATCACCAGGCTGTGGACCACCGGGTTCAAGCCGTAGGCCGTCAGGCCCGCGTCCACGGCAACCGCCAGCGTGTCGATGCCGGCCGCCAGCAGATCGGAGAGAAACGCGCCGATGACATTGAAGGTCAGGTAGAAGATCGCCAGCATGATGCCGAAGAAGATGGGCAGGGCCAGATACCTGTTGGTGACCACCCGGTCGATGGCCTCACTGCGCTGGCGCTCCCTGGACTCCCGGCATTTGACCACCGTCTCCCGGCAGACGCCCTCAATAAAGTCATACCGCATATCCGCCAGGGCCGCGTTGCGGTCCATGCCGTGCTCGGCCTCCATCTCCTGGACGCTGTGTTCGATCAGCTCCAGCTCGTTCTGGTCCAGCTCCAGCCGCGCCCGGATGTCCGGGTCGTCTTCGATCAGCTTGGTGGCGGCAAAGCGGACAGGGAGGCCGGCGGCCTCGGCGTGGTCTTCAATCTGGTGGACCACCGCGTGGATGCAGCGGTGGACGGGACCAGGGGTGCAGAAATCGTATACCTGGGGATAGGTCCGGTTTTTGGCGGTGCTGACCGCGATGCGGATCAGCTCGTCCACACCCTCATTTTTCACGGCGGAGATGGGGACCACAGGAATGCCCAGAGCCTTGGACATGCCCTGGATATCGATGGTGCCGCCGTTGGCGGATACCTCGTCCATCATGTTCAGCGCCAGCACCATAGGGATGCGCATCTCCATCAATTGCAAGGTGAGGTAGAGGTTCCGCTCAATGTTGGTGGCGTCCACGATGTTGATAATGCCGTCGGGCCTCTGATTCAGGATGAAGTCCCGGGTGACGATCTCCTCCGGCGTATAGGGCCGGATGGAGTAGATGCCCGGCAGATCCACGACGGTGCAGTCTTTCTGCCCCCGGACCTCACCGGATTTCTGATCCACGGTGACGCCGGGGAAGTTGCCCACATGCTGGTTGGAGCCGGTGAGCTGGTTGAACAGGGTGGTCTTGCCGCAGTTTTGATTGCCTGCCAGTGCGAGGATCATGCCTTCCTCACCTCCACGGTGATATTGTGGGCGTCCTCTTTCCGCAGGGACAGGGAGTAGCCCCGCACCCACAGCTCAATGGGATCTCCCAGAGGGGCGACCTTTTCGACCCGCACCAGAGTCTTGGGGATCAGGCCCATGTCCAGCAGACGGCAGCGCAGCGGGCCCTCTCCGCCCACAGCGGTGATGACAGCGTCCTGGCCCAGGGGCAGCATATCCAAAGTCATCGGCAATTTCCTCCTTTACAGTTAGCTTATTCTAACTATTGCGAGTCTATCACGGCATCTCGCCTCTGTCAAATAGCAAAATCACCAGAATTTCCGACAAACTTTTTAAATCATTTTGTATACCATCGATTGACAAGGGGAAATACGGTTTTTCGGGGCTAAAACAAATGCTGGCAGGCGTGTTTCCCCTTGTCAATCGATGGTAGAAAAACCTTCTGGCAGGAGGAAGCGGTTGCAGGGGCCTGGAAGGCTGTGGTATACTGGAATCATCTAAAAAAATGAGGTGATCGGGATGCTTTCATTCAACCATTTCAACTTCAATGTGTCGGATCTGGACAAGTCCCTTCAATTTTATAAGGACGCCCTGGATCTGGAGCCGGTGCGCCGGAAGGAAGCGGCGGACGGCAGCTTTGTCATTGTCTTTCTGGGGGACGGGAAGACGGACTTCCGTCTGGAGCTGACCTGGCTGCGGGACCATCCCCAGAAGTACGATCTGGGGGAGTGCGAATTCCACCTGGCCATGCAGGCGGAGGACTACGCCGCCGCCCATGCCCGGCATGACGCGCTGGGCTGCATCTGCTTTGAAAACCCGGAGATGGGCATCTACTTCATCAGCGACCCCGACGGGTACTGGATCGAGATCATCCCCGCGCGGTAAGGGGGGAGAGATGAAACGGCTGTTTGCGCTGTTGGCCGCCCTGCTTCTGCTGACGGCCTCGGCCGCCGCCTTGGAGCCGGTGAAGCGGCCCATTTCCAACGGCGGCTACACCCACTATGCCATCGACGGCGACGGCACCCTCTGGTCCTGGGGCGACAGCTTCCACGGCGGTATCACCGCCGAGGTGGACCCGGTACTCTGGGAAGATGCCGTACCGGAGGTGAAGCACGCGGTCTATGCGGAGAGCGGTTTTTTGGCAGGCTTTGCGGTGGATCGGGACGGCGTCCTCTGGGGCTGGGGGAGTGATTTCCAGGGGAAGCTGTGCGGACAGAGCGGCCGTCAGGGCGCGGTACGGCTGATGGACCACGTGGTTTCGGTCCACGATATGACTGAATGTGTCGTGGCGCTGAAGGACGACGGGACGCTGTGGACCTGGGGCGGATATGATTCGGAGACGAAAACGTTCCGGATGCCGGAGCAGATCATGGACCAGGTGCGGGCCTTTTGGGGAAATTATATCCAGTTGGAGAGCGGTACATGGGTAGAGCGGCGGTCCGCCGAAGATGGAGAGACTTTGCTGCTCCCGGTGGCGGTCAACGCGGCGGAGGTGAGCTATGATTATGCCGCGGACGCACTGCTGATGCTGGGAGAGAATGGCGGCCTCTATCGGGCGGTCCGCAAAGGGGATTGGTACGGCACGCCGGAGCTGCTGCTGGAAAACGTAGTCTGCTTCCACGGCGGACTTGGTCCCACCGCTGTGACGGTGGAGGGCACCCTCTGGTCTTGGGGCCGCGGGAGGCCCGCCATCCTAAAGGACGGTGCGCCGGACTCGGAGGACGCCTATAACGGTGATCTGCCGGACAAGGAGCTGGCGGTCCCGGTGAAGATCATGGAGGGCGTCCGTTACGCAGAGGCCACCGAGGACTGTACGCTGGCGATTCTGGAGGATGGCAGCCTCTGGGAGCTGCCCAGCGCGTATCATGTGTCCATTCAGGAGGAGTACCCGCAGGATCGGTTCCCGGAGGTCCGGACGGAATGCAGGAAGCTGATGGAGCAGGCGGGAGAGGTGTCCTGGATGGAGATCGATCCGAATGCCCCGGCACCGGAACTGCTGGAGATGCCGGATGCCCTGCGGGAAAAGCCGGAGGCAGAGACAGAAGCGCCTGTGGAAACACCCCGGGAGGAACCGGCAGAGACACCGGCTGCTGAGGAAATATCTCTCTCCGCCACGGAGCGCGGCCCGGTGCTCTGGGCGGCGCTGGCGGTTTCCCTGCTGCCCCTGGCGGCGGCTGTGTGTTTCCAATGGAAAAAGCGGCGCTGAAGCGGGACGGCACGGCGCGCTCCGCGCCAAAAGGAGACTGACGACGACAAAAATCGCCTCCGCGGCATTGCCGCGGAGGCGGTTTTTTCGTGTTTACCAGACCAGCGTCTGGAAGTAGTCCTCAATCGTCTCCGCTCTCCGGATCAGCTCCACGGAGCCGTCCTCTTTCAGCAGCAGCTCGGCGGAGCGGAGCTTTCCGTTGTAGTTGTAGCCCATGGCGTGGCCGTGAGCGCCGGTGTCGTGGATGACCAGCAGGTCGCCCATATCGATCTTGGGCAGCATCCGGTCCACGGCGAATTTGTCGTTGTTTTCGCACAGGCCGCCGGCCACGTCGTACTTGTGGTCGCAGGGAGCGTGCTCCTTACCCATGACGGTGATGTGGTGGTAGGCTCCGTACATGGCGGGGCGCATCAGGTTGCAGGCGCAGGCGTCCACACCGATGTACTCCTTATAGATATGCTTTTCGTGGATGGCCCGGGTGACCAGGTGGCCGTAGGGTGCCAGCATGAAGCGGCCCAGCTCCGTGTACAGGGCCACGTCATCCATTCCAGCGGGAACCAGGATCTCCTCATAGGCCTTGCGCACGCCCTCGCCGATCGCGGCGATGTCGTTGGCGGGCTGCTCCGGCCGGTAGGGAATGCCCACGCCGCCGGAGAGATTGATGAACGTGATGTGGACGCCGGTCTCCTCTTTCAATTCCACGGCCAGCTGGAACAGGAGGCGGGCCAGGGCAGGGTAATATTCATTGGAGAGGGTGTTGGAGGCCAGGAAGCTGTGGATGCCGAACTCCTTGGCACCCATGGCGGACAGCCGCAGGAACGCCTCCGCGATCTGCTGGCGGGTCATGCCGTATTTGGCGTCGCCGGGGTTGTCCATCACCTGGAAGCCCTCCCGAGTCTCACCCAGAGTGAACACGCCGCCGGGATTGTACCGGCAGCAGATCTTTTCGGGGATCCTGCCGATGGACTGCTCCAAAAAGTCCACCAGGGTGATATCGTCCAGATTGATGACAGCGCCCAGCTTGTCCGCCAGCTGGAATTCCTCGGCGGGGGTGTTGTTGGAGGAGAACATGATGCCCTCGCCGGTGACGCCGCACTTTTCCGCCATCAGCAGCTCCGCCATGGAGGAGCAGTCACAGCCGCAGCCCTCCTCCTTCAGGATCTTCAGGATCGCGGGGGTAGGGGTGGCCTTGACCGCGAAATACTCCCGGTAGCCGGGGTTCCAGGAGAAGGCGGCTTTCAGGCGGCGGGCGTTTTCCCGAATGCCTTTTTCGTCGTAAATATGAAAGGGCGTCGGATACTGGGCGGCAATGGCTTCCAACTGCTCTCTGGTTACAAACGGTGTTTTCATAGGTGTGACCTCTCAGCCTTTTGAATGTTGGATACCATTTTACGAGCCTTTTTTCAACGCGTCAAGAAGTTTGGCGAAAAATGGCAAAACATCTGTATTTTTTTGTACTTGCCGCCTAAAAATCATCAGAATCGCCGGAATGCGGAAGATTTCGGACGGGGGAAAAAACTGTTGTAAAGGGAGCGGGGGAGACTTATAATAAAAACGGGTCTCTATACAGGCTATGACGAGGCAAAGCAATCGCCGTACGTCCGTGTTCCTTTACGGCACCGGACGGTATGAGAGGGATAGGGATGTATGAAAAAAACAAGAGCGTTTGCGTGGCTTATGATCCTTGGGATCGCCGCTGTTTTGTGCATCATATTCCTGGAAAGGGACGGGGCTGACCGCTCCGCTGTTTTGGAGGAAAAGCTATCGGCCGCCGATGGCTCCCTCCTGGTATCCGGTGGGGATCAATTCGGCATTTCGGGTTTTACATACGGGCAGGACTTTTCCGCGTCCGTTGGGATGCTGCAATTGGGGGAGTGGTTCCCGGAGGAGCGGGTCCGGGATATTACGACCGACGCCGCCGGGGCAGAAGGCGCATGCAATGTGCGGTACAGCGATACGGACCTGGTGTTCACCGCGTTTGGCGGAGTGACCTACACCCTCGGCTTCCATCTGTCCAGGTCGTTGAAGTGCTATATGCTGGACTTCACAGCGAGATTTGAGGAACCGCGGACAATGGGCGCGGCGCTGGGAGGGCCGGCGGCAAACGAGATGCCCTACGAGGACGCCTGCCGGTATTTTTACGGGCTGCTCGATGCCTTTGAATCGGCGTATGGAAGTCCGGCTGATCAGGATACTGCACAGGACCTCAGAGACGTGAAGGGCTTGGGGGGTGCAGACGGCGTACTTCCGGTCAGCAATTATGCCACATGGAGGACCTCCGGTCCCCTGGGGGCAAGCGTGCTGCATCTGTATGCCCGCCCGATTCGAGACTCGTATGACGGAGTGCTCACGCTGACTGTCCATGTGTATGTGGGGGCGGAGATAGGGGACGTATCGTTGGAAGAGATTTTGGAAGAACTGCCCCGGTAAAGGAATTTAGACGGGGAACCTTTGAAGCGCGTTCCTGTTCAGGAAAAACAGACCGCGCAAAGCGGAGAAAGGAAACATGCATGAAGCATATCGTGGTAAACGCCGTTGGCGAGCAGTGCCCCATTCCGGTGGTAAAGGCCACCCGCGCTCTGCGGGGGATGACCGAACCGGGAATTTTGGAGGTCCACGTGGACAATGAGATCGCGGTCCAGAACCTGACGCGGATGGCCGGCGGACATCATCTGACGGCAAAGGCGGAGAAGATTGGAGAGGCGGAGTTTGTGGTCACCATGGAGGTCAACGCCCCTGTGGGGGACGCCCCCGCGGAGGAGCCGGAGATGACCTGTGCGCCGGACATGCGGAGCGGCTTCGTGGTGGCGGTGGACACCGATGTGATGGGCCGGGGCAGCGAGGAGCTGGGCCGGACGCTGATGAAGGGCTTTTTGTTTGCCGTCAGCCAGCTTCCGAAGCTCCCTAAAACCATCCTGTTCTACAACGGCGGCGCCAAGCTGACCGTGGAGGGCTCCGACTCCCTGGAGGACCTGAAGAAGATGGAGGCCCAGGGTGTGGAGATCCTGACCTGCGGCACCTGTCTGAACTTCTACGGCCTGACGGAAAAATTGGCGGTGGGCTCCGCGACCAATATGTACAGCATCGTGGAGACGCTGGCGGGGGCCGGAAAGGTCATCAAGCCATGATCTATCTGGACAATGCCGCCACCACCCGGCCCAAGCCGCCCGGGGTGGCGGAGGCGGTGGCAGCGGCCATGAACGCCTACGGCAACTGCGGCCGGGGCGTTCACGATGACGCCCTGTCGGCGGCCCGGACGGTCTACGGTGTCCGGCAGAAGCTGGCGGACCTGTTTGGCTGTTCCAGGGCGGACCATGTGGCCTTTACGCAGAACTCCACCCAGGCGCTGAACATTGCCATCAGCGGTCTGCTGACGCCTGGCGACCATGCCATCTCCACGGACCTGGAGCACAATTCCGTCCTGCGGCCCCTGTACCGTCTCCGGGACCAGGGAATGGCGCTGGACTTTGTTCCCGCCGCCCGGACAGGGCGCATCGACTACGATGATTTTGAACGGCTCCTGCGGCCAAACACCCGGGCTGTTGTCTGCACCCATGCCTCCAACCTGACGGGGGATATGGTGGACATCCAACGGGTGGGAGAATTCGCCCGCCGGCACGGCCTGCTGTTCATTCTGGATGCCTCCCAGACGGCGGGGGTGTTCCCCATTGACATGGCCCGCCAGCACATCGACGTGGTGTGCTTCACCGGCCACAAGAGCCTGCTGGGGCCTCAGGGGACCGGCGGACTGTGCGTGGGGGAGGGCGTGGACATCCGGCCCTTTGCCGTGGGCGGCACCGGCGTCCAGAGCTATCTGGAGACACAGCCGCCGGAATATCCCACCCGCCTGGAGGCCGGGACGCTGAACAGCCACGGCATTGCCGGACTGGGGGCGGCCCTGGACTTTATCCAGCAGACCGGCATGGACGCCGTCCGGGCCCATGAGACGGTTCTGGCCCGCCGGTTCTATGAGGCTGTCTGTGACGTTCCGGGTGTTACGGTGTACGGCGATCACACCGCACCTGAGCGGGCGCCTGTGGTGACACTGAACATTGCGGATTTGGATTCCTCCGAGGTCTCCGATGAGCTGGCGGAGCGGTTCGGCATCGCCACCCGCCCCGGCGCCCACTGTGCGCCCCGTCTCCACCGTGCGCTGGGGACGGAGGAGCAGGGAGCCGTCCGGTTTTCCTGGTCCTATTTCAATACCGCGGCGGAGACCGACGCGGCGGCGGACGCCGTCCGTGTGCTGGCGGCGGAGGCCCGGTGAGATGCGGGAAAGATCAGAAAAGTGCGTGGTTACCTTCCGCACCACCACCGGGGCCATGGCTATGGAGCGCGCCTGCAAGGCGGCGGGAGTGCCGGGACGGCTGATCCCCGTGCCCCGGACCATCACCGCGGGATGCGGCATGTGCTGGGCCGCGCCGCCGGAGGCCCGGGAGGCCGTCGAGGAGCTGGTGATGGAACAGCACTTGGATGTGGACGGCATTTATGCGATACTTCTTTGAGAGGTGATTCAATGGCGGTCAATTGTGAAGAGTGCGTCTACTACGATTATGACGAGGAGATGGACGCCTATTATTGCACCATGGACCTGGACGAGGATGAGATGGAGCGCTTTCTGCGAAGTGCAAACGACGCCTGCCCCTTTTACCGCCGGGGCGGCGACTATCAGACCGCCCGGCGGCAGTGAGGAGGGAAGCGGATGGAATTGGTAGACCTGTATGATGAAAACCGCGTCCCCCTGGGAAAGACGGCGGAGCGCTATGGGAAAAAGGGCCCCGGCGAGCTGCGGATCGTGGTCCACGTGTGCCTGTTCGACAGCCGGGGCCGTATGCTGATCCAGCGGCGGACGGAGAGCAAGCGCATCTGGCCTGGCCTGTGGGATGTGACGGTGGGCGGCGGCGTGGACGCCGGAGAGACCACCCGTCAGGGCGCTGAGCGGGAGGTCCGGGAGGAACTGGGGTATGCCCTGGACCTGTCCGGCCTGCGGCCCTCCGTGACGGTGAACTTTGAGGGCGGCTTTGATGACTTTTTTATCGCCGTCCGGGACCTGGACCTCCACACACTGTCTCTTCAGGCTGAGGAGGTCAGCGCCGTCCGCTGGGTGACGCTGGAGGAGCTTCTCCCTATGGTGGACGACGGCAGCTTCATCCCCTATCCCAAGAGCTTCCTGCAATTCCTCTTCGACATGCGGGAGACCTTCGGATTTCCGACGAAATAAAAAAAGACAGCGCCGTGGAGCACAAGCTCCACGGCGCTTTGCTGTCAGTCGCTGTTGGTGCGGAGGGGATAGCGAAACACGCAGTTTCCATCCAGATCGTACCAGCAGAAAGTTTCGCCCTCGGTACAGGCGATGCGCCCGCCCCATACCCAGGGGAAGGAGCCGCCGCTGCCCAGCACCGGATAGGCCCACTGGCAGTCCGCCAGCAGGACGCTGCCGTCCGCGTCCAGCAGGTCCGCAATCTTGCTGCCGTCCGTCCGGCGGCCATAGTAATAGAGCTGGCCGGTGACGGGGTCCATGATGGCATCCATCTCGCCATAGCCCTTGAAGGAGGCGGCGGGGAGGTGGTGGTAGGTCTCCTCTTGCTCCGTGAAGCCCTCCGGCCGTTCCGCTGTGACGGTCCCAGTTTCAGGGTGCAGCCAGCACACGATGCCGTCGCCTCCGGGGGATTTTTCGTCATCGCGGGAAATACAGATCACACCACCGCTGCGCCAGGGATCAGGGCCGCCGTCAAAGTCCCACCACTGGAAGTCTTTTCCCAAATAAGGCTCCAGAGCGGAGGCGGGAAAAAAGGCCGTTGTCTGTCCGCTGTCATCGATGACCGTCAGCGATCCACTCTGGCTGACAATGACCAGGCGGGCGGGATCCAGCAGAAAGCAGTTATAGACGTCCGAAAATTCCCGCACCCAGCTTCCGTCCAGGGCGGTGACCGTATAGTCGAAACCGCCGTCCACCCAGGTGCCCCATTCCTCCTGGATGCGGTCATGGACCTGGCCGCGATATAAAATCAGAAAAGAGCACGGCTGTGTTGGGTCCGGCCAATAGGCGGCAGAGGCCTCCATGGCGGCATACACCGGATCGGTAACGAGCTGTCCGTCGGTGGTCACCAGGCCGATAAGCGGCAAGTCACCCATATAACTGCCTGTGCTGGAACAGGCGCCGATATAGGGAAGCAGCGGCCCGTAGTCGTCCCGGGGCTGGAGCGGCCCATCGCCGCTGTATGGCTCAAAATAGGCGTACAGCGGCTCCGTGGACGTATAGGGCGTCAGCTTGGACCAGTCCGTGTAGACCGGGGAAACAGTCTCCGGCGGCGGGGCTGTTTCCGCTTTGGGCGCGGTGCCGCACCCGGTCAGGAGGCAGAAGGAGAGCAGGAAAACCAGCAGGCGTTTCATGGCGTCTCCTTTCAGTCGCTGTTGGTGCGGATGGGATACCGGAACACCAGGGAGCCGTCCTCCAGATCGTAATAGCAGAAAGAATTGCCCTCGACGTTGGACACCAGTCCCGCCCGGATCAGAGGGCGCCAAAGGAGGCCATTGGGGGTGCTGATGTCCGGAAAGACCAGCCCACCGCTCTCGTTCAGCAGGTCATAGTGTAAGACCTCGCCCTCCCAGCGGGAGCCGTAATAATAGGCGCGGCCCGTCACATCGTCAACGATCCTGTCCAGATAGTTGTATTCCGGCAGGGAGAGGGTGGGCTCCTCAACCGTGTCATCGGGGACGTAGTCCGGCGAGCTGAAGGGAATCCAGCCCTCCGGCGGGTCCGGGGAGACAGTAGAGGTGGCCAGGTCCAGATAACAGACATTGTAGTTGCCGTCCGTGACCTCATCCCGGTACTGCCACACGGTCAAAACCCCGTTGTCGGCATTCAGGGAGGGCCCGCCCTCCCAGGTCCATTGGAAGTCGGCGCCCAGGTACGGTTCAAAGGCGGAGCGGGGGAATCGGGCGGTGATCTCCCCCTGAGCGTTCAGGACCTGCACAGAGCCATCTGCCAGCACGCACACCAGATCCGTGTCCTCCCATAAAAACAGGTTGTTATAGGCGGCGGGTTCCCGCACCCAGCTGCCGTCCGATGCGGCTATGGTGTACAGAAAATCACCCTCCACCCAGGTGCCGCCGTCGGAGGATTCGTGCCGTGCCTGGACCTCTCCCTGGGCCAGAAGCAGAAAGGGGCCTTCACGGTACAGGTCCGCGTAGACCGGCGCCGTGACGAGCTGCCCGTCGGCGGTGACCAGACCGTAAAGGGGCAGGCGGTCCAGAATATAGCCGCTCAGGCCGATATCCGCCCCCACATAGGGGAGCAACGGGCCGTAATCGTCCCTGGGCTGGAGCGGCCCATCGCCGCTGTACGGCGCAAAGTAGGTGTATTTCGCCTCCGCCGCTTCCGGGGAGTAGTAGGGCGTCAGCTTTGACCAGTCCGTGTAGACCGGGGAGACGGGCTCCGGGACAGGCTCCGGCTCCGGGGCAGGAGACGCGCAGCCCGCCAACAGGCACAGGACCAGCAAAGTCAATGACAGCCGTTTCATGTGCCATCCCCCACATCCAGCACAGACACATAGCCCTCATGGGCCACCAGCCGCTGGCCCTCCTCGCTTAAGATCCAGTCATACAGGATCTTCGCCGGGGCGTCGTCAGCCAGCCCGGCGGCGGTCAGGACATAGTAATTGTTCAGGAACGGATAGTCCCCGCTGCGGATGGTCTCGTCACAGGGCTCCACGCCGTCGATGGACAAAATTTTCAGACCCTCCGCCATTTTCATGTCGTTGGCGTAGTAGTAGACCGTGTAGCCGATGGCGTTGGCGGAGCCGTCAAAGGCGGCCACGGCCTCGATGAGGTCGCCCATCTCGCCCCGCACATAGTCCGCCGGGGCCTCCATCATGGGCAGGTCTCCCATCACCAGCTTCAGCATGGCGGTCTGGCTCCCGGCTTCAGCGTTGCGCTGGAAGGGGACGATGGGAAGGTCATCGCCGCCTACCTCCGACCAGTTGGTGATCTCGCCGGTATAGATCTTCTGCACCTGCTCCGTGGTCAGGTTATCCACCGGGTTGTCCGCGTTGACGATGAACACCAGGCCGTCCACGGCAAAGGGCTCCATCTCCCACTCGAAGCCGCTCTCCTCTTTCTCCTGCCAGATGACCTCCGCGGGCTCGGCGGCGATGAGCAGCTCGGCGGGCCCCCACATCAGCTCCCGGTAGGACTGGGTGGTCTTGGAGAACTGGATGAGGTCGCTGACCTCCTCCCGGCTCTCGCCCAGCAGGACGCTGGCGATGGCCTGGCCCAGGGGGACGGTGGAGGTGGAGCCATTGAGACGGGGAAAGTTTTCCCGGGTGAATACGAATTGTTCCGGCTGAGGCTCCGGCGGCGGAGCGGGCGTCTCCGGGGGTTGACTGCCGCAGGCCGTCAGCAGACAGAGCGCCAGCAGAGGCGCCAGGAAGCGTGTGTATTTCATGTTGCAGCACTCCTTTCTGTCCTTACTTTACCAGATATCCGGGAAAAATCCAATCTTTTTAGCAACAAATAGTTACAAAGGGGGAACAAACAGAGACGCCCGCCTGATGGCGGACGTCTGCATACCCATGTTCAAATGGCGGTCACGGACTGTTCGGCTCCTCCGGAGCCAACAGGTGCATCATAGACACCTCGTAGGCCACACGTTCTTCACTTCCGGTGTCCGTGACCTTGCGGTATGTACGGCTCTGCACCCGGCCCTCCAGCGTCAGGGAGTCGCCCACCTGCAGGCGGCTGACCTGCACGGCCAGCTGTCCCCAGGCGATGACCGGCAGATAGTCCGCCCGGCCATACCGGCGGGGGGCGGCCAGCATCAAGTCGCAGATGCTGCGGCCCAGGGGCGTCCGGCGGAACACCGGCGGCTTGCAGAGAGCGCCGGACAGCGTGATCTGATTGACAGCCTCGCCGAGGCCGGGCTGTAACTCTTGAGCGTATACGGTCAGCACCAGCCGGTTGCCCACGCCGCTGCGGTTGTTGAAAGACCGCAGCTGGCCCCGGATACGCAGGGCGGCTCCGGCGGAGACCAGCGGCACCTGGCTCTCCGGCAGGAGGACCGGCAGGGTGTCCGCCTGACCGGACAGTCGGGGGACCTGGAGATAACAGCGGTAAAATTGGGTGCCGTGGTTTTCGTGGGACCATTCCGGGGCCGCCAGGACCAGGCCCTCCAGCAGGACTTCGTTTTGGGTTTGAGTCGTCATGTTGTCCACCTCTCGGTCGTGATGATGCATTCTATGAGGGGCATTTCACGGATAGACCTCTTGTATGTGGAGAAAATGCAGATTATAATAATGTCTGCTGAACAAACCGCTTCGCGGTTGATTTCCGCGGCGGGATCGCGACAGACGGCATGCGCAGAGGAGGATGGCATATGGCGAATCTCTTGGATTATCTGGACTGGCGGGGAGACCTGACGCTGGAGCAGGCGCCATTCAATGAGGTGGACAACCTGATTTTGGCGGAGCTGGTCTTTGTGGACTTCAAGGGCATCGTTCCCGCCCCCGGAGAGGGGGAGAGCGTCGGCCTGCACCAGGCGGCGGATGCCTTTTTTGCCCGCCTTCCCAAGGGGGAGAAGATCGACATGGGGGTCCTGGTGCCGGACGCCATCCCGGAGATGCTGCGGAAAATGGCGGACTCCAACCGCTTCCGGGACATGAAGCTCAACTGCTTCGTGGACTGGCTGGACAACGAAAAGGCGGAGCAGTTCGCGGCCCTGACCGTTGAGACGGGGGACGGTGGGCTGTATCTCTCCTTCCGGGGGACGGACGACACTCTGGCGGGCTGGAAGGAGGACTTCCACCTGGCCTGCGTGCCGGAGGTCCCGGCTCAAAAGATGGCGGTGGAGTATGTGCAGGCCGTGGCAAGGCAGTTCCCCCGGAAAAAGCTCCGTCTGGGCGGCCACTCCAAGGGCGGCAATCTGGCGGTGTGGTCCGGCGTGTTCTGTCCGGTGGCCGTCCAGCGGCGCATCGCCGCCATCTGGTCCAACGACGGCCCCGGCTTCCACGATGATATCCTGTCCCTGCCCCAGCACCAGCGGGTGGCGGACCGCATTGTCTCCATCGTGCCCAAATCCTCCGTGGTGGGGATGATCCTGGAGCACGAGGAGGACTACTTCGTGGTGGACAGCGACCAGCAGGGGCTGATGCAGCATGACGGCTTTTCCTGGCAGGTGCTGGGGGACCACTTCGTCAAACTCCGCAGCGTCACCCGGCAGGGCAGGCTCAACGACCTGGTGCTGAAGGAGTGGGTCCACCACATGTCCCAGGAACAGCGGGAGCTGTTTGTGGACGGGCTGTTCACGGTCCTGAGCGCCTCCGGCGCCCAGACGCTGACCGATTTAAAGGACGAGAGCTTCAAGGCGGCGGGGGCCATGGTCAAGGCCATGAAGGATATGGACAAGGACACCCGGGACGCCCTGCTCTACGCCATCAAGCTCCTGTTCCGCAGCAATTTCAAGGTGCTCATCGAGGACTGGCAGCAGGAGAGCGAGAAAAAGCCGAAAAAGAAGTGGAGCCTGAAAAAGAACGGACAATAAGACAACAGCCCTGCGCTTCCCAAGGAAACGCAGGGCCGGTTTATTTCTCAGGCTTTTGATATTCCAGCAGGTCCTCAAAGCCCATGGACTCGCCCGTGCCGGGGTTCAGCAGGGGCAGGCTTGCGCTTCAAGCCGCGCGGCCCACCGGGGAAACAAAAAAGGCCTTTGTTCCCAAAGGCCCCATTCCTATGGTTCCCTTGGGACAAAAGTCTGAAACCTCTGTGGTGCCGCCCAAATTGACGATCACGCGTCCGCTCAGCGACGTGCCATCACACGTCTTTCCCTGGTAACGGGGGAAAAGCCCTCCGGTACTCACTGGGAGGAACTCGCCCTGCGTACTTGCCTGCGTCATCGGTTTCGCGCTTGAATTTGGGCGCGGTATACCTTTGGAAGGCATTTGCCAAACCATAAAAGGACTTTTGGATATTCTGATAAAAGTGGGAAAATTATGCGGCTTAACGGCATTGACATTCCTGCGGGGATATGTTACAGTAGCCACGTTCATCGGAGGGCTTATGATCGCAATCATCAAGCTGGATAAGATGCCGGGTGCCGCCCGGAGTCTTGTCCGGTTTTTTTTTGCCCTTTTTACAGGAGGTAGTGCTATGCGAAAAGAACACGATTTTACACAGGGAGCGATCCTGCCTGCGCTTTTGAAATTCGCGCTGCCGGTGCTGCTGGCCCTGCTGCTCCAGGCCATGTACGGCGCGGTGGATCTGCAGGTGGTGGGCAGATTCGGCACGGCGGCGGACATCTCCGCCGTCTCCACCGGCAGTCAGATCATGCAGACGATCACCATTGTCATCACTGGGCTGGCTATGGGTATCACAGTGCTGCTGGGACAGAAGCTGGGCGAGGGCAGACCGGAGGAAGCGGGGCGGACCGTGGGCGGCGGCATCTGCCTCTTTGCCGCGCTGGCCCTGGCGGTGACGGCGCTGATGCTGGCGGCGGCGCCCGCCATCGCCGCGGCCATGCACGCCCCGGCGGACGCCTATGACGGCGCGGTGACCTATGTGCGGATCTGCTCGGCCGGAGCGCTGTTCATTGTGGCGTACAACCTGGTGGGCAGCATTTTCCGGGGCCTTGGGGATTCCCAGATGCCGCTGCTCACCGTGTTCATCGCCTGTGTGCTGAATATTGGCGGCGATCTGCTGCTGGTGGGAGGGCTTGGCCTGGGCGTGGCGGGAGCCGCCATTGCCACGGTGTTTGCCCAGGCGGTCAGTGTGGTGCTGTCCCTGATGATCATCCGACGGAAGCAGCTGCCCTTTACATTGACACGCCAGGACCTTCGCCTTGACAGGGCTGTGACCGGCAAGATCCTGCGGCTGGGCAGTCCGGTGGCCCTCCAGGATCTGCTGGTGAACCTCTCCTTCCTGGCCATCATCGCCATCGCCAACTCCATGGGCACCATCGCCTCCGCCGGCGTGGGCGTGGCGGAGAAGCTGTGCGCCTTCGTCATGCTGGTGCCCTCCGCCTACATGCAGTCCATGTCCGCCTTCGTGGCCCAGAATGTGGGCGCGGACAGGGAGGACCGGGCGCGAAAAGCCCTGTGGTGCGGTATTGCTTCCTCTGTGGCGGCGGGAGTGTTGATGGGCTGGGCGGCGTTTTTCCACGGGGACCTGCTGGCGGGCCTTTTTGCCAAGGATGCGGCGGTCATTGCCGCTGCCTGGGAATACTTGAAGGCCTATGCCATCGACTGCCTGCTGACCAGCTTCCTGTTCTGCTTTATCGGCTACTTCAACGGCCATGGAAACACGGTGTTTGTCATGCTCCAGGGCTTCGCGGGGGCTATCGGCGTTCGTCTGCCGGCGGCGTTCCTCATGAGCCGGCTGTCTCCCGGTTCCCTGTTCCACCTGGGCCTCTCCACACCGGCCTCCACCGTGGTGCAGATCCTGCTGTGCATGGGCTGGTATCTTCATCAAAAGCGGAGATACGTCGGGCTGGCCGCCCGGACAGAGGTCTGAAAAAGCGGCGGACCTTGAGGACGTGCCCGATAACGCACAAGACTAAAAGCACAAATTTACTTGGCAGTTACCGAAAAAGCAACCTATGTCAATTCCTTTGACAGCCTGACATCCCTTATTATCACGATTGGCGGGGCGTTAAGTATCATCAATGTCCTTTTTGAACTGCTGCCGCCTGTTTTGGGTCTCCCGCTCATAGTCCATGGTGGTTTTCTGAGCCAGCAGTTCCGCAAATTCCTCCACATGATTTTTCAGGTAGCTGACCATGCGGTTGAGTTCCAGCAATACCACCTGTTCTAACGAGTCGGCCCGGATATAGTGGGTTTCATTGCAGGTGCCCCGGTTGCCCCGGTAGTTGGAACTGGACTTTTTTGTTCCCTTCTGTGACATCTCGATTCAAACCGCGTCTTTATAGGTGAAGGGCCTTTCAAAGGAGTTGATACCATGGACGATAACCAGATCATTGCGCTGTTTCTCGCCCAGGACGAGAAGGCAATCCAGGCCGCCCAGCGGCAGTACGGGGCCTACTGCTTCGCCATCGCCAACGGCATTTTGAACGACCCCGGCGCGGCGGAGGAGTGCGTCAACGACGCCTGGCTGAAGTGCTGGCAGTCCATCCCGCCCCAGCGGCCCCGGTCGCTGAAGGACTATGCGGGGCGGATCGTCCGCAACCTGGCGCTGTCCGTCCGGCGGGCGGACGCCGCCCAGAAGCGGGGCGGCGGGCAGGTCGCGCTGGCCCTGGACGAACTCAGCGAGGTGGTGTCCGGCGGCGACACCCCCGAGGGTGCGCTGGACCGGCAGGCGTTCCGGGCGGCACTGGACGGTTTTTTGGCGGGGCTGCCGGAGCGGGACCGGAAGCTGTTCCTGCGGCGGTATTGGTATTTAGACGGAACGCAGGAGCTTGCCAAACGCTTCCGCATGAGCCGCACCAACGTGACCACCACGCTCCACCGGCTGCGGGTGAAGTTGCGCGCCCATCTTGAACAGGAGGGATTTGAAGTATGAAAAACTACGAGCTTTTGGAACTGATCGGCGACGTGAACGAGGACTACGTCCGGGCGGCGGACAGCACGGTGATCCGCCCCAAATTCCGCTGGAAAACCCTGGCGGCCTGCGCTGCCTGCGCGGCCCTGGTGCTGGGGGCCTACCCCGTGTACCGGGCGGTCAACCCGCCCCTACACAGCTACACCGTGCTGGAGGGCGGCGGTATGACTACTTTGGACGATGTGAAAGCCCCAGCGGGCGGGGAATCCGCCCCCAACGCCATTCCCGGCGGGGCCTATGTCAGCAGCGACAAGGGGAAACCGGACATTGACGGCAACGAATACGCCGCCCCCGGCCAGGACATCCCTGTGGATGAAGCCGCCGCCGACCAGTACGACCGCCTGCTTCGGGGCATGGGGATGCACGGCGAGGGCGCGGCATCCTACCCCGACTGGTTCGCCGGGGCGTGGATCGACCAGTCCCAGCTGACAGTCGCCATCGTGGACGGCCTCCGCACCCCTGAGCTGGAGGCGGAGATCACGGGCTGGTGCGGCGACGGCGTGGTGTTCCGGGACGCGAAGTACAGCCACGCCTACCTGGACGGCCTGATGGAGCAGGCGGTGGCCCTGCTGGACGGCACGGAGCTGAACTGCGGCGTCGGCGTGGACGTGACCGCCAACTGCCTGGGGGTGGATCTGTACAGCGACGGGCAGGCCATCCCCGACAGTATCCTGGCCAAGCTGGCCAAGCTGGATCCGGCGGGGGACGCCATCCGGGTGCGGGCGCTCACTGACAAGCTGAGCAGCTTGCCGGAGGATGAAATAAAAGGCTTCGCTGTGCAGCCCGTCCCCGGCGGCGTCAGCCCTGCGGAGGATCTGCCCCAGACCAAGGAGTCGTCCCAGCCCGCCCGGGACGACTTGCCTCCGCTGGATAAGTAAATTTTGCTTCCCTTTTGGGAGAAAAGCGGTTACAATACTGACAGCCGGAAGCTATGATCCGGCTGTCAGTATTTTTTACCTTCGAGGTGATACAAGGCTCCCGGCGCTTTTGCGGGAGTTTGTGGAAAAAATCGTTGTCCATGCCCCCCGATGAGTCCAGCGGCCATCGCGTCCAGCGCATTGACGTACATTATAACTTCATTGGCGAGATTGATTTTTTCCCGGAATTTAGCCGGTATAGCAAAAAGACAACCGCATGACACCGTAGTATCATGCGGTTGCCGCCCGACAAAGAAAACTTCTTTATCAGGCACGGCTTTTGGCCCGCCGCCTTTTTGTCACCGCTGATATTCGAACTCAAAATTGTACATGGACACAGTGTCGCCGTCCTGGATGCCCAGCTCTTCCAACTGCTGGAACAGCCCGGATTCCCGCAGCGTCTTGTCGAAATACATCCGGCTCTCGTAGTCGGCGAAGTTGACATTGCCCATGAGGCGCTGGAGCCAGGCCCCCTCCACCAGCCAGGTGTGGCCATCGTCGGCCCGCTGGATATCCAAGGGAGCGGAGGCGTCGATCACAGGGGGCTTGGGCACATATTCCGCCTCGTACACCGTGACGGGGGGGAGGACGGACAGCATCTCCGCCACCTTGCCCACAAGTTCCCGGGTGCCCTGGTGGGCCGCCGCGGAGATCTCAAACAGGGAGTAGCCCAGCGCCTCCACATGGGCCCGGAGCTTTTCCAGATTTTCCGGGTCCTCCATGATGTCCACCTTGTTGGCGGCCACGATCTGGGGCCGGACCGCCAGCTCGGGGCTGTACTGCCTCAGCTCCTCGTTGATGGCGTCGAAATCCGCCACGGGGTCACGGCCCTCACTGCCGGAGACGTCCACCACATGGACCAGCAGGCGGCAGCGGTCGATGTGCCGCAGGAAGTCGTGGCCCAGGCCGGCGCCCTCGCTGGCGCCCTCGATAATGCCGGGGATATCCGCCATGACGAAGCTGACGCCCTCGTCCACCCACACTACGCCCAGATTGGGATACAGGGTGGTGAAGTGGTAGTTGGCGATCTTGGGCTGGGCCTTGGACACCACGGAGAGCAGGGTGGACTTGCCCACGTTGGGGAAGCCGATCAGGCCCACGTCCGCCAGCAGCTTCAGCTCCAGGATCACATCATGGCTCTCGCCGGGCAGGCCCGCCTTGGCGAAGCGGGGCACCTGCCGGGTGGGGGTGGCGAAGTGCATGTTGCCCCAGCCGCCCCGGCCGCCCTTGCAGAGCACGTAAGGCTCCGAGCCGGACATGTCCTGGATGATCTCGTTGGTCTCCGCATCCCGCACCAGAGTGCCCCGGGGGACGCGGATGATGAGGTCCTGCCCGTCCTTGCCGGACTTGCGGGCGCCCTGGCCGGGCATGCCGTTGGGTGCCACGTATTTGCGCTTGTAGCGGAAGTCCATCAGGGTGGACATATTGTCGTCCACCACCAGGATGATAGAGCCGCCCCGGCCGCCGTCGCCGCCGTCGGGACCGCCCGCCGCCACATATTTTTCCCGGTGAAACGACACCACGCCGTTGCCGCCGTCACCGGCCCGGACGGTGATCCGGGCCTTGTCGATGAATGAAGTTGCCATGGTGTACCTCTCATATTTTAAAACTTGATAATAGAATCTCCATTTCCGTCCATTTTAACGAAAATATGGAGGAACGTCAAGACAAACACGGTGGTGTCCTGGCGTGAGCGCGGTTTTTATGCCTCCTGCCGGATAAACACGCCCCGCTTTGCCGCGTGATCGCGCTGATACCTGTTGAAAGACAGGTCCCTTGTGAGCTTGCCGAGGAAAGCAGACAGCACGCTGGGGCGGTGCGGCGGGATGGCGTTCCACGCGTTCAGCCAAGTGTCGTTGACGCACTCCTCAGCGTCCTCTCGGTTTCCCAGGATGTTTCGGGCGATGGACCGGCAGTAGTTCCCGTATTTTTCAGACGCAGCGGAGATGGCGTCAGAACACCGGTCCCAATACAGCCGCACGATCTCGCAGTCTTCCATGGGAGATCCCTCCTTTCACCCATATACACAGCATTTGCGTGGAAAACCAACACGTTTTGAAAAATTTTTACCGCTCCTGACAGCAAAAAAGAGCCCGGACAGCAGTCCGGACTCTTTTTTCAAGACTTATTCGGCCTCGTAAACAGAAGCCTGCTTACGATCCTTGCCCAGGCGCTCAAAACGGAGCGTGCCGTCCACCTTGGCGAACAGGGTATCGTCAGTGCCGATGCCGACGTTCTTGCCGGGATGGATGCGGGTGCCGCGCTGGCGGACCAGGATGTTGCCGGCCTTGACGAACTGACCGTCCGCACGCTTGGGACCCAGGCGCTTGGACTCGGAGTCACGGCCGTTCTTGGTGGAGCCGCCGCCCTTCTTGTGGGCGAAGAACTGAAGACCAATACGAATCATGATACGGACCATCCTTTCTGTAAGATTGTAGATGGAGAGGAATTATTCTTCCTCCAGAACCTCAATATTGTCGGGATACTCGTCGTGGAGCTCGGCAAAGTAGACCATCAATCCCGTCAGAAGTGCCTGACAGGTGCTCTCAGCCGTGGGAGCCAGGCCCCCGGGCAGGCGGAGAGAGATGGACGCGTCACTTTCCCGGACCTTCACGGATGCCGCCAGACCCAGTACGTCGTTGATGGTGGCTTCCACCAGGCGGATGGCGCTGGTGATGCCCGCGCAGACGATGTCCGCGCCCTCCTCGGCGTAGCCGCTGTGGCCTTTGGAGTCAAAGCCGGTGATCCGGTCTCCCTCCGTGCGGAACGTGATGGTGGTCATGCTCAGACAGAGATCTTGCCGATCTCAACCTTGGTGTAAGGCTGACGATGGCCCTGACGCTTGCGGTAACCCTTCTTGGGGTTGTACTTGAAGATGCGGATCTTCTTACCCTTGCCGTTCTTGACGATGGTGGCCTCCACGGAAGCGCCCTCCACCACGGGGGTGCCGAAGGTGGCCTTGTCGCCGTCGATGACGGCCAGGACCTGATCGAACTTCACGGTCTCGCCGGCTTCCTGGTCCAGCTTCTCGATGTAGACCACGTCGCCCTCAGCGACCTTGTACTGCTTGCCGCCGGTCACGATGATTGCGTTCATTTGTGTTTCAACTCCTTCATTTACGGGCTCGCTGTCGGGGGCGGCGCCGGGGCGCACTTATAGACCCATTCAAAGCGGCTTATCAAGTATATCAGTGGAATTTCAAAATGTCAACGGTTTTTAACAAAAAAATGAAAATCGGCACTGCGGGCCTTTAAAGGCACATCGGCAAGAGAATCAGGGAGAAAAGCAGTGCGACCGCGGAGAGGACCAGCGCCACCACCAGATTCCCATAACTGCCCACATAGTGATTGCCTCCACCCACGGCCCGCACAAACGGGGAGCGGCCTTTCGGGTCCAGCGCCCAGCCGCACCAGGCCCCGGCGGTCCAGAGCCATAACGCCCCCAGCAGAAGCGGGAGGCGCTGCGCAAACAGAAGCGCAAGGAAACAGACACCGCCTGCCAAAAGACACAGGTGATAGAGTATTTGCAGACAGCGGCGTTTCCACCGCCGCTGCCTCTGCCGCGAGATGTTTTCCTGTTCCCATCGCTCCCGTTTTTGGGCTTGTTTTTCCGACCGCTCAGTCATAGGACAGCCTTTTCACGGTCCAGTCGGCAATGAGGTCAGCATAGAACTGGCAGACCGCTTTGCCGGTGTCCACATCGAGGTTGACATAATTTCCACACTCGACAGCACTCTTACCGGGCATCTCACCTTCGAAAGCCGCCGCTGCGGCAAAGACCTCTTTCAGCAGGTCGATGGCGCCCTCCAGAGACAGCAGCCGGCTGTCGAACAGGAAGTAGAAGCCTGTCTGGCAGCCCATGGGACCGAAGTAGACCACCGCCTCCCTGGCGCGGGAGTTCCGCAGCAGGGTGGCGATCAGATGCTCGGCGGAGTGCATCTCGGCATTGCTCAGCAGATCCCCGGTGTTGGGCTTTTTGAACCGCAGGTCAAAGGTTACGATGTCGCCGTCACGGCGGGAATAGTAAAGGCCTGGGACCAGCTTGTTGTGGTCCACGGTGAAACTGGCGATGCGCTCCATATCAGCATTCCTCCTGTAATTTCGCCGCAAAGGGCAGAACGATTTTGCCCAGATTTTCCAGGGCCTGTCCGAAATCAAAGTACTCCTCCGCCTGTCTGTCGCTGAACAGGTGGTCGGACACGGATTTCAGCGACACGAATTTCACGCCGTTCCGCAGGCACACCTGGGCGATGGCACAGCCCTCCATCTCCACCAGCAGAGGGGAGAACGTGTCCCGGATCCACGCGGCCCGGTCCCCCTTGACGGCGAACCAGTCCCCGGTGGCTGCCCGCCCGGTGGCGGCGCTGACTCCCAGGGCTTTCAGGACCTCCGCGCAGCGGGCGGGCTCCCAGGTGGGAAAAACCACCTGATTGACGGTGGAGACCAGTCCGATGGGGTCCCCCACGGCGGTGGTGTCCACATCGTGCTGGACGAACTCCGACGCCACCACCAAACTCCCGGTGGGCAGGTCCGTGACGCAGCCAGCCACCCCGGCGTTCAGGATCAGGTCCACGCCGTACCGCAGGCAGAAGATCTCCGCCGCCATGGCGGCGTTGACCTTGCTGACGCCGCCGGCGCAGGCAAGAATATTGGGGGCGATCTCAAAAAAGGGTACGCCGGAAACAGTCTCAAAGGGTTCCAGCTCCTTCGCACCCGGCAGAGCGTGAAGCTCCGCGGGCATGGCAAATTGCAGTCCGATCTTCATAGAAACTCCTTTTACGGAATGTCCGGCAGTTTCTTGCCGCATTTTCCGCAGAATTCAAATTCCGCCCCCAGCTTCGCGCCGCAGTAGGGGCAGAAGCGGAAGTCTCCGCTGCCCCCGTCAGAAGCCGTGTCGTCCATTGGAGCCGCGCTGCCAAAGCGCCGGTTCAGCGGGTCCGGCTCCTCGGTTTCCTCCACGATGTCAAAGGAGGAATAGCGGTTTTCCCCGGTGGCATTTTTGAGGTTGTATACAGTCTGAACGATGCCGATGATGATAAACAGGACGCCGAAGAGGGGGAAGAACCACGGCGCACCCATGGACGCGGCGCCGATGGTCCAGAAAATGCCGAAGATGACCGCGATGACGGAGCCAAGGGCTCCCATGGCCGACGGTCCACGGCCGGGCTTGACGCTTTTCACAGGCAGTACCTCCATCTATTTGATCAGTTCCAGCATATCACACGCCGGACATTTCGGCAATCACGGTTTTTCCGGGGCGGGTGCTTCCACATAGGGATTGACATAATCGGGAGTCAAATGCTGCTGGCTCCATGCCACCATGGCGTTCAGCAGGGGGATGAAGCTCCCGCCCAGCTCCGTCAGCGTATATTCCACCCTGGGCGGCACCTCCGGGTAGACCTCGCGGCGCAGGAAACCGTCCTGTTCCAGCTCCCGCAGCTGCTTTGTCAGGGTGGACTGGGTGATGCCGTCCAGACGGCGCTGGAGCTCCCCGAACCGCTGGACCTTGTAAAAGGCCACATACCACAAGATCAGGAGCTTCCACTTACCGCTCAGGACAGACTGCAAAGCGCTCATGGGCACGCACCGGGCCATGGTGTCCGGCGCCTGAAATTTGTTTTCCGCCATCGCACTCCCTCCGTTTCAAGGACAGTATACAGGAGCCGGAGAAAAATCTCAAGAGCGGAAAGCGGAGGGGAAAACGCGGAGATATGGTATCAAAAAGGGTACTATTTCCATAAAAAGACCGTACTTGCGGGATCAAAGCGGACAGGGTAAGCTGTGAGTCAGATAAAAAGAAACGGAGTGATCCTATGCATTTTACAGGAACCATCTGGCGGCCGCCCTATGAGGCGGGCTCCCTGCTGCTGGAGGTCACAGCGGGCTGCACCCATCACAGGTGCAAATTCTGCACGCTGTATGATGACCTGCCTTTCCAATTCCGCATGTCGCCCCTTCAGGATATCGAGGCCGACCTGATGGAGGCGCAGACGGCGTTCCACTCGCCCATGGGCAAGCTGGCGGCCGCCTTACAGGGCCTCCCTGCGGACCGGCCATACCAGCGGGCCTATCTGGTGGGGGCCAATCCCTTTGTCCTGCGGTTCGACCGCCTGCAAGCCATCGCGGAACTGATCCGCCGGTATTTCCCCGCCTGCCGGACCATCGGCTGCTTTGCCCGGGTGACGGATATCACGCGGAAAACGGACGAACAGCTGGCGGCGCTCCACGATCTGGGGTATGACGGCATCACCATCGGCGTGGAGACCGGAGACGGAGAGGCGCTGGCGTTCATGGACAAGGGCTACCAGCCGGAGGAGATCCTCACCCAGTGCCGGCGGCTGGACAGGGCGGGCATCCGGTATCATTTCTTTTATCTGGCGGGCATCTCCGGCGCGGGGCGGGGAGAGATCGGGGCCCAGAGGAGCGCGGAGGTATTCAACCAGCTCCATCCGGGGATCATCGGGACCTCCATGCTGACGGTCTATCCGGAGTCCAGGCTGTATGGAGAGATCCAGGCGGGGAATTGGAGGGAAGCGGGCGAGCTGGAGAAGCTGGCGGAGGTGAAGTATCTGGCGGAGCATCTGCGCATTCCGGTGTTTTTCGCCATGCTGGGCGCCTCCAACGCGGTCCAGACCCAGGGCCGCCTGCCGGAGGACCGGGAGCGGCTGCTGGCGGAACTGACGAACGCCTGTGAGACACAGAGCGAGGCGGCGCTGCGCCATTACCGGACACACCTGCCCCATCTGTGATGCGGACGCAATTGGCCCCCGGAACGGAGAATGAACAGCCCCAGATTGTGCGGACAGGTTCCTGCACGGCCTGCCCATCGGCCTGACGCTTTGCGTCGTCGTGCCGCTGATGGCATGACAGGAAAACGAAAAGTCCCGGGATGAATCCTCATCCCGGGACTTTGTTATACGGAAAATTGGATCAGCCCTTGACGATGGCGGCGGTGTCCATGGCAATCATGAGCTCTTCGTTGGTGGGAATCAGCAGGACCTTCACCTTGGAGTCGGCGGCGGAGATCACAGCCTCCTTGCCCCGGACGTTGTTGGCCTCGGCGTCCATCTTCACGCCCATGAATTCCAGGCCGGAGGCGATGGCCAGACGCTGGCTGGCGGAGTTCTCGCCCACGCCGGCGGTGAAGATGATGGCGTCCACGCCGCCCATGGCGGCGGCATACGCGCCGATCAGCTTCTTGACGCCGTAGTTGAACATATCCACGGCCAGGCCGGCGCGCTCGTTGCCCTCCTTGTGGGCGTTCTCCAGGTCACGGAAGTCGGAGCTGACGCCGGACACGCCCTGCACGCCGGACTTCTTGTTCAGGATGGAGACCATCTCCTTGATGTCCATGCCGTACTTGTTCATCAGGAACTCCAGGATGCCGGCGTCCAGGTCGCCGGAGCGGGTGCCCATGGGCAGGCCGGCCAGGGGGGTGAAGCCCATGGAGGTGTCCACGCTCTTGCCTCCGTCCACGGCGGTGACGGAGGAGCCGTTGCCCAGGTGGCAGGAGATCAGCTTCAGCTCCTCGGGCTTCTTGCCCAGCATGGCGGCGGCGCGACCGGCGACATACTTGTGGGAGGTGCCGTGGAAGCCGTAGCGGCGGACCTTGTCGTTCTCATAGTACTCGTAGGGCAGGGCGTACATGTAGGCCTTGGCGGGCATGGTCTGATGGAAGGCGGTGTCGAACACGGCCACCTGAGGCACGTCCTTGCCCATGACGGCGGTGCAGGCGTTGATGCCGGTGATGTTGGCGGGGTTGTGCAGGGGGGCCAGGGGGATGCAGTCCTCCAGGGCCTTCATGACCTCGTCGGTGATGAGGACGGACTTGTTGAACGCCTCGCCGCCATGCACCACGCGGTGGCCCACAGCATCGATCTCCTTCATGGAGCTGATGACACCGTTCTTGGTATCCACCAGAGCGTCCAGCACGGCCTGGATGGCCTCGGAATGGGTGGGCATGGCAACGTCCACGGCATCCAGCGTCTCCTTGCCCTCAACCTGGGGCTTGTAGGTGAACTTGCCGTCGATGCCGATGCGCTCGCACAGACCCTTGGCCAGCAGCGCGCCGGTCTCGGGGTTCAGCAGCTGATACTTCAGGGAAGAACTGCCAGCGTTGATGACGAGAATGTTCATGTTTAACGTCTCCTCTTTCTTCTTTTGGGGAAAGCCTTGCGGGTTTTCCAAATTTGAGATAAAATAAAACATACAGGGGACTCTTTCACACCGGAGCAGAATCCTAGATATTACCATTATACCAGAGTTTCCACGGGTTACAACCACCATTTTTACCGAAATGTCATTTTTTTGTTACCAGTTAGGGGTGAAATCTGTGCAAACTGCGGGTATCATTATAGAATACAATCCCATGCACAGCGGCCATATCCATCTGATCGAGGAGACACGCCGCCTCTTGGGACCGGATACCGCGGTGGTCTGCGTCATGAGCGGCGATTTTGTCCAGCGGGGCGATTTTGCCGTGGTGGGCCGCCGGGCCAGGGCGAAGGCCGCCGTCATGAGCGGCGCGGACCTGGTGCTGGAGCTGCCGCTGCCTTGGGCCGTCTCCTCGGCGGAGCGGTTTGCGGACGGCGGTGTGCAGATGCTGGCCGCTGCGGGGGTGGTGACACACCTGGCCTTTGGCAGCGAATGCGGAGACGCGGCGGCGCTGACGGAGATGGCCGCGTGTCTGGACTCGGAGCTGTATCAGGCGGGCCTGCGCCGCTTTCTGGGGGAGGGCATGTCCTTTGCCGCCTGCCGCCAGGCGGTGGTGGGGAGCATCCTGGGTGCGGAAAAGGCCGCCCTGCTGGAAACGCCCAACAATATTCTGGCCGTGGAGTACTGCAAGAGCCTGCTGCACCGGGGTTCTTCCATCCAGCCGCTGACCGTGCCCCGGCGGGGCGCCGCTCACGACGGGGCGGCCCAGGTGGAGGAGAACCCCTCCGCCTCCGCCATCCGCGAGCTGCTGCGGCGGGGAGAGCGGGAAGCGGCGCTGGCCTTGATGGCCCCCGCCATGGGGGAGGCCTATCGGGAGGAGGAGGCCGCGGGCCGCGCCCCGGTCTTTCTGGAGAATTGTGAGAGGGCGATGCTGGCCCGTCTGCGGACCATGACCGAACAGGACTTCACCGCTCTGGACGAGGGGCGGGAGGGCCTGTGCAACCGCCTGTACCGCGCCAGCCGCACCGCTGCCTCCGTGGCGGAGGTGCTGGAGGCGGCCAAGACGAAACGGTACGCCTATGCCCGCCTGCGCCGGATGGCGCTGTGGGCATATCTGGGGCTGACGCCCGTTGATTTTCCTGCGGAGGTGCCCTATCTGCGGCCGTTGGCCGCCAACGCCGCGGGCCGCGCGCTGCTGGCCCGGATGCGGAAGACCGCGTCTGTCCCCATTCTCACCAAGCCGGCGGATGTCCGGCGGCTGGGGGAGGAGGCGCGGACGCTGTTCGCCCTGGAGGCCCGGGCCGCCGATCTTTACGCGCTGGCCTATCCAGACCTCGCTGCCGCCGTGGGCGGCAGCGCCTGGAAAGAGGGACCTGTTATTGTTTAAGAATCTGTATTCATAACCGGAGAATGCCGGATGGACGAGGATTTTTCTTGTCAGACAAGGAGATTTTCCACAGCCATACTGACGTATGGCAAGGGAAAGCGACGCAGTATGGCGATCGGG
>JAETOQ010000012.1 GCA_021771635.1 Oscillospiraceae bacterium | reverse complement strand
GGTTCCATACCTCATCACTGATATCGTGGCGTTGTTGTTCGTTACTCATAGGAACACCTCTTTCTGGGCTGTTGTCCCTATTATACCACATTGCTTGTGTAAACACTATTTAAAATGCGGTAGTTCATCAAGAGCCCTCCTGTCTCAAATAGCGCAGCCAGAGGCCGTCTCCCTCCAGCCGCTTCACGTCCTTTAGCTTGAATGCCGCCGGAGCCGCGGCCGGGAGGATGCCGCCCCGGCGGAACAGGGGCGCCCCGTCCCCGCCGTCCACCACCAGGGCCGCCAGGACGCTCAGCTCGTCGATGAGCCCAGACTGCAAAAGCGAGGCGTTCATCACCGCGCCCCCGGCCAGCAGCAGGCGGTCAATGTGGAACAGCTCCTTCAGCCTGCGCAGGGATAGGGCGCAGTTGTAGATGTCTGACCTGTGCGCCAAGTTTTTCCGCGGCCGCGATCAGCGCGTCACCGTTTCCGCCCGCGGTGGGCGAGGCAGTCAGCAAACATACGTTCTTCATTTGCCCCGCTCCCCTCAGACACCCAGGCCGTTGGCCCACTCGGCCACATCGGCCTCCGAGACGCTGGAGGCAAACCGCATCCCGGTCTGCCAATCGCCCGTTCCGGCCATCTCCGCCAGTAGCTCGCCGCTCTCTCCCAGGCCGGAGCTGGAGGAGGTGCAGAAGGGGATCACCGTCTTGCCGGTGAAATCGTTGTTTTTTACAAAGTCATTGACCGGCCACGCCGCGATGCCCCACCAGATGGGATACCCCAACTGGTGGTACGATATGCCCATGGCGCTGTACAGCTTTTTCGACGAGTACGACCTGTCGGGCAAGACGGTGATCCCCTTCAACGTCCACAACGGGAGCCGCTTCTCCAGCACGATCCAGACGATTCAGGAGCTGGAGCCGGGGGCCAACGTGGTTACCGACGGCTTCACCGTCAGTGAGCGGAACGTGGCGGAAGCGGCGGCGGACGTGGACGAGTGGCTGAAGGGGTTAAATCTGGGCTGAGCCCTCAGACAAACAGGGAAGTACCATCATGAGGAAAGGACAGAAAGAATGAAACGTTTGTTATCGCTTTTGGCCGCGTCTGCCCTGATGGTTTCTCTGTGGGGCTGCGGGAACAACGCCAATCAGCCCGAACCAAATCAGACGGTTCGGGCTGACGCCGCACAGGCCAAGGGGGAAACGATTGTGACAGAGGATACTACCGTGGGCGAGGTCATCGCGAATCCCGCGCTGGGGGACTTTGGACGCCTGCTGTTCCCGGTGGATCGGGACGTGCCGGATGACATGACGCTGGCCCAGGTCAGCACCAGCAGCGTCTATGTGTGGTACAGCCACATCCAGCCGGACAGGACGGTGGACATTGTCAATGACGTGATCGGCCGTGCGGAGCAGGGAGAGCAGGTCTTTTACCCCATCTACACCGAGGAGGAAATGGCCGCCGATCCCTCCAAGCGGGACACCGGGCTGTTTTTCTTCCGAGGCGAGCCGGGAGAGAAGTTCGCTGTGGTGAACGCGGGCGGCGGCTTCATGTATGTGGGCGCCATGCACGACAGCTTCCCCCACGCCCTGGAGCTGAGCAGGATGGGCTACAACGCCTTCGCCCTGATCTACCGCCCCCACGACCCCTGCACCGATCTGGCCCAGGCCATCGCCTACATCTATGACCACGCGGACGAGCTCCAAGTGGATCCCGAGGGCTGCTCCCTGTGGGGCGGCTCCGCCGGGGCGCGGATGGCGGCGGAGCTGGGCAATGGGGATGCTATGGCCGCCTTTGGCCGCCCAGATATCCCCCAGGCGGCGGCTGTCATCATGCAGTACACCGGGTACACCACCGTTTCGGAGCGGGACGCGCCCACCTACGCCTGCGTGGGCACCAGTGACGGCATCGCCAACTGGCGCACCATGCAGTCCCGGCTGGAAGGGCTGGAGGCCCTGGGCATTCCCACCGAGTTTCATGCCTACGAGGGCCTGGGCCACGGCTTCGGCCTGGGCACGGGCACCGTGGCCGAGGGATGGATCGAGGACGCGGTGGACTTCTGGGAGGGCAGCGCCCCGGCGGGGCGTTCATGTTCCGCAGCGACGGGCCGGAGGGGGTGTCGGTGGAGCGGCTCCAGCTGGACGATATGCCCCACGGCTTTGGGGCAGGGGGCGGCTGGATACCGGCCTATGATGAATTTTTGACGGAAATCTTCCAAAACAACTGACAACAGGGAGGAAACAGCATGATTTACCGGGATTTTGGCAAAACCGGCCTCAAGGTGAGCGCCATCGGCGTGGGTTGTGAGTATGTATGGACGGCGGACGAGCAGACCGTCTATGACCTGGTGCGGACGGCGGTGGACGCCGGGGTGAACTACTTCGACCTGTTCGTGGGCACCCCCAGCACCCGGGAGTACTATGGGAAGGCGCTGAAGGGCGTCCGGGACAAGGTGTATCTGGCGGGCCATCTGGGCTGCGCCGACCGGGAGGGCCAGTACGTCAAAACCCGGGACGAGGCGCTGTGCAAGGACTTTTTGGAGCAGTTTTATGAGAAGCTGGACACCGGACTGCATCGACGTGCTGTTCCTCCACAACTGCGACGATTTTGACGACCTGGACACCATCCTCAACGGCTGGATGTATGCCTACGCCAAGGAATTGAAGGACGCGGGCCGGGCGAAGCTCATCGGCCTGAGCACCCACAGCACGGACATCGCCCTGGCGGCGGTGAAAAGCGGGAAGCTGGACGTGCTCATGTTCCCAGTGAACCCGCTGTTCAACCTGCTGCCCCAGGACTCGGCGGACGCCCGGATGAAAGGCCGGGAGGTGCGCTCCATGACCCAGGCGGAGCGGGACGCCTACCCCACCAAGCAGGAGCTGTACGACCTGTGCGGGGAGATGGGGGTGCCCATCGCGGCCATGAAACCCTTTGCCGCCGGGAACATCCTGAAGGGCCACGAGGAGGGGCGGCTGAAGGGCCTGCTGGAGCTGACCCCGGTGCAGTGCATCAGCTATGTTCTGTCCATCCCCCAGGTGGCCTGTCCGGTGCCCGGGTTTGCCGGCGTGGACGAGCTGGTTCGGCGGTATTCCGGCCTGTCCGTCCCGGCGTCAAAGTGCATTCACTGCGGCGCGTGTACCAAGCGATGCCCCTTCGGCATCGATGCCGAGGGCAACATCCATAGGGCACAGGAAACATTTGGGTTTTAAGGGATCTCTGATACGGAGCTTGCATTTTCCCGATGGTGTGCTATACTATGCCTTAAAAATAACCACTTTGTATCGGGAGGGAGGCTGAACTGTGGACGAATCCAGTCAGCAGAGGGGTGCCGGGATATCCGTGCACTTGAGCCGCGTGTGGCGGCTGAGCGTGCCCGCCATCCTCACCCAGATCACCTCCATCGTCATGCAGTACATTGACTCGGCCATGGTGGGCAGGCTGGGGGCCGGGGCCTCCGCCGCCATCGGGTTGGTGTCCAGCAGCACCTGGCTGATGAGCGGCTTCATCTACGGCGTGTCGGCAGGCTTCTCCGTCCAGGTGGCCCACCATATCGGCGCGGGGGAGGAGGTGGAGGCCCGCAGGGTGATGAAGCACGGCATTGCCGCCGGATTGATCCTGTCCATCCTGCTGCTGTTCGCGGGGGCGGCGTTAAGCGCCCCTCTGCCCCACTGGCTGGGAGGCGACGCGGACATCGTGGCGGATGCCTCCGCCTATTTCCTGGTGTTCGCCCTCACCCTTCCGTTTATGCAGATGAACTCGCTGGCCTCCTCCTGCCTGCAATGCAGCGGAAATATGGTGACGCCCAGTGTCCTGAACGCCGTTATGTGCGGCCTGGACGTCTTGTTTAACGCTGTGTTCATTCCACGGCTTGGGGTGCTGGGGGCCGGAATCGGCACGGGACTGGCCACGGTGGTGATCTCGCTGGCGATGCTGTGGTGCTGCTGTGTGCGCTCCCAGGCCTTGCGTCTGACCCGGCGGGAGCCCTGCCCGCTGGATCCAGGTATTCTGCGCCGGGCGTTCAAAATCGGATCCCCGGTGGCGGGGCAGGAGCTGGCTATGTGCGGGGCCATGGTGGCCTCTACCCGGATCATCGCACCTCTTGGCACAGCCGCCATTGCCGCGAACTCCTTCGCCGTCACAGCGGAGAGCCTGTGCTATATGCCCGGGTACGGCATTGGCTCCGCAGCCACCACCCTGGTGGGCCAAAGCATGGGTGCGGGGGAGAACAAGCTGGCCAAACGGTACGCGAACCTCTCCACCGCCCTTGGCGCGGCGCTGATGGCACTGACAGGCGTGGTGATGTGGGCGGCCTGTCCGCTGGTGTTCCAGCTGCTCACGCCGTCGAAGGAGGTTCAGGCGCTGGCGGCGGAGGTGCTGCGCATTGAGCTGCTGGCCGAGCCGCTGTTCGCCGTGTCCATCGTGGCGTCCGGGGCACTGCGGGGGGCGGAGGATACCCTGGTGCCCAGCATTCTCAACCTGCTGAGTATCTGGGTGGTTCGGATCGGGCTGTCCCTGCTGCTGGTGGGGCGGCTGGGCCTTCACGGCGTCTGGATTGCCATGGCGGTGGAGCTTTGCGTCCGTGGACTGTTGATGCTGGTCAGGCTGTGGACATCAAAACGGTTCATGCCTAAGATGCCATATCCATAAATTTCATAGCACACAGCCCGCGAATTTGGGAATTACTCCGGCTTCAATGTACCCACACTGGTCGGCGCACCAGCTCGCAAATATGGCACACCAATCCACCCGGTGGTCGAAGCCATACCAGCTCCCGTAGGGCTGGCCGCTGCCATCCCTGCCCACAAACACATTACCGCCACGGCGGAGGAGAGCCAGGCGTTTCAGGCCCGGAAGCTGGAGGATGTGTGACACGATCCCGCGCCCGCCCTGGCCGGCTGAACACGAAAAAAAGCGGCCCCGGAGGCTGCCCTGTGGGCAGTTTCCGGGGCTGCTGCTGTCTCTGGGCCGCTGCGGGCCACAAGGGGCCTTCAGGCGCTCAACGCCATCAACATATAGTTTGTAACCGCCGCAGCTCCTGACGCAGCCGTCCGTATAGCCCTTCTTCTGGGTTTACTCTTATAATTATTTATCATTCATGCTCCGTTTCTTCTTACTGATAGCTGCGAAGGTATCCGTGCCGGTGAGTCCCATAATGATAACACGATACAATTTTATCCTTTTAACACCGATTCTGGCCCGCGCTGTTTTCGCCCTTGCAAAACGATTCAGCCCATTATATAATAAGAAAGCCTACCATGGCAGAGGGATTTGGCTTGTTGTCCATTTCCTGGACGGTCACCATCCTGCGGGTTCGGAAGCAGGAAGGGGGATATCCCCCTGGGGAGCATTCTGGAGCTTGATATTTGACGTAAAGAGGAGATCACTATGAAACTGCATGAACTGTTCGGCCAAGGCCGTACCATATTCTCCTGCGAGGTGTTCCCTCCAAAAAAGACCGCCCCGGTGGACAGCATCTATCAGACCCTGGACGGCCTGAAGGACATCCGTCCTGACTTCATCAGCGTCACGTTCGGGGCGGGAGGTTCTCAGGTCAACCAAAGCACCCGGGAGATTGCCTCCCTCATCGAAAACCAGTACCACATTCCCGCTATGGCCCACCTGACCTGTGTGGCTGCCGGGAAAGAGGACGCGGATCGTCTGCTGGCTGAACTGAACGAAGCGGGGGTGGAAAATATCCTGGCTCTGCGGGGCGACGTGAACCCGGATTATCCCTCGAAAACCGACTTCAAGTACGCCAGTGAACTGATAGCCTACATCCAAAAGCGGGGAGACTTTGGCATCTCCGCCGCCTGCTATCCGGAGAGCCACCCGGAAAGTCCAGACCCCGTCAGTGATATCCGCCACCTAAAGGAGAAGGTGGACGCTGGAGCTCAGCACTTGATCAGTCAGCTCTTTTTTGATAACGACGACTTCTTCCGCTTCCTGGAGCGGGCCCGCATTGCGGGCATCGACACGCCCATTGAGGCAGGCGTCATGCCGGTACTGTCCAAAAACTCCATCCTGCGCATGGTGTCCACGTGCGGGGCCAGCATCCCCAAAAAGCTCACCCGCATTTTGGCCAGGTACGGCGACCACCCGGACGCTTTGCGTGAGGCCGGTATTGCCTACGCCATCGACCAAATCGCCGACCTGATCGCTGGCGGCGTGGACGGCATCCACCTGTACACCATGAACAACCCCGACGTGGCAAAGCAGATCGCCGGGAGCATCGCCTCCATCCGGAACATTTAGCTCAAACAAAACTGCTCCAGCGGGTCACCTCCTGATAGGTGCGTTAAGTAGTACCACGATCAGTTTTTGGCAACAGCGGGGACAGTGTTCCGCGGTATCCCGTGTGCGGTCGAAGGCAGGCAGAACCGATATGTTGGTATCTGCACTTGACAGAGTTTATATTATACTGTTGTTCGCTTTTCTGCGTTTTTCTACACTTTGCAGCAAAAACGCTGTTCTGCGCCTGAATGGGCCGACTTCGGTTTTGTGCCTGAGCCGTTGACACAAGAGGATTCCTTTGTTCTTAGAATCTCCCAAGTCCTTCTAAAATCCTCTTGTTCACATGGCCGGCGGGGCGCCCCTCCATCGCAGGAGTCCATGCGTTCCGTCCCTGTACTCCAGCCTTGTCTCCACGTGCCCGCGCTTGTCCAGCAGGGACAGCAAGGCCGGCACATCACAGCCCTGAACCAACAGCGGCCCCGGAAACCACCCAGCAGGGTGGCCTCCGGGGCCGCTGTTTCGGGCTCCACACATCGCGCTTTGCCTGGATGCAGAGCTGGAGCGCCGCGGGCTCTGTGCAGTCTTCCTTACGCGGCCCAAGGGCGCTTGCGCCCCGTCAGTCCAGCTGCTCCATGATGATGCTCTGATCCCGCTCGCCCTGGCCCATGAGGATGGCCTGCCGGTAGAGCGCCATGGCCGCGTCGGTCATAGGCAGCCTTGCCCCGCAGGAGGCGGCAAACCTCTGGGCCAGCTCCAGATCCTTCACCATCATCTTCATTCCGGTGGGATTGTCATAGTTTCTGGGCATAATGTGGCTCTGGTAGCATACCTCGAACACCCGGCTGCAGCCATAGGAGGTCATGATGCAGTCATACAGCTTCTGCTCATCCAGCCCCGCCTTTTTCGCCAGCACTCCGGCCTCGCAGATCACCGCGTGGTTTACCCAGGTGAGGATCTGGTTGATCAGCTTGATCTGCTGGGCGGAACCGTTGGGCCCGAAGTAAAGGATCGTTTTCCCCATGGCCCGGTAGACGGGCATCAGCGTCTCGTTGAGCACCGCCTCGTCTCCCCCCACCATGATGGTGAGGGTGCCGTCCCTGGCTCCCTGGGGCCCGCCGCTGACCGGGGAATCAAAGTAATACACCCCCAGCTTGCTCAGCTCCGCGCCCAGCTCCCGGGCGGCATCCACGTCAATGGTGCTGCAATCCACCACATAGCGCACCCGCCGCGGCCCGCCGGACAGGACGCCGCCCTCCCCCAGCAGCGTTTCCCGCACGATCCCGTCATGCGGGAGGCACAGCACCACCACATCGCACTCCTGCCCCATGGCGGACAGGCTGGGGGCGCTGGTTCCCCCGGCGGCCAGCAGGGGGGCCTCCTTTGTCCGGGTGCGGTTCCAGCCCATCACCTCAAAGCCCGCCTTCCGCAGACACAGGGCCATGCTCAGCCCCATGGAGCCCAGCCCCGCAAATCCAATGCTCAGCATCATACCGCCTCCTCAGTCCTGCAGCGTCCCATCCGGGCCGCGATAGCGGTTGATCTCCTTGATCTCGTAGATCATGTCCATGACCTTGTCCCGGGCGTACATACACCGGCGGTAGCCGTTTTCCTCGTCCTCCGCCTCATACTCGAAGAAAATGTCGTCGCCCTTCTCTTGGAAATGCTTCCGCCAGTGGTCGAAGTCATGCACCTTAAAGCAGATGTGGTTGATGCCGCTCCCCCCCTGCTGGATATAGTCCCAGTGATAGCCGCCCTCCGTGACCGGCTCCAGCAGCTCGATTTTGCACTGGTTCCCCGCCAGGGACAGGATGGCGCATCTGCACTGCTGGGGGTGGGGCATTCCATTTGTCCATGCGGTCTCCAGATAGGGGGAGAGGGTGATCACATCCCTGATCCCATAGTGCTCCTTCATGTGGGCCGCCGCTTTGTCCAGATCGGGAACAATAAAGCCCACGTGGTCGATGCCGTATTCAATCAACTGTTTCATATGTCCGCGCTCCTTTCGTCCTTTCGCTCCTCCGGGCTGAGCAGTACGCCCCCCTCGTCGGCGGAGGTAACCATGGCGGCATACCGCTTCAGATAGCCGCTGACAGGCTTGGGCCGGTACACCCAGTTCGCCCGCCGCCGGGCCAGCTCCTCCTCCCCCACATGAAGGGTCAGAGTTTTTTCCATGACGTCAATGGTGATCTCGTCCCCGTCCTCCACCAGCGCGATGGGCCCCCCGGCGGCGGCCTCCGGAGAGATGTGCCCGACAAAGCAGCCGCTGTTGGTGCCGGAAAAGCGCCCGTCGGTGATCAGGGCGGTAGAGGCGGCAAGCCCCTGCCCGTAGAGGGTTTTCATGGGCTTGTACAGCTCCTTCATCCCCGGGCCGCCCTTTGGGCCCTCGTAGCGGATAACCACCACGCTGCCCGGTTGGACGCGGCGGGCCTCCAGCGCCTCCATGCACGCGTCCTCCGAGTCGAAGCAGATCGCCTTGCCGGTAAAGCGGCGCACCTCCGGCCGAATGGCGGCGGGCTTGGATACGCCGGTGTTGGGGGCCAGGTTCCCCCGCAGGATGGCCAGCCCGCCCAAAACGCTGTGCGGGTCGTCCATGGTGCGGATCAGCTTCCCGCCGGGAACCTGGGGCGGCGGGGCTTCCTTCAGGTTTTCGCCCAGAGTTTTCCCGGTGACGGTGATCTGATCCAGATGCAGGTGAGCCGTCATGCGCCGCATGACCTCGGGCACGCCTCCGGCCAGGTAGAGATCCACCGCGTCATCTTGATGGGTGGCCGGGTTGACCTTGGCCAGCAGGGGGATCTGTTCGCTGTACCGGTCAAAGCACGCGATGATCTCCCCGGCCGGAATCCCCAGCTCATGGGCCAGGGCACAGGTATGAATGACCGTATTGCTGGATCCGCCCACCGCCATCATCAGCATGATCCCGTTTTCGATGGCCTGGCGGGTGAGGATCCTCCGGGCCGTCAGCCCCTCCCGCACCATGCGGACAATCTGCTCGCCGCTGGCAAAGGCGCTGCGCAGCCGCTCGTTGTAGACGGCGGGGATCAGCGCGCTGCCCGGCAGGCTCATGCCCATGGCCTCCGCCAGGCAGCACATACTGTTGGCGGTGCCCATAAACTGGCAGGAGCCGCAGGTGGGGGCGCTCACCTGGGAGATCCAGCGCACATCCCCCTCCTCCAGTTCCCCCACCTGCATCCGGCCCAGGGCCTCGCTGACGGTGGTGGTGTCGGTCTTTTCCTGCCCGCAGCAGGCCGGGCCGGACAGCATACTGCCCCCCGCCGCAAAGATGCAGGGCAGATCCAGCCGGGCGGCGGCCATGAGCATCCCGGGCACGATCTTGTCGCAGCTGCCCAGCAGCACCAGCCCGTCCAGCCGGTGGGCGCCGGCTATGATCTCAATGCTGTCGGCGATATTGTCCCGGGATGGAAGTACATAGTTGTTGCCGTCATGTCCGCCCGCCAGGCCGTCGCAGCAGGCGATCACGCCGAACTCGGCGGGAACGCCTCCCGCCCGGTAGATGCCGTTTTTGACCTGCTGGGCCAATTGCCGTAGGTTGGTGTGGCCGGGCACCATATCGGAAAAGGCGTTGGCAATGCCGATAACCGGGCGGGCCAGGTCGTCGTCGGAATAGCCGCAGCCCTTCCAGATCACCTGGTTGGAAATTCGCTCCAGGCTGGTAAGCGGTGGTACGTGCTGCCGATCCATCAAGCTTCCTCCTTTAGCAAAAGCAGACCGGCGCTGTGCCGCCAGTGCCGGTCTGCTGTTATGGACTTGCGCCTCAGCTCAGGTGGGGGATCTTCAGGATATCCCGGGCCTCGTCCGGGGTGGCCACGTCATAGCCCAGCTCCCGGATGATGCGCACGGCGCGCTCCACCATCTGGGCGTTGCTCTTGAGCAGCTCGCCGGGGCCGTAGTAGATGTTGTCCTCCATGCCCACCCGGGCGCCGCCGCCCTTGAGGACGGTCATGGCCATGCCGGGCACGTGGTTCTTGGCGCCGATGGAGATGGTGCTGAAGTTGACAAACTGGTTCTTGGGCAGCTTCTTGATCATGAAGTCCAGGTTCTCCTCGGAGAAGGAGATGGCGCCCTGGCTGATCTTGTCCATCCCCATGACGAAGGACAGGGAGACGGGATCGTTCAGCACGCCGGCGGGCTGGAGGATGTTGAACACGTCCTCCACGGCGGTGGGCTCAAAGCACTCCAGCTCGGGCTTGATGCCCATGTCCTTCATCATTTTCGCGTACTTCAGCAGGAAGTCGCGGAACCACTCGTAGACGAAGGTGCGCCCGTCCCAGCTGGTGGAGATCAGGGAGCAGTCCAAGGAGCACATATCGGGCTTGACCAGATTGGGGTCGTACAGCAGCTTCATGCCGTCCTCCGCGCCGGTGCCCGCCCGATTGGCGGGGGCGGTGGAGTACTGGGTCACCAGATTGCACTTGGCCCGGATTTTGGAGCCGATCTCGTTGTAGACGTTGGGGTCGTTGGTGGACAGGCCCTCCTTGTCCCGGGCGTGGATATGGACGATGGCCGCGCCCGCGTTGTAGCAGTCGTAGGCGGAGTCGGCGATCTCCTGGGGGGTCAGGGGGATGTTGGGGTTGGCCTCCTTGCCGTGGAAGGCGCCGGTCTGGGCCACAGTGATGATGATTTTACGAGTTGCCATAGTTTATCTTCCTTTCAAAAATCAATTGAGATGGGGATACTGTCATAGAGGCGGGCGTCAGCCCGCCAGGGCGCAGCCGATGTTGTAGCCCACCAGGCCGATGGCCAGCGAGCTGAGGATGCACATGATCAGCCCGTAGACATAGACCTTTTTGCTGTCGCTCCACTCGTTGCCGTGGAGCATGGCGATGCAGGCGAAGGAGGAGGGCATCAGGTAGGCGCAGGAGCCCGCCATTGTGGTGCACAGCGCCATGCCCGCCGGGTTGATGGCGCCATTGCTGGCCAGGGCCACCGTCACGCCCACGCCGGTCATCACGGTGATGGTGGACACGTTGGAGGCGAAGTTGGTGAGGAACACCCCGGCGGTGGTGATGATCAGCACCACCACGATGGGGGCCACGGCAGTGGTGAGGGGGCTGATGTTGGCGGTGATCCAGGCGTTCAGCCCGGTGGCCTCGTTGGACAGGGCGCTGCCCAGGTAGACGCCGATGGCGATGAACACCAGGATGCCCCAGTTTGTCTGCTTGTTGAGCACCTCCTTCAGGTCGATGATGGGCTCGTCATTGACGCTGATCACGGACATCAGCACCACGGAGATGATGGCCCAGAAGGTGATGCCAAAGCCGTTCAGGGTGGACACCCAGGCGGCATTGGTGAACAGTCCGGCCACGCCGGGCAGCATCCACATGACAACGGTGCCGAAGAACACAATGACGGTGACCAGCTCCCGCACCTGCATCTTCTCCTGCTTTTTCAGCACCCGCTGCACGTCGAAATCCTTGAATTTGCCCATGTCCACCTTGCCGCAGGTCAGCCGCATGATCAGCACAAAGAGCACATACAGCACCAGCCCGGTGGGCACGCCGAAGGACAGATAGGTGAACAGGCTCATGGGGGCCCCCACGGCGCCCTCATAGATCCCCATGCCCAGCAGGGCCAGCGAGTGGGAGATGGGGGTCATGGCGCCGCCGATGATCACCGCGTAAATGACAATGATGTTGGCGATGTGGGGATAGGCGTCCTTCTTGGTATAGCCCAGCTCCTCATACACCTTGTTGGCGAACATCAGCATAAAAGAGGCGGCGGGAACCTGATCCATAAAGCAGGCCAGGATCAGGCCGATGGTGGCCATGGAAATGGTGAACGTCCATGGGCTCCTGCTGACAAACTTCATGCTCATGAACTTGGCCACCAGGCGGTCGGTGAAGCCGGACTTGTTCAGGGCGTAGGTCATGACGAAGCTCATCAGGACAAAGTAGACAATCCAGCTTCCCAGGGTGCCCGCGATGGCCTCGTTGACGCTGACCACTCCGGTGCGGCCCAGCAGCGCCACCGCCAGAATGGCGGGCCATACCGTGTCCACGGTACTGAGGAGCAGCACCGTGGCGACGAATACGCCGATCACCTTCATGCCGCCCGCGGTCAGCGGCTCGGGAGCAGGCATGATCCAGAACGCAACGACGATGGCTAAGCATACCAGAATCTTGATCAGCTTTGATGTTGGCATTGACAGTTTTTGCTTGTCCATAACGTTCCCCTCTTTCTGTAGTTGCGGTGTGTGCCGCAGATGCCTTTCTGGTAACGCAATGACGATGCCAACTTTCCCAAACCGCCCCGCTTCCATGCGCCGGAAGCGCAAAACCGCCTGCGCCGCCTGCCTTTGCGGGAGCCAAAAATTTTTTTGAGCGCCGGCCCGGCCTGACGCCCGCGGGGGTGCGGGCCGTGAATTATGTAGAAAAAACCCAACGCGATTTGAGCTCGCGTTGGGTTTTTCATGCATATGATACAAAGTCCAAGGGGGTGGATCAGATCCCGTAGCGTTTCATCTTGTCGTACAGGATGCTCCTGTCTATGCCCAGCCGCTCCGCCGCCTCCTTTTTGTTCCCGCCGCAGGCGTGGAGCGCCTGCTGAATGGCCATTTTCTCCGCCCGGCTGCGTACCTCCTTCAACGTGCTCCCCTGGGATGGCGCCGGCACGGAAAACCGCTGATCCTCCAGGCCGGGCAGAAGAATGTGCCGCGCCTCGATGATGCCGCCGGTCACATAGTTGAAGGCCCGCTCCACGCAGTTTTCCAGCTCCCGGATATTCCCCGGCCAGTCATACTGCTCCAGAATTGCCATGGCCTCCGGGGTGATCTCCCAGACATTGCGGCCCAGCTCCCGGTTCAGCTTTTCCACGAAGCTGTCCACCAGGGGGTGGATATCCTCCCGCCGATCCTTCAGCGGGGGCAGGTGGAGGTTGATCACGTTGATGCGGTAATAGAAATCCTCCCGGAAGGCGCCGTCCTTCACCATCTGATGCAAGTCCTTGTTGGTGGCGAAGATAAACCGCACGTCGATGGGGATGGCCTTGGTGCTGCCCACCTTTTTGATCTCCCGCTCCTGAATGGCCCGCAGCAGCTTGGCCTGCATCTTGATGGACAGGGAGTCCACCTCGTCCAAAAACAGGGTGCCGCCGTTGGCCGCCTCAAAGTCTCCGATTTTGCCGCCCCGCAGCGCGCCGGTGAACGCGCCCCCCTCATAGCCGAACAGCTCCGACTCCAGCAGGTTGTCCGGAATGGCGGCGCAGTTCAGGCGGATAAAGGGCTTGTCCCGGCGGCCGCTCAGGTTATGGATCGCCCCGGCAAAGACCTCCTTGCCCGTTCCGCTCTGGCCGGTGATCAGCACCGAGGAGCGGGTGCTGGCCACCATGTGGAGGGATTCCTTCAGATCGCGTATCACCAGGCTGTCCCCCACAATGGTGTCCAAGGTGCTTTTGGGGGCGGAGATCTCGTGATATTTGTTCTTGTAGTAGTTCAGCTCCCGGGCGAAGCCGCCCACCGCCTCCTGGATCTGGTTCCCCAGCAGGCTGCTCAGCACAGCCTGCGCCACCAGCCCCACCACCTTCCCGTTCTCCCAGATGGGAAAGCGGTTGACAAAAAAGACCTCGCCCTTTCGGTAGTAGGTGCCCCCCCGCTCCGGCGTTCCGCTCCGGAGCACCCGATGGAGGCAGGTGTCCTCAATGACCTCCTCTACCGGGCAGTCCAGGGAATCCTCGATGGAGATGTGCATATTTTTGGCGTACTCCTCGCTGATGTAGACCATGCGGCCCTCCTCATCCAGCACCACAACCTCACCCAGGTTGATCAGGGCCTTCTGCATCAGATCCTTCAGTTTTTCCGGCTCCATGCGCCGGCTCAGCCCATAGGGGGTTCCGTCTGCCATGCCAATCCCTCCTTGCGGGAAAGGTACCATAAGTCATCTCGGTTTGTCAAGAGGGGGGGTGTAGGTCTTTTCATACACACAGGATTTTCATATTCCGGTTTTTCCTCATTCGCGGGGCGGATTCCGGGGGGCTTTTGTGGTGTTTTCAGCACAGAACGGGCCGTTCAGCCCCTGTTTTGGGGGGCGCCTCAAATTGGCATCATTTTTGCGGTATAAATAGGCATCTGACCGCGCGTTGAGAAAAAGGAGATGCTTATTATGGTAAAGTTTATCACCCCTGAGCAGGCGGCGGAACTGGTTCAGGACGGCTGCACCGCCGCCCTGGGCGGCTTTGGCTCCTACTGCGGCCCGGATGCTCTGCTGGACGCCCTGTCCCGGCGGTTCCAGGAAACCGGCCGCCCCGCCGGGATCACCGTCATCACCGGCATCAGCACCGGAGACAACACCCAGGAGGACGTCGGAATGAACCGCATCGCCCACGAGGGGCTCATCCGCACCATCATCGCCGGACACCTGGCCAACCCTCCTCGGATCAGCGCCATGGCGGCGGAGGACAAGCTGGCCGCCTACACCCTGCCCCTCGGCGTAGTGGCCCAGCTGTTCCGGGCCATCGCGGGGAAAAAGCCCGGCGTGATCACCCGCGTGGGACTGGGCACCTTCGCCGACCCCAGGCAGGAGGGGTGCAAGGCCAACGGCAGGGCCAGGAGCCAGGGCCGGGAGGTGGTTCAGCTCCTTTCGCTGAACGGCGCGGAATACCTGTTCTACCCCTCCTTCCCGCTGGACATCTGCTTCCTGCGGGGCACCTATGCCGATGAGGACGGCAACATTTCCGTGGAGCACGAAGGGCTCACCGGCACGGAGCTTGAGATCGCCGCCGCCGTCCACAACTGCGGCGGTATCGTGGTGGTTCAGGTGGAGGACATTGTCCAGCGCGGCTCCATCCACCCCCGAAAGGTGCGCATCCATAACACGCTGGTGGACTATGTGGTGAAATCCCCCTCCGCGGCCCTGCATATGCAGAACTATGCCAACACCACCTACCAGCCCTCCCTCACCGGCGAGACCCGCTGCCCGGTGGACGCCATCGCCCCCATGAAAATGGGGATCCGGAAGGTCATCGCCCGCCGGGGCGCCATGGAGCTCAAGCCCGGCTGCGTGATCAATCTGGGCATCGGCATTCCCTCCGGGGTGGGCGCGGTGGCCAACGAGGAGGGCATTGCCGCCCAAACCACGCTGTCCCTGGAGTCCGGCCCCATCGGCGGCGTGCCGGTGGAGGGGGTGGGCTTTGCCGGCTCCATGAATCCCGAGGTCATCAACTCCATTTGCGACACCTTTGACCTCTATGACGGCGGCTTTCTGGACATGACCTTCCTGGGCGCGGCGGAGATCGACCGGGAGGGAAATGTGAATGTGTCCAAGTTCGGCCCCCGCTGTCCCGGCCCCGGCGGGTTTATCAACATCTCCCAGAACACGCCCAAGGTGTTCTTCATGGCCGGGTTTACCGCCGGAAAAAGCCAGATTGAGCTCCATGACGGCAAGCTGGACATCATCCAGGACGGCCCCGGCGTAAAGTTTATCGAGAAGGTGCAGCAGATCACGTTCTCCGCCGACTACGCCCGCAAGACCGGCCAGGAGGTGACCTACATCACCGAGCGCGCCGTGTTTCGCCTGGCGGAGGGCGGCATTATGCTCACCGAGATCGCGCCGGGCGTGGATTTGGAGCGGGACGTCTTGTCCCGCATGGCCTTCCGGCCTCTGCTGGCCGACGAGATCCGGACTATGGACGCCCGGATCTTCCGCGAGGAAAAAATGGGGCTGCGCCTCTGAGCCGGAGGGCTGGACGATGAAACAGTATGGTAAGCTGTCTGGCTTTTTCGGCGGCATCGCGCTGTGCGCCGTCATCTGCCTGCTCCCCCTGAAGGGGCTGTCCCAGGAGGGGCAGCTCTGCCTGGGGCTGACGCTGATGACCGTGGTGTGGTGGGCCGCCCAGATCGCCCAGTCGGGTTATGTCAGCGGCGTATATCTCATGCTGCTGTGCCTGTTCAAGGTGGCGGAGCCCACGGTTGTGTTCTCCGGGTGGACAGGCTCCACCATCTGGCTGGTGGCGGGGGCCTACCTCATCGCGTCGGCGGTGCGGGGCTCCGGGCTGGGGGAGCGGCTGAGCTATGCCTTTATCCTGCGCTTTGTCCGGGGCTGGCGGAGCATCATTGTGTCCATCTTTGTGCTGACGCTGATCCTCTCCCTGCTCATCCCCCATCCCTGGCCCCGGGCCTTTTTGATCATGTCCGTCATGCTGGTGGTGATCCGCTCCGCCCACATCCCCCAAAAGGACGCCTCCATCATCGGCTTTACGGTGTTTGCCGCGTCGGTGCCCGTCTCGCTGATCTTTCTCACCGGGGACGCCACCATCAACCCCCTGGCGGCCAGCTACGCCGGGGAGGTGAGCTTCCTGCGCTGGCTTCAGGTGATCGGCCCGCCTGCGCTGCTGCTCAGCGTTCTGACCTTGGGGCTGATCCTGCTGCTGTTTCGCCCTTCCGCGCCGGCGGCTCCGGATCTGGAGGAGATCCGCGCCGCCCAGGCCGGGCTCGGCCCTATGACGGAGAAAGAGATTCGCACCCTGGTTTGGATCCTCATCGCCATCGTCCTGTGGCTCACCAATGGGATGACGGGGCTGGACATCGGCTGGATCACCCTGCTGATCGCCATGCTGATGAGTATGCCCGTGGTGGGCGGCGTGCTGGAGGCAAAGGATTGGAAGGAAGTCCCCGTCCACGTGATGGTGTTCCTCACCGCCGCCATCGCCATCGGCAGGGTTGGGGCGGCCACCGGCATGAACGCCTGGATCGCCCATACCCTGCTGCCCGCCTCCATGCCGGAAAACCCGGTGCTGCTGGCGCTGTGCATTGCGGGGCTTTCGGTGGTGATCCATATGCTGATGGGCTCGGTCATCGCGGTGATGGGGGTGACAATTCCTGCCTTTTTGTCCTTTTCCGCCGGCGCCGGCGCGGATCCGCTGGCTATCATCGGCATTGTCTACCTCAGTGTGGCGGGGCACTACTGCCTGCCCTTCCACCACCTGAATATGTTGGTAGGCCAGGGGGCGGAGAACGGGATGTATACCCAGCGGGAGACGCTGAAGCTGTCCCTGCCGCTGCTGGCGGCGGTACTGCTCACGGTGGCCCTGTCCGTGCCCTGGTGGCGCCTGCTGGGACTGATTTGACCCGCCTTGCGGCCATCCGGCGCGCCTGATTACGCTGGCGGGCGGGGGCTCATCCCTTTGCCCCGCGGACTCGCGTTGACACCACCGGGCCAAGCGGCACCATCGCAATGTCCACGCGCCCGTCTGCGCGCCTTGTGATAAGCGTGCCGCCTCTCTGAATATAGCTTTTCCTGATAGTTTGATAACCCAGGTAATCCACGGACATCCCATAGGTCATCTGAATCCCCTTGTACACCAGGGACAGGGTGTTTAAGTGGTCATGCCCGCAGAACATCCACTGAATGACGCCGTTCTCTACGGCCCTGTCAAAAAAGGAGCTCTTAAACTTGGATATGCCGAAATACTCGTCCCGTTCAGCGATGCTCCCATGCCGGTAAAGGACAGCCCTGTCCCCCAGCTTCATTTTCTCATAGGCCTCTTTAAACTCGCGAAGGGGCATATGGAAAAACGCCATCGCTTTGATGTCCGGATCGTCCTGCCTCAGTGCGGTCAGGCGTTCCATGCACCAATCCACCTGATCGTCATGGATCCCGTCAAAGCCGCTGAAAAACCAGCCGCCTTCCCCGTACATATTGGAGTCCAGCAGAACCAGCGGGAGAAGGACGTTTCCCGCTTCATCCACCAGTTCAATGAGGAAGTTCCCCACGCCGGTCAGATCCTTCCGGCCCTCCGCGAAGATGCAATAGCGCCCCTGCTTGTACAGTTCCGCCAGTTCTTCCTTGCCGCAGGTTGAGAGCAGCTCGCAGTCGTGGTTGCCAAAAACCAGCGTGTAGGGCAGCTGGAAGCCGTCCAGAAATTCTATCAGCCGTTTGGCCTGCTTCCCGTTGTTCCGGGTTCCCGTCTTTGGCAGAAACGGAAAAATGGAGTCGCCGGTGAGAACGATCAGGTGGGGGTTTGTTTTCCCTATGATCGTTCTCACCGCCTCCAGCGCGAGCCTGTCCATCCCCCTGGAGAGAGGGCCAAACCCCAGGTGCAAATCGGTCAGCTGCAAAATTCTGAACTCCGCGCCCCTGGGTATGCTGATTGTGAAGGTTTCATCATCCACCTGCTTGAATTGATCTGAGCGATACATGAGCCCCTCCTAACTTAACGGGACAAGGGAGCCTATGGCCGACACAATCGTGGAGATCACCATCAGAATCTGGAAGGGGGCGGTTCCGATCACACCGCAGATTGGGCTCGCACCGGCCTTCCTTCTGGACTTTCCGTAGGTGAGCACCAGCATAACGCTCACCAGCACCACCACGCCGCTCATGATCCGGGTCAGAATAATAAAGCTGTTTACCCCAAACAGCGCAAACAGGATGCAGGGAACGGTGGCAATCAGCCAGCTGATCCGGTTCCCCGCGTTGATCTGCTCATGCACCACGTCGCGCAGGGCCAGGGTGTTAGACCAGAACGTCGTCAGCAGCGCAAACAGGGAGAAGATCCCGGCCAGAATGACCGCCCACCTCCCGATGCTCTCGCCAAGCTGCATATAGGCCAGCTCCTTGTTGATCTCGCCCTTCGTCCCAAGCAGTACCGACATTGTCACGATCAGCACAAGGACGGAGGACAGGCCGAAGCCGATCAGGACAGCTTTCCTGATCCTGCGCGGATCTCCGTCCAGCCCCTTTACCACCTGGATGACCGCCTGATTGGCTGAGGTGGCAAAGACAACCATGCTGTAAAGCGCCAGCAGATTGTTCCAGTGAAATTCCGAGGGCTCCAGGGGGGTGACTGGGTGCAGCAGCGCGCCCGCCGTCATGGCCGCTGCAATGCCGATCAGAAGTATGACGGCATATTTTTGCGCAATGCCAACCGCCTTCATCCCCGTGAACACCACACAGCCCGCAATCACATAATAGACCAGCTGGGCCGCCCACATAGGCATTCCGAACCAGTTTGTGAATATCTGCGCACCGCCGTTGATGTTTCCGCTCACCCCGACCATGATGGCCAGACCATACACCGCAAACACGACCCAGCTGAACACCTTCTTTGCGATGCCGTGGAACAGTTCGCCCTCAAAACTTTTGACCAGCTGGGCGCCGCCGTTGTTATAGGAGAGCTCCGCAATGATCAGATGCAGGATCACATTGATGAGATAGGCAAGCGCCACCATCCACACCACATCCAGGGCGCTGTTCTTCGTGGCCAGATAGGGCACCGCAATGATCCCGGTTCCGATGCTGTTTCCCACAATCATACAAATTGCTTCAAATGTTGTCAGCTTTGCCTCTGATTTCATGTTCATACCCTGCATCTCCTGTTGTTTTGTGGATCAGTCCATGAAGCGGCCTGTCCAGAAAATCCGCATAGCGCGCGCTCCGGCTGGCGGTCAAAGGGTGATACTCCAACGGCTCAGCGAGGAGGCGGACACCGCCCGGCGGGTGTGTTCGGCATGACCTCCGCCGTCCACGCCGTGTTTGAGGAATAGAAAAGGGATACCGCACCCGCAGTGTCCCTTGAAATTTACGATTCAGAATCCGAAAGCTGGCGGTCACAGAATTGCTTTAGTACGGGGATGCCGGATGTCACGGTATCCCAAAGAATGTCAAGCTTAATACTGCCGTAGGCATGGGCTGCAATATTCCGCAACCCCCGAATGGCATTCCATTGGATTTCACCATTTGAATGCTGATGCAGTACTCTCTTAAATGTGTGCAATGCGCTGTAAATCAGGCGACAGCATAGATTTTCCCCCGCTCTCTGCTTACATATTATACGCACTTCCCGCGCAAATTCAAGCGAAAGGGCACAAAAATATGGGAAGCATCTCGAAAACAAGGCAAGTAAAAAATTCCCCGTCTCCGTCCATCTGCTGTCCTGTGACGGCCCCGGGGCGGCGCAGCGGTTCGAGCGGGACAAGCGGCAGATGTACGGCAAAATTCTGAGTAAACGGTGACGGAAAAAGGGTCTGGATCGTCAGTTGACGGTTCGGGCTTTTTCCTTTGCCCTCCTCATAAAATTTACTGTGATTTCATCACAGTAAAAAAGTGGGTTGGCCAGTATAATAGACTTACCAAATCCAAGAGGGGGTTCCGCCATGGGAACGAGAATCAAACGTCGGGCTGTCGTAGACGATACCGCCTGTGTCGCCTGCGGCTGCTGTGCGAAGGTGTGTCCGCTGTCCGCCATTCAGATCTGGCGCGGCGTCAGGGCGGTGGTCAACGCGGACAAGTGCGTGGGCTGCGGCAAATGCGCAAAGGAGTGCCCCGCGTCGGTCATTGAGATTCAGGAGGTGCGGCCATGAAAAAACGCTGGTATGATTACCTGTGGATCGTCGAGCTGACCTATCTGGTGCTGGGATTCTTCAACATCCTGTTCGCCTGGCTGGGCCTGCTGTTCTTTTTTATCCCGCTGATCATCGCCGCTGTCCGGGGCACAAAGGGGTACTGCAACCGCTACTGCGGCAGGGGACAGATATTCGGCCTGCTGGGCGGGCGGTTCGGCCTGTCCCGGAAAAAGGATATCCCCCGGTGGATGAAAAGCAAATGGTTCCGCTATGGTTTCCTGATTTTCTTCTTCATCATGTTCTTCCAGATGCTGTGGAATACTTACCTGGTGTTCGCCGGCGCACAGGATCTGCGGCAGGTGGTGACACTGCTCTGGACGTTCAAGCTCCCCTGGAACTGGGCCTACCACGGGACGCTGTTCCACCCCGGCGCGGCACAGTTCGCCTTTGGGTTCTACAGCGTTATGCTCACGTCCACCGTGCTGGGCCTGGTTACGATGGTGCTGTTCAAGCCCCGGAGCTGGTGCGTCTACTGCCCCATGGGGACGATGACGCAGCTGATTTGCAAGGCCAAAAATCGGAAGGATCACACTGTCACAGAACAAAACTGATCGTTTGGCTGCCATAGAGCCAGCACACACCCGCGCCCCATGGCCCGAGGTGCCGGCGGTGTACGCAGCAAAACCCACGTCTGGCCCGGCCAACGGGCAAGGGGTGGTCACCATGACGGATGGGATGACACGCTAAAATGGTTTTCGGGATAGCGCGCCGCTGTACAGCAACAGCTTCATTCGGGGAACCGCGTGTTCAAAAAAGCGTTGGAACGCCTCACAGTACATATTTTTCCCCAATGCTCCATCTGCCCCAACCAGGCGATCCCGGCGGCATCCACCCCGGCACAGCCTATACCAACGGCAGCCGCGGCAATCCTCTGCCACTGCTTTGGACTGCTGAATAAAGCCCAGCTCTGTTCTCCGCCGGTCTATCTGATCGAAGCTGTCTGTGTTCAGATTGCCAAGCCTCCATGAATCGAGTACATAGAAGTCGCATGGATAGACACTTCCATCCGCTTCCACCACGTATTGCTCAGAGCAGCTCCCCTGCATATTACAGCTCTCCGGCGGCCCGCCCCGCAAAATCGACAAATAGTTGAAAAAGGTACGGTTATATTTTACCTTTCCCTGTTCCGCATGGGCATACCACAGGTCAAACAGGCGGCAGAGATAACTTCCGTATTCTTGAACGCCAAGGGAATAAGGCTGCCCGCCGCCCTTCTCATTCAACGGATCCATGCAGGGAATATACTGCTGATAGTCCAGGTGACTGCGGTCAAAGAAGCCATAAACCTTTCCGATGGCGTTGGCTGTTTGCTTGGTCACCACTGTGAGGATGTTGAATTCCACCCCGTGCTTTTCCAGCAGCTGAGCCGTGTGAAAGACCCGATTATAGGTGCCCTTGCCCTCCGAATCCAAGCGGTATCGGTCGTGCAGATCCTTCGGCCCGTCCAGGGAGAGGCCCACCAGGAAATGGTTCCGGGAAAAAAACTCCGCCCATTGGCCGTCCACCAGGAGCCCGTTTGTTTGGATGGCGTTGTGGATGGTCAGACGTTTATGATTATACCGTTCTTGAAGGGCTGCGGCCTTCTCAAAAAACGGCAGTCCAGCCAGTGTGGGCTCGCCGCCCTGAAACACCATGGTACACATTCCGCTGGCGGCATCCAGAGCTTTGCGAATAACATTTTCCAATGTGGATTCGTCCATAATGCCATAAGAGGCCACCTTCCGCAGCGACATCTCATCGGCATAAAAGCAGTAGCGGCAGCTAAGGTTGCAGGCACCCGAGGCAGGCTTAATCATGATGGAAAGCGGCGGCATAAAAATCCCCCTGTTATTTTGGGTGAATCAAAGGATGTACTGACACTGTTGTACAGGCTGATGGCAATGACTGCAGCCATAAATTCCAACAAATTCTTTCCGCAGACAGCGTTGTGAGCTTTAAAATCCATTATATACGGGAACGCCAATGATTGCAACTCTGATGAGGGGGCGGTTCTGCCGGATCGCGTATTCCTATGTAAAAAACAGGGAGGACGCGCTGGATATCGTCCACAGCGCCATTGTGAAGGCGCTCCAGTCCTATACCGGCCTGCGCCGCCCAGAGTATGCCCGAGCTGGACTACGGCGTACACGCCGCCTTTACGCCAACTCCAGCCGCTTCATCAAGGCATCCTCCTGATTTTTAACCACACCAACCAGAGGAGCGCCTATCATATTCCCCTCGCGATCTACGATATAGGTCGTGGGAAACCCGGCTATTTCGCAGATGAAGTCCCGATAAAAGCTGCTTTCCGGGGCGGGGATCACATTGGTGTAGGTCACGCCCTTCTCCTTCAGGATTTTTTCCGCCATGGCCCGCATCTCCTCCGAGTCCCCGGCGCTGGCCGCCACGGCGATCACGTTGATGTTTTTCTCCCGGAAGGTTTGATAGTAGGCCTCCAGGTCGGGCATCTCCTCGATGCAGCTCCCGCAGCCGTTTGTCCAGAAATTAATAATGGTGGCATCATACTGGGAGAAAATCTCGTTGGTGACGGCATTTCCGTCAAAATCCACCCCCTCAAAGCTGGGGAAGGGGGGTTTGGCCGCCTCGATCTCCCCGTGCCCGCAGGCGGTGAGGGAGAACGTACATAAGACTGCCGTCAACAGGCTGATTGCTTTTTTCATGCTGTGTGCTTCCTTTCTTCGAGCTGACGGCAGTTTACCAAATCACGCTTAAAATCCGTGTTAAGAAAGCTGGCTTTTTTAACACGGATTTTATATTGCTGTGTTATAATAAAGAAAACAGGAGGTGCGCCATGCGGATTTTAGTGGTGGAGGACGAGATGGAGCTGTGCGGCGCCATCGCCGAGGGGCTGGAGCTGGACGGCTGCGCGGTGGACGCCTGCTATGACGGGGCGGAGGCCCACCAGCTGCTCCTGGTGGAGGCATATGACCTGGTGGTGCTGGATCTCAACCTCCCCGGCCTGGATGGGATGGAGCTTCTGGAGGAGCTCCGCAGGGTCAACCGGGAGGTGAAGGTGCTGATCCTGTCCGCCCGGGACAGCGTGGAGGACAAGGTGAAGGGACTGGACACCGGCGCCAACGACTATCTGGCCAAGCCCTTCGCCTTCGCGGAGCTGGAGGCCCGCATCCGAAACCTGCTCCGCCGGAGCTTTGTCCAGGAGGACGCCGTCCTGCGCTTTGCCGCCATCTCCCTGGACACCCTGGGGCGCGCCGCCGCCGTGGACGGCCAGCCGGTGGCCCTCACCCGGAAGGAGCTGGCCATTTTAGAGTACCTCATGCTCCACCCGGGCAAGGTGGTCAGCCAGGAGGAGTTGATGGAGCACGTCTGGAACATGGAGGCGGACAGCTTCAGCAACGCGGTGCGGGTGCACATCGCCTCCCTGCGGAAAAAGCTGAAGGAGAGGATAGGCTTTGACCCCATCGCCACCCGGATCGGCCAGGGCTACTGCCTGCGTGAGGAGGGCTCGGTATGAAAGCGATCTCGCTGCGGGCGCGGCTGACCGCCCTGAGCGTTCTCCTGCTGGCCCTCTGCTGTATGGGGCTGACCCTGGCCCTGAATTTTTCCGCCTACGACATGGCCGGCGAAATCGAGGCGGCGGTGGTGCAGCCCGCCCTCCCGGGGAGCGGCGGCACGATCCCGCCGGCGCCGGAGCAGGTGGAACCCATCTTCAGCACCACCCTGTCCGTCCCGTCCCAGCAGGCGCGGACGGCCTTTTCTAAAACCAGCCTCCTCTATATGCTGCTCATCATCGCCGCCGGGGGCGGGTTGACCTACGTGCTGGTGGGGCGGGCGCTCAAACCCCTCAAGCGCCTGAGCGAGCACATGAAAACCTGCACTGCCGGGGATCTGTCCCAGCCGCTTCCCGTCCCCCAACCCCGGGACGAGATCGCGGAGCTGACGGACGCCTTTAACCAGATGACCGGCAAGCTGGATCAGTCCTTCGCCATGCAGCGGCGCTTCGCCCAGAGCGCCGCCCACGAGCTGCGCACCCCTCTCACCGTTCTGCGAACCAAATTGGAGGTGTTCCAAAAGCGCACCGGCCGCAGCCGGGAGGAGTATGACCGGCTGCTGGAGACGGTGGCCGCCCAGACGGGCCGCCTGTCCTGAATTTGCCGAGCCGGGCCGCGTGAGCGGCCCGGCTTTTCGCGTTGTGGGACACGCCCCGCCTTAACGCAGATTTTATCTCCCCTCTGCTATACTCGGGGCATCCTGAAAGAAACGAGGTTTTCCCAATGAAAAGAATCTCTCTGATGTTGGCCGCGCTGCTGGCGCTTCTCTCCCTGGCCGGCTGTTCAAGCGCCTCTGAGCCCCAGAGCAGCGAGGACATCTGTCCCGGCAAGCTGATCGGAGACCAAGGGGTGGAGCCGGTTCGGGCGGCCGGCCTGGATCCCGAGGAGGACATGGCCTTCACCACGGTAGACACCGACGGAAACCCGATGGACAATGGGATCTTTGCGGAGGGCGAGCGGGGGGTCTGGCTGCTGTTCTGGCAGACGGACAACGAAAAGAGCGCCGCCGCCCTGGCCCAGCTGGAGGCCCTGCTGCCCCAGGCGGAGGAGAACGGCTACCAGATCGTCGGCGTGGTGATGGACGGCGGCCAAAACCCGGACAAGGCCGCTCAGATGACGGAGGATCTGCACTTCGTCAACCTGGTGTGGAACGAGGAGATGGCCCAGCGTTATGACGGCATCATGGCCTTTTTCGACGGCACCCGCTATGAGGAGGATCGGGAGGACTATGAGCACATGGATCCCTGCCCGTCCCCGGCGATCCCGTCTCCACCCGGGCCAACAGCCGGGGCCAGATCCAGACCTCCTGCACCCTGGTGCCGCTGACGGACGAGCAGATCGTCACCCGGATGCGGGAAACCGACAGCAATATGACCTATGAGGAGCTGCTGGAGGAGTCCCAGAAGTACCTGGAGAAGTAAGAAGGAGACGCGCCGATGTTTGAGCTCAAGAACATATCCAAGCAATTTCACGGGGAGTACGCCCTGCGGGACGTGTCCCTGACCATAGGCGGGGGGCTCCACTTTCTGACCGGCCCGTCGGGCAGCGGAAAGACCACCCTGCTGAACATCATGACCGGCATGGAGCGGGACTTTGAGGGCCAGGCGTTTTACCGCGGGCAGGATCTCAAGGCGCTGACCGGCCGGGAGCGGTGCGGCTATTACAACAGCGTGTTCGGCTTCGTCTGGCAGGACTTCAACCTGCTGGAGGATCGAACCGTGCTGGAAAACGTGATGCTGCCCCAGCTGCTGAAGGAGCTCCCCAGTGAGAAGAAGGTCATGGGGCTCCTCCGGGAGCTGGGCGTGGCAGAGCTGGCCCATCAGAGGGCGGGGAAGCTGTCCGGCGGGCAGAAGCAGCGGGTGGCCATCGCCCGGGCCCTGATGGGCGATCCCCGGATCATCCTGGCGGACGAGCCCACCGGGGCGCTGGATCGGGCTAACTCCACGGAGATCATGGAACTGCTCCGGGGGCTGGCCGCCCAGCGGCTGGTGGTGGTGATTACCCATGACAGGCGGCTTTGCTCCTTTGCCGACGAGGTCATTTCCATTCAGGATGGAAAGATTGTCTCCGATCGGCCCGCGCCGAACCCGCCCCCGCAGTGCTCTTTGCGGACGGACGGGGCGGCCTCTCCCTCCCTGGGCGGTCAGGCGAAAAAGAACATCCGGGTGCGCCTGTGGCGGTATCTGGGGGCCGCGCTGGCCATCTCCATCGGGCTGATGGGCTTTCTGTTCTCCCTGTCCTTTGACCGGGTGATCGACCGCTCCATTGAGAAGTTCCAGGAGAAGAACACGGCGTTCAACAACGGGTACATCAAGGGGGCGGACGACGGCGCGATACTGGATGTTCTCCTTCGGGATGAACGGATTTCGTCCGCGTACTACCAGTACAAGCTGGAGAATTTAACTCTGTCGGCGGAAGGCAGAACGGAGTGGCTGGCGGAAAAATTCCCCATGCCCAAAGCGGCGGAAAGCCTGTCCTATGGCGTCATGCCCCGGGAGGGGGCGGCTGAGATCGCCCTGACCCCCAGCCTGGCCAAGAAATTCGCGGGGGAGATTCAAACCCTCCTTGGAAAGACCGTCGTGCTGGAATACGGCGGCGAAACCTGCCCTCTGACGGTCAGCGGGATCTACAACGCCGGGTACGACGACTTTTTTGTCAGCGCCGATGTGGAGCGGCGGCTGTATCAGCAGCTTCCCGATGGTCAGCAGAATTACTCCATCAGCTTTGACGTGGGGCGGTTTGAGGATATCGTGCCCGTGAGCAACAATCTGCGGCTGCGTGGAATCGAAGCGAAAACCGCGGCCGATGAGGTGTCCGCCCTGCAAAACACCTTCCAGCGGCTCAACCGGCTGTTCCTCGCCATTTCCGCCCTGGTGCTGGCCGTGGGCGTGTTTCTGGCGGCGGTGCTGCTGTTCAAGATGCAGGCCGCCCGCTGTCGGGAGGTGGGGCTGCTCTCCGCGCTGGGCTATGGGCGCGGACAGATCGCGGGGATGCTCCGCCTGGAAAACCTCCTGCTGGCGGCGCTGGCGGCGGGGCTGTATCTGATTCTGCTGGCCGCCAGCCTGCTCCTCGCCGCCGGGCTGGGATACCCCCTGCTGTTTTCCCCGGCCCAGGCCCTGCTGTCTTTGGCGGCGGCGGCCGGCCTGATCCTGGCGCTGGGCGGCCTTGCCAGCCATAGGCTGATCCGCATCCCTCCGGCGGAGGCGCTGCGGAAATAAGAAGCTGCGCCCAGAGCCGATGGGCGCAGCTTTGCGCTTGAAACTGCCGCTGGCAGGGCAAAAAATCCGGAACCGCGCACAGTGCTTCCATGATTTTTCGCCTTTGCGGCTTGCCAGGTGAAGTCGCTGAAAAGTTTACCCAAAGCTGCACCTGGTTGCTCCGCCGGTAGGCCATGGGGGTCTCCCCGGTGATCTGCTTGAATACAGTCTGAAAATAGCTCTGGGAGGAAAAGCCCAGCAGCGCCGCGATCCCGCTTAGCTCCTGATCGGTGAACCGCAGCAGCCGTCTGGCCTCCGCCACCTTCTCCTGCTGAATGCAGCGGGTGAGGGATACCCCCGCTTCCCGCTTGAACCGGGCGCACAGGTAGGCGCGGGTATAGCCCAAATCCCTGGCCATCCGCTCCGCCCGGATGGGGGTGAAAATGTTCCGGGAGACGTACTGGGCGCACAGGCGGAAAAAGCGATCCGGCCCCGTCCCCGGCCCCCGGATCCGCGGACAGGATAAGCTCCTATTCCTGAAACAACTCCGCCGTCTTGACCATCCGCTCCGCGATGGGCACCCCAAAGGGGCAGCGGCTCTCGCAGGCCCGGCAGCCGACGCACTCGTCCGCACGGTGCCCCAGGGCCTGGTAGTGGGCCCTCACCGTGGCGGGCACCTGGGGCTGCATGGATGCCAGGTCATAATATTTGTTCACCATGGCGATGTCGATGTTGGCCGGGCAGGGTTTGCAGTGGCCGCAGTAGGTGCATTCCCCCTGGCCGAAGGTGTGCTTGGGGGCGCGGGCCAGCACGCTGGCGTAGTCCTTTTCTTCGCCGCTGGCGGTCTCATAGGCCGCGGCCTGCTCCACGTGCTCCGGGGTGTCGTACCCCGCCAGCACCGAGGCCACGGCGGGCCGGGTGAGGCAGTAGTGGATGCACTGCACAGGGGTGAGCGCCACGCCGAAGGGGGAGCGGTTTTCATCGAACAGCCGCCCCCCGGCGTAGGGCTTCATCACCGTGATGCCCACGTCCAGCCGCTCGCACAGCTTGTACAGCTCCGCCCGCTGGGGGTCGATGCCGCCCAGATCCGCCTGATAGTTCTCCCAATCAAAATAGGCGTCCAGGTCGTCGGTGGCGGGGTGCATATCAAAGGCCGGGTTGACGCTGAACAAAATCATCTCGACGACGCCGCTCTCCGCCGCCCGTTTTGCCATGGCCGGGTTGTGGGTGCTCATGCCGATGTGGCGGATCCTGCCGCTGGCCTTCAGTCCTTTCACATAGTCCAGAAAGGAGCCGTTCATGGCGGCGTCCCAGTCGCTCTCCGAGTCAACAAAGTGAATCATGCCCAGGTCGATGCAGTCCGTCCCCAGCCGCGCCAGCAGATCCTCGAACGCCGCGCTGCATTTGTCCACCTCCCGGGTGCGGACGTACTGCCCGTCCTGCCAGGTGGAGCCGATGTGCCCCTGGATGTACCAGCGTTCCCGCCGCCCCGCCAGGGCCTGGCCCAGGCTGGAGCGCACCTCCGGGTTGGACATCCAGCAGTCCAGAATGTTGACGCCCAGCTCCTCCGCCCGGCTCAGCACCGCGCTGCATTCTTCAGCGGTGTGGCGCCCCATCCACTCCGCGCCGAATCCGATCTCGCTGACCATCAGGCCTGTTTTTCCCAATCTGCGGTAATTCATCCCGTCCATTCCTCCTCAAGCGTCTGTTTTGATCCCCAGGGCCGCGGATGGATCCCCCCCAGGCCGGGGGTTGCCGTTGGGCATGAGGGCGTTCACCGCAACCCGCCTCCTCAGAGAATCCTTGCAGCCAGTATACCATACCGCCCCGGAAATGGGAAGGGGCAGCCATCCGGGTGGAACGGTTTTTCCGCCTTCCCCGAAAAGTTCACAACGCGCAAAAATGATGGGGGTATTTTGGCCGTCCAGAGAAAACGGCTCAAAATACCCCCATCATTTTCAGGTTAAATCAAATGTTTTCTATGAAGTTCTTCAATATTTGCGCCGCTTCGGCACGGGTCGCGGTTCCCCCAGGGGCAAGCCTGCCGTTTCCGTTGCCGTTCATCACTCCGTTCTCTACGGCCCAGCACAGCGCCTCCAGAGCGTAGCCGTTGATCTGATCCGCGTCAGTGAACGCCGTCAGGTCGTGGTTAGCTGCCTCGGGACTTCCCACGTACCTCCAGAGCATCACCACAAACTGCTCCCGGGTGACGCTGTCATTGGGGCCAAACTGGCCGTCCCCATAGCCGTTTACAATGCCGTTCTCCGCGGCCCAGGCAACGCTGTCCGCGTACCAGGCGTCGTCGCTGACATCGTGATACACGTCTGCCAGCGCCTGCTCCGGCTGGCCCTCCAGCCGGTAGAGCACGGTGGCCACCATTCCGCGGCTGGTGGTCTCCTCCGGGCTGAAGGTGCTCTCGCTGGTGCCGGTGAACAGCCCGCGGGCGCTGGCGAAGGTCACCGCCTCAGCCGCCCAGTCCGTGGGCTGCACGTCGGCAAAGGCTTTGCCGTTGTCCACGATTTCCACGGTGGCGGAGCCGCTCAGCGGGGCGCTCAGCTTGCCGTCCTTCACTACGCTGCGCTGGAGCACCTCGCGGGTGCCGTCGTCATGGATCAAGACCGCCACGGTGCCGGCTCCGGCGTCCTCCGCCGGGACGGTGAGGGTCACGCCGCCGGGCACGCTGTCTACAGGCTCGCCGCCGGCGGTCAGCGTCAGCGCCACCGCGTTGCCCACCTGCTCGGTGACTACGTTCACGGTGCCGCCCGCGCTGCCCAGGGTGTCCAGCGCCCCGTTGGGGATGGTCACGTCGGCGATGGGGGAGGCCACGGTGAGGGCCGCGTCGGTCTGGCTGTTGATCTGGCTCACGGTGGAGGCCGGGATGGACACCTGGGTCTTGCTCACGTCGCCGGTGATCTCCGGCTTGATGACGATGTTCCGGCTCTGGTTCTGAACCGCCTCCTTTACCAGTTTATCGCCGCCCGCGGCGCTCAGCACGGTGTTGGCCGTGCCGTTCTGGATGGTGGTCTGGAGCGAGGCGCTGTCGGGGGTGCTGGGGGTATCGGGGATGCCGGGGGTGTTACCGCCGCTTGTAGCGCTGACCGGCGTCAGCGTGAACGTGACCGTCTTATAATTGGCGGTGTCGTTCGGCTTGAAGATCACGTTGTACGCCTTTCCGGCCTCGGCTTCGATCCCGGGACTCTCCCAGTCAAAGGTGCCGCCAGAGGTATTTGTCGCGCCGCCGTCCAGCGTGATCTCGCTCAGCTTCTGTCCCGCCGTACCGGATGCTGTGGGATTTGTGGTAATGACGGGATCCGCCTTCTTGATCTCCACCTGAATGGACGCCGGGGCGATGCCGGTGTAGTTCACGCTGTCCGCCACCTTGTACCAGACGGTGTAGGTGCCCGCGTTGGTGCCGGTGGGGATGGTGGTGGAATACGTGCCGTTCTGGCTGGTGCTGTACTCGATGGTGCCGATGCCGTCCACTGTCGAACCGGCGCGGACAAGCTCCTGCGCGGACTTGTTGTAGGTCAGGCCAGCGTCCGCCGGGGCAGTGTCCAGCTTGGCGTCCACCTTGTAGATCGACGCCGTGGTGCTTTCGGGCCAGGTGATGGCGTACTTGTCCACGTTCGTCCCTGTGGCAGAGTGTTCTGTGATGTTCACCCGCTTGCCGGTGCCCGCGTCCGCCGTGGCGAACACGCCATTTGCTGTGAGTGCGATGGTATCCGTACCCACCAGGTCGCCGTTCTTCCAGCTTGCGGTCAGGGCCGCGTCGGTGGTTCCGTCGTAGGGCTTGTCGCTGGCGGTCACCACCGGGGTCACGGGCTTCGGGTTGGACACAAAGGGCACGCTGTCCGTGTTGGAATCGCTGTAGCCGTCCGCGCCCTTCCGGTACGCTTTCACGGTGAATCCGCCGGTGCCGGTGACGGTCACCACGCCGTTGTCGTTGATGGTGGCGGCGGTGCCCTCAATGCTCCACTGGATGGCGCCGCTGCCCGAGCCGCCCATGGCGCTCAGACGGAAGCTATCGCCGTAGTGGACGTCGGTGGGGATGTCGGTGACGATGGACAGGGGGTTCTGGCTGGCCGCCACGATCTCAAAGGTGCCGGTCACGGGATTGGTAAAGCTGTAGTTGCCGCCCGGTTTGTCGGTGACGGTGACGGTGTAGGTGCCTACCGCGATCCGGGGCGTGGGGAACGCCACGGTGTACTCGCTCTCCGGGATGATGCGCTGGGCGCTGTCCCGCACCACCACGGCGGGGGTCTTTTCCGTGCCATCATATTGGAGCGTACCCGGCGTGCACAGGACGGTGGGCGTATCCTGGTTCGCGCTGATTGTTACGCTCCCCAGCTTTACCGCCGCGCTGTCCTTGTGGTTGTCGTCGGCGGCCTCGACCTTGTACCACACCGTGTAGGTTTTCGCGTCCGTCCCCGTGGGGATGGTGTAGCCGTAGTCCTTGCCGTCCAGCGAATACATCAGGCTGCCGCCGTCTGCCGTGCCGCCGTCTGTCAGCAGGGCTTGCGCGCTGCCGTTGTAGGTCAAAGGTCCGGTAGCCAGCGTGGGCGCAGCCGTCACCGCGGCGGGGGCCGGGGTGATGGAGGCCGTGGTTGGGCCGCTATGACTGATGGCATACAGTTTGCCGACCTCGTCCGGGATCGTCAGGCTGATAATGGTAACAGTCTTGTTTGTCCCCACGTCCGCGTCCAAGAACTGGCCCTGTGCGGTCACGCTGTTGACAGTTTCTCCGGGAAGCAAACCGTTGAGGGCGACGGTCAGGGTGGCGTTGGTATCGCCGTCGTAGACTTTATTTGCCGCCGTCACCACCGCCGTAACCGGCTTGGGCTGGGCGTAGAACGTCCAGGTGTCGGTGCTGCCGCCCTTGGTGGCCGTGATGGTGCCGCTGCCGCTGCTGGTGACCTTGTACTGGCCATCGCCGAGCGTGTCAACGGGCCCGGTTGCGCTCCACGTCACAGCGCCGTTTCCGGATCCACCGGTGGTGCCCAGGTTGAGGGTGTCGCCGTAGTACACGGCGTCCTTCTTGCCGGTGATGGTCAGCGGGGTCTGGTTGGCGTCAACGATCTGGAACTGGGCGGAAGCTGTAAAGTTGTAGTTGCCGGTGGTCTTGCTCTTGATGCTGACCGTGGCCGTGCCCACGCTCACGTTGCCGCTGTAGGTCACCGTGTACTCGTCGGCGGAGATCACGTTGCCGTCGTCATCGGTCACGGTGACGGTGGGCTTATGCTCGCCGCCGGTGTAGGGGAAGCTGCTGGAGGACAGGGTGACGGTCAGCTGATCTGCGGTCAAAGCGTTCACGCCGATTGTCACAGAAATCCGCACAACATCGCTGTCCTCGTGCGTCGAGTCACCCTGGATTTTGGCGTAAACCGTATAGCTGCCCCGGTCGATGGCGGTGGGGATTGTTGGGAAGTAGGACACGCCGTCCAGCGAATAGCAGGGCGTGCCGCCTTCAGCCGTGCCTGCCGTGACCAGCGGCTGGGCCGTGCCGTTGTAGGTCAGGCCCGTTACTGCCGTCGGGGACGTAGTGAACTTCGCCTTGGCCGCCACGATCTCAAAGGTGGTAGTAACGCTGAAGCTGTAGTTGCCCTTGCCCACAACAATGACCCTTGCGGTACCAACTTTAGTATTGCTCATGTAGCGAACCGTGTAGTCGGTGTCCGGGTCAAGGAGATCATTGCTGTCCAGATCCAGGACGAATACGTCAGGCGTGCACGGGTCGCCGGAATATATGAACTCCTCCGGATCCAAAAGGACTTCAGCGGTGATCGCCTTGCGGGCGATGGTCACCGACAGGTATTGCGGAGTGGTGGCGTCTGTGCCGTCCGTGTTCTGCACCTTGTACCAGACCTCGTAGTTGCCCGCGTTGGTCTGCCTGGGAATTGTGGTGGTGTAGCCGCCGGTCTCCGTCTGGGAATAGACCACGGTGCCGTTGTCCGCCGCGCCCCTGCTCACCAGCTCCTGGGGCGCGCCGGTATAGGTCAGAACTTTGGCCTGCGGGGCGGTCGTCAAGGTGGCCTTGCCCGCCGTGATGGTAAAGTTGGCGATACCGCTGACGGTGTAGTTGCCGCCGGCGTTGTCGCTGATGGTAACCTTGGCGGTCGTGCCCACGTTGATGTTGTTGCTGTAGCTCACCGTGTACTCAACCGCCGGGATCACGGTGCTGCCGTCCTTGACCACCACGTCGGGCTTCTTCGGCGTGCCGTCGTACTCGAAGCTGTCGGGGGACAGCTCAATAACGGGGTTGTTCACCGTCTTGGGCTGGATGGTCACATTCAGCCTGACCGGGTCACTGTCCTTGTAGTTCCCGCCGCCCTGGGCCTTGTACCACACCGGGTAAGTGCCCGCGTTGGTCCCCGTGGGGACAAGCTGCGTATAGTAGCTGCCGTCCGTGGAGAAGACGAGGGTGCCGCTTGTGGCCGTGATGCCGGTGACCAGATTCTGTGCGCTGCCGGTGTAAGTCAGCGTGGGGTTCGTCGTACCGGACAGGGTGGCGGCCTTCGGGGTGATGGATGCCGTGGTAGTCCGATTGATGGTGATGGCGTACTTCTCGCTGTCGGGGAGTGTGCCGGAGATGGTGACGGTTTTGCCCGTGCCCGCGTCGGCGGTGTCGAACTTACCGGACAGGGCAGTCTCAAGCGCAGTGGTAAGGGTGTTGACGTCGGCGCTGAGCACGTCGCCGTCCTTCCAGGTGATGACCAGAGTGGCCGCGTCGGTACCGTCATGCTCCTTGTCCTTGGCGGTGACGATGGCCGTGACCGGCTTCTTCTCCACGCTGAACGACCAGGTGACCGAGACCGCGCCGTAGTTGTCGTCCGCCTGTTTGGTGGCGGTAATGGTGGTTGAGCCGGACTTCAAAGTCTTGACCAGGCCGTTCGCCCCAATGGTGGCAACAGACGTGTCACTGCTGGTCCACGTCACGGCCCCCATACCGGAGCCGCCGGTGGTGCTGAGGGTAAAGCTGTCGCCGTACCGAACCTCGCCGGGCTGGCCCACGATGGACAGCGGGTTCTGGCCCATCACGGAGATGGTGAACTCCGCGGTCTTCGTGGTGATCTCGTAGTTGCCGCCCGTCTCGTCGGCGATGGTGACGATATGCTTCACAGTAGTCGACGAAGCTGTTTTCCAGTCCGTATCGCTGTAAGTGACGGTGTACTCCGACCCCGAGATCATGCGGTTGTTGCCGTCCTTCACCGTGACCGACGGCTTGTGAACCGCGCCGTCATAAGAGGCGCTGTCGGGCGTGAACTCGATGGTGAGCTTATCCTTCTCCACTTTCTGCGGGGCGATGGTCACTTGATTGGTCTCGGTCAGCTTCACGGGTGTCGTGTTGTTGTGGTTGCCGTCGCCCTTTACGCGATACCAGACGTCGTAATTGCCCGAGTCGGTGCCGGTAGGCAGGCTAGCGGAATAGTTGGTGCTGTCCGTGGAGTACTCCATGGTGCCGCCTGTGGCGGTTCCCGCCGTCTTGACCAGGGCCAAAGGTTGGCCGGTGTACACCAGCTTCGCCGTATCATTTTCTGCCACGGGCGCGGTCACGTCAGTCACGTCCGCCTTGAAAATGGACGCGGTGGCCATGGCGGGATAGGTGATGGCGTAGTTCTCGTGGTTGTCCGTGCCGCCCGCGTTGACCGTGAAGGTTGGGCTTGTGCTGACCACGTTCACCTTCTTGTCCGTCCCGGCGTTGGCGTCCTCAAAGGTGCAGCCGGTCAGGGAGATGGTAAAGCTGTCGGTGCCCACAAAGTCGCTGCCTTGCAGGGTGGCGGTCACGGTGGCGTCCGCGCTGTTGTTGTAGGTCTTGGACGCCGCCGTCACAAGGGCGGCCACCGGCTTTTTGTCTGCGTAGAGGTTCCAGGTGGCGGTCTGATCGGCGTAGCCGGTTTTGGTACTGGTGGCCTTCACCGTGACCGAGCCCACGCCGGTGATGGTAAGCAGTCCGGTGCCGGTAATGCTGGCGGGTGCCCCGCTATTCACCGCCCAGGTCACGGTTCCGCCGCTGATGCCGCCGGTGGTGCTCAGTTGGATCGTGTCGCCGTAGTAGACCCGCTCCCGGGTGCCGGTGATGGTCAGGGGCGTCTGATCCGCCTGGGTGATGGTGAAGGTGGCGGTCTTGCTGAACGAGTAGTTGGTACCCTTGCCAGTAACGGTCACGGTGTACGTGCCCACCTGAGTTAGGTCGTTGTTGTTACTGTTGGCTGCGTCGGCATACGTCGCCGTGTACTCGCTGCCGTCGATCAGCAGGCCTTCGTCATCCTTGACGGTGATGGTGGGCGTCTGCTTCTCCCCGGTGTACTTCACCGACGGCGGCGTCACCTGAATGGTGGGCTTGGTCACAGTGTTTTTGGCGATCTCCACCTTGGGAGACAGGGCTGTAGCCGCGCTGTCGCTGTGGTTGGAGTCGCCCAAAACCTTGTACCAGATCTCGTACTCTTTTACGTCCTTCCCGGTGGGGATGGCAGCGGAATACTCACCGGTCTCGCTCAGGGAATACACCATCGTCCCATCGGACGAGCTGCCTGCCGTGATCAGCTCCTGGGCTGTGCCGTTGTACTTCAGGCCAGTCTTCCCCGTGGGGGCGGTACCTGTTGCAACGGCCTTGCCAATTTGGAAGGTGGCCGTGCCGTTGACGGTGTAGTTGCCGCCGTTATTGTCGGTGACGATCACTGTAGCCGTGCCGGCGTTGACGTTGTTCTGGTAGGACAGGGTGTACTCGCTGGCGTCGATGGTGGTCATGCCGTCCTCGACGGTGACAGCCGTGCCGGTCGGTTTTTGCTCGTTGCTGTTATAGGTATAGGTGCCTGTCACCGTGATCTTCGGGCTGATCACCGTCTTGGGCTGGATGGTCACCGTCACCGAGCCGGTGGGGCCGTCCGAGTAGCTGCCCTCACCCACCACCTTGTAGTCCACCGTGTAGGTGCCCGCGTTAGTGCCCGTCGGGATGCTCATGCTGAAGCCGCCGCTGGGGGCAGATTCGCCCGTGGGGGCGCTTGTCAGCTGGTACTCGATGTGTCCGCCGGTGGCGGTGCCCACGGTCACCAGCTGCTGAGCCGCTCCGTTGTAGGTCAGGTTCCGATCCTGGGGCGCGCCGGTCAGCACGGCGGCGACGCTGTGGATCTCAAAGCTCACCGTGCCGGTGACGCTGATCACGTAGTTGCCGCCCTCTTTGTCCGTGATGGTGACGGTGGCCTTTTTGTCGGCAGTGGTTGCGTTCTTGTTGTTGCTGTAGGTGACCGTGTACTCGCTGGGCGAAACCACCGCATTGCCGTCTTTGATGGTGACGGTGGGCGTTTTTTCCGTGCCGTCATAATCGTAGTAGTAACCGTCGGTGGCGTTGCCCTGCAGGTCGTTGCCGGACAGCTCGACATTGGAAGCGTCCACAGTCAGCGGCTTGGGGCTGATGGTCACCGAAATGGACTGCGGCTCGGAGTCGTTATGATTGACGTCCCCCTGCGCCTTGTACCAGACGGTGTAAGTCCCCGCGTTGGTTCCGGTGGGAACGGTCGAAGAATACACACCGTCTCTGGAGGCGGAGTAGAGGGTGTTGGTGCCGTCGCCGGTTACAAGGTCTTGGGCGCTTCCGGTGTATTCCAGGTCAGTCGCTGCCGTCACGTTCGGCGTTGCTGCCACCTCTTTGGTAATAGACGCGGTGGTAGTGCGCTGGACGGTGATGTCGTACTTCTGCGCGGTCGTGTCAGAGACAGGGTCGCCGGTGATGGTCACCGTCTTGTTGGTGCCCACATTTTCGTTGTCAAACGTGCCTGTCAGATTGTTGGTGTTAATTGCATCGGTCCCCACCAGACCGGTCCAGGTGAAGTGGATCGTGGCGTTGGTATTGCCATCGTACACCTTGTCATCGGCAGTGACCGTCACCGTGACCGGCTTCTTATGCGCGTTGAGGGGATAGGTGGCCGTGGCCTCGCCATGGTTACCGTCGCCCGCCTTGGTGGCCGTGATGGTGGCTTGACCCACGCCGACGATGGTCACAAGACCACCGTTTTCATCGATCGTGGCAACGCTCGTATCGCTGCTGCTCCACTTGACCGCACCGGTGCCGGAGCCGCCGGTGGCGCTGAGGGTGAAGGTGTCACCGTAGTAGACGAGGCCAGGCTTGTTGACGATCTGCAGCGGGGCCTGGGCCGAGGTGCTGATCTCGAACTCTTTTTCTGTCTCAGTGATGATGTAGTTGCCACCGGTGATATTTTGCACCTTGACCTTGTGCTTCCCAACATCTTTCCAGTTCGTGGCGGAATCATAGACGACGGTATACTCGGTGGTGGGAATCTCGTTGTTCTTGGTGTCCCGAAGCGTGACCGCAGGTTTGTGCTCCTGGCCGTCGTACTGGGCCCAGGCGGGTGACAGCTCGATCTGTAGATCCGTCGCCGCGATGGTCTGCTGGGCAATGGTCACCTCCACCGTGCCCACCGCACTGTCCGTGTGGTTCTGATCGCCCTGGGCCTTGTAGTAGACCGTGTACTTTCCGGCGTCTTTGCCCTTGGGGATATTCTGGGTGAAATTGGTGCCGTCCAGGGAGTAGACCATGGTGCCGCCGGTGGCGGTTCCCGCCGTGACCAGCGCCTGGGATTGGCTGGCGTCGTAGGTCAGGGTGTTCGCCGCCGGTTCTGTATCCACCGTCGCGGCCACAGCGAGGATGGACGCAGTGGCGGTGGCGGGGATGGCCACATCGTACTTACCCGCGTTGGTGCCGTTGATGTTCACGCCGTCCTTATTCAGCGTGACCGTCTTGTCCGTGCCAACGTTGGCGTTGTCATAGGTGCCCGTCAGGCCGCTGATGGTGATGGAGTCGTCGGTGAAGGCCAGGTCGGCCGTTTTCACGGTGGCCGTGATGGCGGTGTTGTCAACGCCCGTGGTGCCGTCCCAGTTCTTCGCCGCCACCGTCACGTCCGCCGTCACCGGCTTCCTGGCGGCGGTGAATTCCCAGCTGGCGGACACGTCGGTGTAGTTGCCGCCCCTGGAACGGGTCACAGTCACCTTGATGGACGTGTTCACGTCCTTCACGGTGAGCAGGCCACCCTGGGTAAGGGTGGTGTCGGTGTTACCGGTAATTTCCCATTTCACCGTCCCGCCGCCGGTGCCGCCCGAGACGCCCAGCTGGATGGTATCGCCGTAGCGAACCTGGGCCGGGGTGCCTGTGATGGAGATGGTTTCCTGATCCGCCGCTACGATCTGGAAGGTGCGGGTGTTGTTGCTGCTGATGACGTAATTGGAGGTTTTTGGCGTGGTAACCGTGACGGTGTAGGTGTCCACGTCCACCATACCAACGTTGCCATTTGTACCTTCGATCTTTACTGTATACTCATACTCCGGGATCAGGCGGCTGTGGTCATCGTAGACGGTGATGGTGGGCTTTTGCTGGCTGCCGTTGTACTTGAACTGATCCGAGGACAGGGTAATGGTGGGGGTGTTTACCGTGTTTTTGTCAATTTTTACCGTCAGCGTAGCCGGGGTCGTGTCGCTGTGGTTGGCGTCGCCCAGCACCTTCCAGTCAATGGTATAGGTGTCCACCGCGGAGGCCGCGGGGATGGCGGCGGAGTAGTTCCCGCCGTTCACCGAGTAGACCACGGTACCGTCGTTGGAGACGCCCGCGTTGACCAGCTCCTGGAGCTCGCCGTTGTACTGCAAGCCGGTTTTCTCTGTGGGAGCGGTCACGGTGGGGGCCGCCTTCGTGATCTCAAAGGTTACCGAGCCGTTCACGATGTAGTTGCCGCCGTTGTTGTCGCTGATCACCACCGTGGCGGTGCCTGCGTTGACGTTGTCCCGGTAGGATACGCTGTACTCGGTGCCGTCAATCACCTCTGTGCCATCCTTAACGGTGACAGTGGGGGTTTTCGGGTTTCCGTCATAGGTGTAGAAATAGACGCCGTTGGTCTCTGTCAGTCCGTTGCCGCTCAGCGTGATGGTCGGCGTGATCTCCTTGGGCTTGATGATAGCGGTCATCTGCTGGGACGCTGTATCCGCATGGTTGGCGTCGCCCTTTACCTTATAATATACGGTATAGGTGCCCGCCGCTTCCTTCTTGGGGATTTCCGCCTTGTAGTCCGCCTCAACATCCGCGAGGGAGTATACCACCGTGCCGCCGGTGGCGGTGCCTACCGTCACCAGCTCCTGCTCCGTCCCTTTTTCGTAGGTCAGGTTCTTGGCCTGGGGGCTGGAGACCAGCACCGCGGCGACGCTGCGGATCTCAAAGTGCACCGGTGCGGCGGTAAAGGTGTAGTTGCCGCCGTCCTTGGCCGTGACGGTCACAGTGGCATCGCCGACGTTCTTGTTGTTGCTGTACTCCACCGTGTAGTTGCTGTCCGGGATCACCTTGTCCGTGCTGTCCTCGGTGTATTTGACCGTGACCTTGGGCTCCTTCGCCGTGCCATCGTACTCGTAATATTGACCGTTGGGATCCGATTTCAAGTCGTGGTCGGACAGGGTGACCGTTACGCTGGTAAGCGTCTTGGGGTTGATATCGCCCTTGGCGGTGGCGGGATAGCTGACGGCGTACTTGTCGGTGTTATCCGCAGTCGCCTTGGATGCGTCCAGCGTGACCGTCTTGCCGGTGCCCGCGTTGGCATCGTCAAAGGCGGCGGTGATGCTTGCCGGCTCGATGGTCACCGTGTCGCCGTTGATCGTGGGAACGGTGACACTACCCACCGTGGCGGTCGTGGTGCCGTCGTAGTCCTTCGCCGTGATTTTCACCTCCGCCGTCACCGGCTTGGGCTCCACGGTAAAGTTCCAGTTGTCCCCCACGGTGCCGTAGTTGGGAACGCTCCGCTCCGCCCGCACCGTGACGGATCCGGTGCCTGTGATGGTGAGCACGCCGGTGCTCTCCACGATGGTGGCACTGCCCGCCGTGACGCTCCACTTCACCGTGTCGTCCTTAGTGTCCCCGGTGCCGCCTTCAGTGCCCAGGGTGGTGATCACGTCGCCGTAGTAGACGTGCTCGGGCTGGCCGGTGATATGCAGGGCGGCCTGCTCCGCCGGGGTGATCTCCACCGAGGCGGTCACGGTGAACGAGTAGTTTCCATTGGCTGCGTTTGTGATGGTGGCCGTATAGGTGTCGGCGACCCGCAGCATATCGGCATCCGTCTGCGACTTGGTTCCCGCCCACGTAACGGTGTACTGGTTCTCGGGGATCACGGTGTCGCCGTCTTTGAGGGTGACCTTCGGCGCTTTTTGGGTTCCGTCGTACTTGTAGGAGGTCTCCGACAGCTCAATCTTCGGCGTGATGGGCTTGGGATCGATGGTCACAGAGATGGGCGTCGTGTTCGCGGCCACGCCGGTGTAGTCGGCGGTTCCGTCCACCTTATAATAGACGGTGTAAGTCCCAGCGTCGGTGCCGGTGGGGATCTCCCGGGAATACTCCCCATTCTCGCTCAGAGAGTACACCAAGAAGCCCACGTTGGTCTGACCCGCCGTCACCAGCGCCTGGGGCTGTCCGTTGTAGGTCAGCGAGGCGATGGCCGCAGGATCGGTGCCGATCGTTGTGGTGGCCTGGGTGATAGTTGCAGTCACCGTGTCGGGATAGCTGATGGCGTACTTAGCCGCGTCATCACCGGTCACCTGGACTTTGCTGGTGTCCAGCGTGACGGTCTTGTCCGTGCCCGCGTGGGGGTCGTCAAAGACGGCGGTGATGCTGGCCGGGTCGATGGTGACCGTGTCGCTGTTGATTGTGGCGATGCTGACGGAGGTCACCGTGGCGGCTGTGGTGCCGTCATAGACCTTACCATCTACTACAACAGAAGCCGTAACGGGCATCGGCGCGGCGGTAAACGTCCACTGGGCGGAAATCGGCAGATAGTTATCATTACCGGGGTTAGTGACCCTGATGGTAACTTCGCCCACACCTTTGATGGTTACATTACCATTTGTGTCAATTGTGGCATTCTCGCCTACTGAGATCCAAGTCAAGGCGGCATCGGCAACGGAACCGCCGCTGGCGGTCAGGGGGAACGTATCGCCATAATAGACGTGCTCACGCGTACCCTCGATCACCAGCTCCGCCTGGGCGGCCTTGCCGATGATGAAGTCCGCGGTCTTGGGGGCCGCGTTGGTCAGGTCGTAGTTGCCACCGGCCTTGTCGCTGATGGTGATGGTGTAAGTACCGCCGTCTTTCGGGTCAGATACGTTACACGCCCAGCTATACTCGCTGGCGGACAGCACCGTGTCCCCGTCCTTGACGGTGACCGTGGGCAGATGTACCGCGCCATCGTACTGGAAGTTGTCCGGCGTCAGCTCGATGGTGATGTCGGTCAGCGGCTTGCGCTGGATCTCGACCTCCACAGGCCCCTGTACCGGGAGGTCGTTGTGGTTCTTGTCCCCGGTCACCTTATAATAGACGTTGTATGTCCCCGCGTTGACGCCCGTGGGGATGGCGTCGGAGTAGGTGGAGGTGGCGCTGTTCAGCGCGTACTGAACCGTGCCGCCGGTGGTGGTGCCGGGAACCAGCAGCTCCTGGGCCGTACCGTTATAGGTGAGGGTGGCGGGCTGCGGCTTCGGATCAACGATATCCGCCTTGTTGATGACAAAGGTGGCGGAGCCCGTCACGGTGTAGTTGCCGCCCGGCTTGTCGGTGATGTTGACCGTGCCGTGGCCGGCGTCGGTGTTGTCGCTGTAGACGACGTTGTATTCCGTTGCGGCTATGATATCGCTGCCATCCTTGACCACGACATTGGGTTCTTTGGGGTTGCCGTCATAGGTGTAGCTGACGAGCGGGGTAGTGCCATCGTCCTGATACAGCTCGATGGTGGGATCCTTCGCCGTCTTGGGGGCGATGGTGACGGTCACAGGCACCGCACACACGTCAGAATCGCTGTGGTTGCTGTCGCCCTGCACCTTATAATATACGTTGTAGGTTCCGGCGTCGGTCTTGGTGGGGATACCCTCCTCAAAGTCCCCGGTACTCCCCACACGGTAGACCATGGTGCCGCCGGAGGCTGTGCCCGCCGTCACCAGCTCCTGGGCATAGGTACTGAACACCAGCGGAAGGCCCGCCGCCTTCGGGGCGGTGAGCACTTTGGCCTGTTCCTTGTTGATGGTAAAGTTTTTCGTCACGGGCGTAAACGAATAGTTCCCGTTCTCCTTGACCGTGACGGTTACGGTGGCAGGAGTATCCGCAGTACTTACATTGATATTGTTGCTGTAGGCCACCGTGTACTCCCCGGCGGGGATGACTGTTGTGCCGTCTGCCTCGTAGAGGGTGACAATCGGCTCCTTGGCCGTGCCGTCGTAGATATAGGAATAGGTGGGCGGCGTGGAGCTGTCTGTCTGCAATCCGTCGCCGCTCAGCGTGATCGTGGGCGACACCGGCTTTTTGGCGATCGTCACGTCCACGCTGGCCGGAGCCAGACCGGTGTAATTGTCCGTCTCCTTGACGCGGTACCAGACGGTGTAGGTGCCCGCGTTGGTGCCCTTCGGGTAGTCGGTGGAGTAGGTTCCGGTTTCGCTCAGGGCGTACTCCACCTGTACGGTGTTGGGGTCAACCACTGCCGCAGTGGCAATCAACTCCTGTGGCTGTCCGCTGTAGGTCAGAGTTGCCGCCACCGGCGCGGTCGTGATCTTTGCCACCGCCTTGCGGATGGTGGCTGTGACAGTGGTGGCGGAGTAGGTGACAGCGTAGTGCTCGGAATTTTTGCCGGTGATCGCCGCGCCCGTGGTGACCACAGTCACCGTCTTGCCCACACCGGCGTTTTCATTGTCAAAGCTGCCGGTCAAACCGGTAATCTTAATTTCATCTCCGGCCAGAACGCCGTTTTTCACCTCGGCGTGGACGGTGGCGGTTGTGTTGCCGTCAAAATCCTTGTCCTCCGCCGTCACGGTGGCGGTGACCGGCTTCTTGTCCGCCGTGAACGTCCAGACGGCGGTGGCGTCCTCGTAGTTGACCACGCCGGTGTCGGGATCCGTGCCGGACTTGGTGGCCTTCACGGTGATCTCGCCGTGGCCCGTGATAACGACCTGACCGCTGTTTGTGCCAACGGTCGCGGCCTTGCTATCCGGATGGTTCGGATCAGCAGGGACAATCTCCCAGGTGACAAGGCCGTTGCCCGAGCCGCCGGAGGTTTGCAAAGTAAATTTGTCCCCGTAAGTGAAGGTGCTGGGCTTGTTGGTGATGGACAGGGTGTCTTGGGTCTTGCTGGTGATCTTGAACTCGACGTCAACCTGTGTAATGTCATAGTTGCCGCCGTTTTGGATTTTGTCGGTCACCACCACCTTGGCCGGGTTGTCGTCGGTGCTCACATTGCGGTTGTTGACATACTCCACCTTGTACTCGGTGTCCGGCAGGTCAGTCACGCGGTCGCTGTCCTTCACCGTGACCGTGGGCTCTTTAAATCCGCCGTCGTACAGGTAGCTGTACTGCGACAGGGTGACTACGGGCGTGATGGCCTTGCGCAGAATCTTTACGTCGGCGACCTGGGCCGGGTTGGGATCCGGCGCGATGTAGTTGTCGGTCAGCCCGGTCACCTGATACCAGACGGTGTAGCTATCCCCCGCGTCGATGCCGGTGGGGATCGTATCAGAGTAAGGGCCGGTCTCACTCGTTGCGAACTGGATCTTCAGGCCGTCCCGCACCGCCACGGGCGTCAGCTCGCCCGCCGTGACCAGTGCCTGGGGGTTGCGGTTATAGATCGGCTTTGCGGCGGCGGGGGGCGTGGCGATGGGGTCGATGGGCATTATTTCCAGCGTGATGGGTTCGCTGGAGGCCGCCTGATAGTCCGTCCCCTCCGGGATGCTGACCACCACGTCATAAGTACCGGCGTTGGTGGGCAGACCGGTTGTGTAGGCGGAATCTCCCTGCACTTTGTGAGAATACCGGAGCAGATTCTGCAGATCCACGCCGGAGGCTGTGGTGATATTGATGGTGACGTTCGGAAGCTGATCCTTCGTCACCGGGCTGCCGGTATAGGGCACTGTTACCGGAACGGACACACTCGTGGTATCCCATTCAAGTACAGGCTTTGTCAGATCGTCCTGGGTAAAGATATACTCCTGTGTAAAGGTTCCGTTATCGGGTTGGACGGTTACCGTGACCGTGACCGTGATATCCGTGACGCCGAGCTCGCCCCGCGTCACATACGACACGGTGTAATCGGTCTCCGGCGTCAGCACCGTGTCGCCCACCTTGACCGTGACCGCGCCATTTGCGGGCTGGACAGTATCGTCATAGGCCAGAACCTTCAGGCTGTCCCGATCCACCACAACCGAAATCTGATTGCCGCACTGGCCGCAGCTTCCAACCCCGGTTTCCGCGAAACTGAACGTGCACGGCTCCGTCCCGCCGATTCCGCAGTAAGGGCAAGTCCAGGCGTGGGTGGGGGTACCGGCTACAGGTTTGAACTCCCCCTTCGCGTGATCCGTACACTGGCGGACGGTGAGCGTCTTGGCGCTGGCCAGGTTTTCCGGGGAGATCGCGCTGCCGCCGTCAAAAAAGGCGTAACCCTCCCCCAGCAAAGCGGCATAATCGCCGCCTTCCACATAGATCGCGGCAGTATTGCCGGAATAGGTGCCGGCGGAGAGATGCACTTCCGCGCCGGAGGCGATGTACAGGGCATAGGTGGTGCCGGAGATGCTGACGGAGTCCTCAAGGTACAGCTTGCCGCCGGACTGAACCTCCACGCCGGCACCCTGCTTGGAGACGATCGCGCCGCCGCCTCTGACGTGCAATTCGCCGGTTCCGGTGACCTGTATGGCGCTTGAGTTCGTCCCGGTCAAAGTATGCTCATTTGTGATAAAAATTAAGGGGGTGTTTACCACATACAGCCCATCGTTTTCCTTATCCTCTGTGAGCGTAAACTTCTCAACATTTGAGTCAGAGCCGTCAACCAGCACTGTAGAACCCATCCCGTCCATCTGGTTCAGCAGGGCGGCACAGGGCGACAGATCCACTTGCCGCTGTTCCTCGTCGGTCAGCGCGTCATACAGGGTGTAAATTTCTTCAATCTGGGCTTGAACCCGCTCGGCATTGCCCGCCGAAAGGCGGGAGGGCAGCTGGCCGATCAAGTCCTCGATGGGGCAGACTGCGCAGACAAACAGACACGGCGCGCCGGGTTTCCCCGCGACATAGCCGCAGGTATCGTTGTGCTCGTGGGGGCAGGACAGCGTCCGGGTAATACAGCCGCTGTCCTGTGTGCAAACGTGCGCACACAAAACCGGTTCGCCCGCTTGGGAAGCATCGCCCGAATCCGGATAACACTCGGCCGTATGCTCATGAAGGCAGTTTATCTCCTCAGTATAGCAGCCCTCATTGTGGTTGTGAGTACATTCCTGTTCCAATACTGGCGGAGCATACCCACACGCATCCGTATGAGCCGGATGATGTGGGCACAATCCGTCGCCTGTTCCCGCGTCGGCGGCAAATACCCCTACGGGGAACAGGTTCAGGCACAGTGCCAGAGCCATGATGGAACTTAGTACCCTGCGTTTCATGTGATAACCTCCCAAACTTATAAGAGGGCCGCGCCCAGGGCGCAAGCCCACAGCTTGATACTTTTAATTTTACCATTAGAAAAGTTAATTGTCCACAGTGGAATGAGAGATTTTATGAAAAGAGGCACGGGCGGAATGATGGGGAATACAGCCATGAGCGGCACGGCCGCAGACGAGCTGTATGGGCCGTGAAAGAGACCGCCCCGGACGCCACATCGCGTCCGGGGCGGCTGTATTGCATGGGATATTCGGCCGGAGCTGCCGGCCGCGCTGCGCATCTGGCGGCTGTTCTGTTCCTCCTGATTTGAGATTGGGAGCGGCGATTATCCGCCGCAGTGTCCCCCGCAGCCGTGCTTATCCTCTCCGCAGTGCCCGTGCGCTCCGTGATGCTCATGGTGCTCACAGCGGATCTCGGCGCTGTAGTCCAGCGTCCCCGCCAGGAAAGACCGAACCGCGTCGTCGGCAGCCCCGGCCGCGCCGCCATAGAGCTTGATTCCGGCCTGAGCCAGCGCCTGCTGGGCGCCGCCGCCGATGCCGCCGCAGATCAGCACGTCCACCCGCAGCCCGGACAGGAACCCCGCCAAAGCTCCGTGGCCGCTGCCGGTGGTGTCCGCAATCTGCTCTTTGATGATGCTTCCGCCTTCCACGTCGTAGATCTTCATTTGGCTGGTGTGTCCAAAGTGCTGGAACACCTGGCCGTCCTCATAGGGAACCGCAATTCTCATAACAGCTTCTCCTTTCTCTGCCTGCGCGGCCCGCCGGCAGCTCCGCCCGCAGCCCCGCTCCCGGCCGCCCTGGCAAACCCGGTAATGCCCGCCGTCAATCACCAGTGCTTTCCCGTTGACAAGGCTGTCGGACAGCTTGAACCGGGCGTTTTCGTAAATCTCCGTCACGGTTGTCCGGGAAATCTGCATCTGAGCCGCGCACTGCTCATGGGTGCGTTTTTCGTAGTCCACCAGCCGGATCACCTCGTACTCGTCCACGGTCAGGATGACCGTGCCCGCCTCAGTCGCGGGCTGGGGGGCAAAGCCGCGGCACGTAGGCTCCGCGCAGATCCGGCGGCAGCGGGTGGGTCTGGCCATGCTGTCATTCCCCTCTCACAGAAAGTTACCGGCATATGTCGTAAATAGAATACTCCCTGCCGCAAAAAAAGTCAAGCCCCGCAGAGGATAAAACGACAGGCCTTGCTCAAATGACCGCTGAAGGGCCATTTGAGCAAGGTCTGTCGTTTCCTGTAAAATAGAGCTGCAAACGAAAGAAGAAACAGGAGGCAATTCTATGGAAGGAACAACTTACGGCTATGTGCGGGTGTCCACCCAGGAGCAGAACGAGGCCCGGCAGCTGGCCGCCATGCGGGAATTCGGGGTGGCGGAGCAGAACATCATTGTGGAAAAGCTGTCCGGAAAGGACTTCAACCGGCCCCGCTACCAGCGGCTGGTGCGAGGGATCGGCGCGGAGGACGTGCTGGTGGTCAAGAGCATCGACCGGCTGGGCCGGAATTACGAGGAGATTCTGAACCAGTGGGGGTTCATCACCAAGAAACGCAAAGCCGCCATCGTAGTGCTGGATATGCCCCTGTTGGACACCCGGCGGGGGCGGGATTTGACCGGCACGCTGATCTCGGACATTGTGCTCCAGCTTTTAAGCTACGTGGCCCAGACCGAGCGGGAGAACCT
>JAETOQ010000123.1 GCA_021771635.1 Oscillospiraceae bacterium | reverse complement strand
AGGATATGGCCTCCTTTCGTCAAGTTGTTGTGTCGTAACTCAACTTTAACCGATAAGGCCTTATCCTTCATCCCTTTTTTATTCACTTGTCCAACATCTATTGTAATCCTACAGCACTCCAAGGAGCGCCCCCTGCTTTATACTTGTCAGCAGGTGCTTTTTCTGTTATATATAACAATTAATAAGAATTTGCGAGGGAATCGTCATGGCGGAGAACAGAAATCAGGATATGACCGCTCCAGCCATAGTCACTGGCTATGAAGATAAGTTTTATTATGAGATTGCGGATAACTGCGTTATGTGCGGTGCCTGTGCGTCAGGTTGTCCTGTCCAAGCCATTGAGCGGGCTGATACGCAATATGTGATTCATTCATCCTTCTGCATCGATTGTGGAACCTGTTCTGTCTTGTGTCCAACAGGCGCAGTCCATCGCACCCCATATATGAGGGAAAGCATATCTCTAAACCAGATAGATATGAGTAAATGCTATTTTAATCCAGGGTGTGCTCTGAACCTATATAAGCCAGATGTGCCGGAGAAAATGTTGAAGCTGTTGCAGGATCATTTTAGCTATGTAAAATTTCATAATATCTGCTGCCGACATGATCCTGGCCTTGAGGCCGGTTCGACGATCATTAATAACTGCGCGGGATGTGATCGCCGCTTTCGTTCGCTGTATGAAGGAATCAACACGATTTCCTACTGGGAGGTAATAGACAGTATCCCGGATTTAATATTGCCAGATCACAACGGTCTGAGGGTCTCCATCCATGATTCCTGCGGCTACCGTCATAAACCGCAGGTACATAGGGCAGTCAGAAGTCTCTTGGCCAAGATGAACATTGAAATTGTGGAAGCGTCGTTTAGCGGTACAGAATCCGTATGCTGTGGGGATAATTTCTATGGCGCAGTACCGAATGAACAGGTTGAGAAGCGCATCAGGATGCGGGCTGATCAGTTTCCATGTGACAATGTTGTTGTCTACTGCATCGGATGTGTAAGGGCAATGATTTCCGGCGGGAAGGTTCCGCTCTATTTGCCCGATTTACTGCTTGACAGAACTGGCGAACCTATGCCTGATACGCTGGATGAATACCATTCTAAGCTGGAAGAATATATCCAGAATCATTGATGAAACTCTGTCGCTTACAAATGAGTAGAGCAGCTATAAATTTTGATTTATCAGGGAGTAGCAATCCCAGTCGGGGCCGTCAATGTTCGAGATGAACGGCGCACTTTGTGCGCCGCCATTGACCACCCCGCCCGGTCCTGCCCTGCAACCATTAAGGCGGGCAAGCACCAGAGGTGCCTGCCCGCCTCCTTTGAGTTTTGGCGGAGGCTGGTGGTCGAAATCGGTCTTGATTTGAGCCGCGGCATATAAAAGGACCTGCCCCGATGGGCAGGTCCTTCCGCCTGTTTCGCTTACCCGGCCAGGATAACGGCCCCCAGCTCTTCCGGTGTTTCCGCCAGATACTCTGCGCCGGCTTCCACCAGAGAATCCCGGGAGCGGAATCCCCACGTGACGCCGCAGGCCGCCATGCCGGCATTGTGACCGGTATGGATGTCCACATCACTGTCGCCCACGAAAAGCGTCTCCGCCGGATCGGCGCCCAGTTCTTTCAAAATCCCTCGCACGCCGGCGGGGTCCGGCTTCACCGGAACGCCGTGGACCTTGCCCCGGACCAGGGAGAATGCGCCGGGGAAATAGTGCTCCACGATCACCCGGCTGAATTCGTCGGCCTTGTTGGAGTAGACCGCCGTCTGGATGCCCGCCTCTTTCAGGCGTTTCAGCAGCTCCGCTATCCCGGGATAGGGCGCCGTCTTATCCATATTGTGGGCGCCGTAATACTCCGTGAACTGCGACAGGGTGTTCACCACCAACAGCGGGCTGCGGAATGCCTCCGGTGAGAACCGTGTCACCAGATTGGGGATGCCATGGCCCACCATGGCCTTGTATGCCTCCACAGAATGCTCCGGCCAGCCGTTCTTCCGGCAGACCCAGTTGCCCGCGTCTGCCAGATCGTCAATGGTGTCCAATAGTGTGCCGTCCAGATCAAAAATCACAGTACGATACATAAAGCACCTCTCGTTCGCTTTTGCGGTATTCTCATTTTATCAGCGTGTCATCTCTTTCTCAAGTGGCAAGAAGCTGAAAGGCGCGGCAAAAGCCGCGCCTTTTTTAGCCATTTCACTATGAAATGGGACTTTTTTACAGCGGACATGCCGCAGGCCCGTCCATCGTCAGCAGGACGGAGCGGTCAAAGCCCGCCGCTTTTGCCAGTTCCGCCGCCTGCTCATAGCCATAGAGGATGGTGTCGGCGCTGTGGGCATCACTGGTGAGGATGATCTCACCGCCCATGGCCCGCCACTCCTTCAGCAAAAACAGTGCCGGATAGGGAGTTGTCCGATATCCCCGGGCCATGCCGCCGGTGTTGATCTCCAGCAGAGTCTCCCCCGCGTCCGCGGCGTGGAGGGCGTCCAGCGCCGCCCGCTTATAGCGGGGAGCCTCCTCGTCAAAGAACTTATTTCCGGCATTCAGCTTAACGATCAGGTCGATATGTCCCAAAACAGTTGGTTTCATAGCCGCCGTACGGGCGGCCTCTGTGAAATATCCCTCCGCCACCGCCAGGGCGTCACCGCCGAACAGATCGTCCCGGCAGGCGATAAAGTGCTCCTCCCCCCAGTCAGCGGCATAGTATCTGTCATTGGTCCCCCTCTGGTAGTGGACGCTGCCGATCCAGTAGTCAAAGCCCTCCGGGCGGATATCAGACTGGCTGTCCCACTCTATGCCCAGCAGGACCTCCATTCGCCCGGCGTATTCCTCCCGAAGCCGGAGCGCCTCTGCCCGGTATGCCGTCATATCGGCGGGCAGGACGGCCCCCTCGTCAACGGGGATGGGCGTGTGGCTGTGGCAGGAGATGCCGAAATACTTCACGCCTGCCGCGTAAGCCGCGGCGGCCATCTCCTCCGGCGTGTTTTTTCCGTCGCAGAGGGTGCTGTGGGTATGGACGGAGCAGGCGAAGGGCGTCAGGCTCATTGCATCCGCTCCTGCTTGACCTTGTGGTCCACCACATGGCGCTTTTCCAGCTCTCGGGTGATGTCCTCCACGGTGATGCCCATCTGGACCATGAGGACCATGACGTGGTAGGTCAGGTCCGCGATCTCGTAGATGGTCTCCTCCCTGTCCTCCTTGCGGCCGCCGATGATGACCTCGGTGCACTCCTCACCCACCTTTTTCAGGATCTTGTCCAGGCCCTTTTCAAAGAGGTAGGTGGTGTAGCTGCCCTCCTTGGGGCTTGTCTTGCGGCCCTCGATGAGGCGGTACAAGCCCTCGTAGCTGAACTGCTTCAGCTCCTCGGACAGGTAGATCTCGTTGAAGAAGCAGCTCTCCGCGCCGGTGTGGCAGGCGGGGCCGTCCTTGACCACCTCCACCACCAGAGCGTCGCCGTCGCAGTCGGCGGTGATGGACACCACATGCTGCACATTGCCGGAGGTGTCCCCCTTGCGCCACAATTCCTGACGGCTGCGGCTCCAGAAGCAGGTGCGCCGCTCGTCGATGGTGATGGCAAGGCTCTCGGCATTCATGTAGGCCAGAGTCAGGACCTCCTTGGTGTAGTGGTCCTGCACAATGGCGGGGATCAGGCCCTTTTCGTCAAATTTCAGTTCCATATGTTTCGCTCCCTTATACTAAAACTTGTTAAAAAGCTTGAAAAGCTTTTTCCCCGCAAGGGGGACGCGGCAACCGTAAGCGGCGGAGCCGCCAACGGTTGCCCAGTATAGCGCGAAGCGCGTCAGGTTTTTATGAGATGGCGTGACGCGCGCATGTGCGGCACGAGCATGCGCAGCATGCTGGATTTCAAATAAAGCTTTATTTGAAATCAGTACCATCGATTAGCAAGGGGAAGCACGCCTGCCAGCGGCCTAAATAGGCGCTGGACTTCGTTCTCGGATTTGGCGGGCGGCAGCCCGCCTGCATCCCGCGGCCTTGCCAGCCCCTATTTATGCTCGCTGGCAGGTCTTTCGGAGTTTTTCGGGAGCGAAAACGGGGGCTGGCAAGGCGGACGAGGCCGCCGGGCTGTCGCCCGGCAACGAGGA
>JAETOQ010000122.1 GCA_021771635.1 Oscillospiraceae bacterium | reverse complement strand
GCCATACTGCGTCGCTTTCCCTTGCCATACGTCAGTATGGCTGCGAAAAATCTCCTTGTCTGGCGGGAAAAATCCTCGCCCCTCCAGCATTCCCCGGTTATGAATACAGGTTCTTATATCAATACGAGTATATATGATACCACGATTTTTTGTTCCGCGCAATGAAATATCACGCTTTTGCGCTTCACATCGTCATACGAAGCTTCATGAAAGAGCAGACCTTGTCTGCTTTTTTCCCGCAAGGGGGATGCCCAATACAGCGCCGAAGGCGCATCGAAGTTTTATGAGACGTCATTTGTGCCAACGGCGCAAATAGGCGCCGCGTCCAGCAGCGCCTCCGCTATAAAAATATCTATTTTTCTCAAAACAGTATCAAAACCGTTTTCCAGTGCTTTTCTCATGCCCCCTGTTTGGCAAACGCAAACATCCCCCGGACGCCGGTGCGTCCGGGGGATGTGGATCCAGTGTCTTTGCCGTTACGAATTCGACAGGAATTCGCCCTTCATATAGCCGGTGGCCCTTGTGCCGCCCACATCGGAGAAGGTGATCTTATACCAGCCGTCTCCGGCGCTCTCCACGATCTGGATATCCGCACCGTTGGAGACCGTGGCCAGTGGCTCGTAGCTGGTGCCGGGGCCGGAGCGCACAAACACGCCGTTCCCGCCGTTGACCACTTTGGCCGCTCCCGTCTTCAGTGTGGAACCGCTGCTGGTGGGGGTATTGGTGCTGGGGGTGGTGCCGGGAGCGGGCGCGCTGCCAGTCACATTGCAGCGGACGATGCACACGCCCTTCTTGCTGCCGTCGGACACCACCACGTTCACCGTGCCCCTGGAAATAGCGGTGACCTTGCCGTTCTGGTCCACAGAGGCGATGCCCTCGTCCTCGCTGGCCCAGGTATAGCTGCCGCTGCCGCCGGAGGTGACGCTGATGGCGGCGGTCTCGCCCACCGTCTTCAGCGTGAAGTCTGTGGTGCTCAGGCCCAGGCCGCCGGGCAGCGCCATGGCCTTGTCATAGTCCGTCTGGGCCACGGAGGGCTCCGGTTCTGTCCCGTCGGGTCCCGTGGTGTCATCCGGTCCCTCCGGCATCACGCCGTCAGGGTTCTCGTCCGTTCCCGACTGGTCACTCTCATTCGGGATCTCCGGCTTGACGGGCGTGGTCACTTCCTCTGTGGGCGGTGTATTGTTTTCCTGCTCTTTGCCGAACTTTTTGACCAGCTCATCGCCATAGAGCAGATACACCAGCAATGCCGCCATGATCACGATCAGGATGATCAGCGTCGGCGTGATCAGGCTGAACTCCCGCCCGTGGGAAACTCTCCGGCCGCCGCGGCGGATCTTCTCGCCCCCCATCAGGGCCTCTTCCTCTTCACAAAAGGGACAGTCTTTATATGTATCGGAGTACTTCTCTCCACAGATGGGGCATCGTTTCATCGCCATGGTGAATCCTCCCGCGTTTTTTGAATTACAATTTACATAATATCGGCTTTTTCCACAGCCGTCAAGACCAGGCTGTCGAATTTTCAGGAAATTCACACTTTCCCTTGCTTTTATCCCTGCCCACTTTTATAATTGGGTGAAAAAGGGAAATTACCGCGTGACAGCGGCGTGGGAGGATTTTGGGATATGAGCACCATTCTGATCGGCATCGCCGGAGGGACCGGCTCCGGCAAAACCACCCTGACCCGGCATCTGAAAGAGCATTTTGGTCCGGATGTCACCGTCATCGGCCATGACAGCTATTACAAGCGGCAGGAGGGCAAGACCTACGAGGAGCGGGCCAAGGTGAACTACGACCACCCCAGCGCCTTTGACACGGACCTGCTGATCGAGCATCTCAAGGAGCTGAAGGCGGGCCGCTCCATCCAGTGCCCCGTGTACTCCTATTCGGACCACAACCGCACCGGCGAGACCGTGGAGATCTTCCCCACCAAGGTCATCATCGTGGAGGGCATCCTGATCTTCCAGAACCCCACCCTGCGGGAGATGTTCGATATCAAGATCTTCGTGGAGACCGACGCCGACGAGCGCATCCTCCGCCGCGCCCTGCGGGACGTGGAGGAGCGGGGCCGGACGCTCCAATCCGTGGTGACCCAGTACCTCACCACCGTCAAGCCCATGCACGAGCAGTATGTGGAGCCCTCCCGGAAGTACGCGGATATCGTGGTGCTGGAGGGCGGCCACAACCTGGTGGCCCTGGAGATGATCATGCAGCGCATCCAAAACCACATCGACGGGGAGTGAGGGCGACCATGCGGATCAAGCCCGGTATGATGAAGAAGATCGTGCCGGTTTTGGAGCGGCGTCAGCTATGATCCGCTGGAATGGGTCCTCCACTATTGGTTTTACGCCCAGGAGGCAAATCTTTCCCCTCCCCATTACGAACCCACGATACTAGTTCCATCTCTGCTGAGATGCAGAAGAGACCGCCTTTCGGCGGTCTCTTTTCATATTTCGCATATGACCACAGTCGTCCCCTGGTCCTCCAGCAGTCTCCGAACGTTTTCAAGTGTCAGAAACACCGTGACGGCGCGGCATCCAGCAGGGCGTACAGTGCTTCTTTCGTCAGCATGGCTCACGCCCCGGCAAAGCCGAAAGCCACGCCCACCACGGCGGAGAGGCCGATGAACACGATGGGGTGCCAGTTCTTCACCGGCTTCACCCAGTTGGTCAGCACCAGCAGCACCGCCGCCAGCGCCAGCCCCCGCCAGTTCAGCAGGGAATCTCCCGCGATACGGAAGGTGTTCACGATGCCCTCCCCCGCCCCGGGCTTCACCGCCTGGATGGAGGTCAGCACCTCCAGGACCACCGCCACGCAGGCGGCGCCGATCAGGCCCGTGGAGGCGGGCCGCAGGCCGTAAAAGGCTTGGTTCACATACCGGTTGTCCCGGAATCTTTTCAGCATCATAGCCACGATCAGGATCACGATGATGGAGGGCGTCACCTCGCCGATGGTGGCGATGACCGCCCCGGGAACGCCGCCCACGGTGTAGCCCACATAGGTGGCCATGTTGATCCCGATGGGGCCGGGGGTGGACTCCGACACCGCCAGCATGTTCATCAGGTCGCCGTAAGTATACCAGCCGGTGGTCTCCCCGATGTCCTTCAGGAAGGGCAGGGTTGCCATGCCGCCGCCGATGGCGAAGAGGCCGGTTTTGAAAAACTCCCAGAAGAGCTTGAGATATACCGTCATCTGCCCTTCACCTCCAGATTCTTCAAAATGATACCGGCCAGGGCGGCGATCACCACGAACCACACCGGGGAGATGCTCAGAAACACGCCGCCCGCCAGCACCAGCAGGAAGATGGCGGCGGTCCGCTTATCCACCACGGACTTTTTCAGCAGCTTCACCACGGCGTTGAAGATCAGCACACAGACGCACACCTGAATGCCCGCGAAGGCGTTTTTCACCCAGGCCAGGTGGGAGAAATTCGTGATCAGCCCCGCCAGGATGGAGATGATGACCAGGGACGGGAACACCACCCCCAGCGTCGCCAGAATGCCGCCCAGCCAGCCCCCGTACTTCTGCCCGATAAAGGTGGCCGTGTTGACGGCGATAATGCCCGGTGTACACTGACCGATGGCATAGTAGTCCATCAGCTCTTCCTCCGTGGCCCAGTGCTTGCTGTCCACCACCTCCCGCTGGAGGATGGGCAGCATCGCCATGCCGCCGCCAAAGGTCATCACGCCCATTTTGGCGAAAGTCCCAAACAGTTCCCAATATTTTTTCAACATGCTCACTTCCAGTCTGCTTATACGAATTCTTCATCAAACGATGCAATCGTTTTATGGGGCCGCAGAATGCGGCCCGGCAGCGCAGCCGCCAAGAATGTTGTCAATACTTTTCTTGTTGCGCCGCAGGTGCGGCGGCGTTTCTCGCCGCCATAAAAAGATTTTTAAATCTTTTTATCAAGAAATAGTACGATGTACAAAGGGCAATACGGTTTTTCAGGGCATCTTCGGCGGCTGACCGCGAGAAAATCGGCGCTGGCAAGGAAGAGGACGCAGGTGGGCTGGCGCCCACCAAGGCTGATGACGCTGCCAGGGTTGATTTTAGCCGCTGGCAGGCGTGTTGCCCTTTGTATATCGAGGGTATTATTCCACATATCCGTAGAGGCCCCGGACGGAGACCTCACCGGAGCGGACCGTCCTCTCCGTGCCGTCCGGCCGCCGGATCACCAGTCCGAAATCCCCGCTGATATCCGCCGCTGTAACGGTCTCCCGTCTGTCCGGGCCGATGATCTGGACCGTTTTTCCCAAATTCACGCAGTCCCGCCGGTAGGCATCGTGCCAGCTTGACAGATCACCGTCTTTCAGCGCCGTGTACATTCGGTCCAGCTCCTCGATCAGTGCCGCCGCCAGCGCAGGGCGGGACACCGGACGTCCCAGCTCCATGGCGAGGGATGTCGCCATGGCCGCCACCTCCGGCGAAAAGTCCTCCCGTGTCTGCAGAACGTTCACGCCGATGCCCAGCACCAGAGACTGCACCCGCCCTGTTTCCGCCTCCAGAGACAGCTCCGTCAGAATGCCGCAGAGCTTCCGGTTTCCCAGCACCGGATCGTTGGGCCATTTCAGTCCCGGACGGACGCCGCAGACCCGCTCTACCGCCCGGCACACCGCCACGCCCGCCAGGGCCGTCACCGGCGCCAGCCGCTCCGGCGGCAGGTCCGGCCGCAGAAGGGCCGTGAGATAGATGCCCTTGTCCCTGGGGGATTGGAAGGAGCGGTCCATCCTGCCCCGCCCCGCCGTCTGGCAGTTGGCCACCACCACGGTGCCGTCCGGCGCCCCGGTCAGGGCGATCTGCTTGGCGTAGGTGTTGGTGGAGTCGATCTCGTCAAAGCACCGCAGCTCCCGGCCGACGGCAGCGGTCTCCCCCAGGAAATTCCGGATCTCCGGCTCCGTCAGGGCGTCGGGCACGGCGGTCAGGCGGTATCCCAGTGCCGTCCGGGCCTCGATCTCATACCCGTCTCTCCGCAGCGCGTCCACCGCTTTCCAGATGGCGGTGCGGCTCAGTCCCAGCTGACGGCTCAGCTCCTCGCCGGAGAGGAACTGTCCCTCCCCTGCCCGCAGCAGCGCCAAAACGGTCTCTCGGCTCATGCGTCTTTCCTCCCTTGCTGCAATCGCCAATCAGTGTACCACGTTCCGCTGGAAAAGTAAACCGTCCGGCCAGGCGGCCGGACGGTTTTAGAACCTGTATTCACAACCGTTGAATGCCGCCTGAGGGGCCTTTTTCCCGCCATACGGCGTCGCTTTCCCTTGCCATACGTCAGTATGGCTGCGGAAAATCTCCTTGTCTGACG
>JAETOQ010000011.1 GCA_021771635.1 Oscillospiraceae bacterium | reverse complement strand
AACGCCGTCTGAGCGGCCTTTTTCCCGCCATACGGCGTCGCTTTCCCTTGCCATACGTCAGTATGGCTGCGGAAAATCTCCTTGTCTGACGAGAAAAATCCTCGTCCATCCGGCATCCCCGGTTATGAATACAGGTTCTAAGGCGCGGACTATATGATTAGGAGGAACATTATCATGGATCAATTTAGAATTCCCTGCGTCATCATGCGCGCAGGCACCAGCAAGGGCATCTTCCTGAAAGAAAACGACCTGCCGGCGCCCGGCCCTGAGCGGGACAAGGTTGTCCTGAGCATCTTTGGATCCCCCGACAAGCGCCAGATCGACGGCCTGGCCGGCGCGGACCCTCTGACCAGCAAGCTGGCTATCATTGGCCCCGGCTCTGTTCCGGGTGCTGATGTGGACTACACGTTCGCGCAGGTCTCCATCACGGACGCCAAGGTGGATTGGAACGGCAACTGCGGCAACATCTCCTCCGGCGTGGCGCCCTTTGCCGTCGACGAGTCCATCGTCCGCTGCCATGAGGGCCTCAACGAGGTCACCATCTGGCAGACCAACACCCAGAAGATGATGAAGTCCTACGTCCTGGTGGAAAACGGCAAGGCTAAGGTCACAGGCGACGCCGAGATCGCCGGCGTACCGGGTACGGCCGCACCGATCCAGATGGATATGTCCGGCACAGCAGGCGCCGCCACCGGCAAGCTCCTGCCCACCGGAAACCCGGTGGATGTCATTGAGACCAGCCGCGGCCCCATTGAGGCGTCCATCGTAGACTGTGCCAATCCGGTGATTTTCGTCCGGGCCGAGAGCGTGGGCATGAAGGGCACGGAGAGCCAGGAGGAGATCGACGGCAATGCTGATCTGCTGAAGTACCTGGAGGAGATCCGGGGCATTGCCTGCGTCAAGTGCGGTATGGCAAAGGATCTGGAGGATGCCACCAAAAACAGCCCCGCTTTCCCCATGGTGGCCTTTATCACCGAGGCCCAGGACTACTACTATCCCCCTGAGAAAAAGACCATCAGAAAAGAGGAAGTGGACCTGGTCTCCCGCCTGATGTTCATGCAGGTGCTGCACAAGACCTATGCCGGGACCGCCACCGTCTGCACCGGCGTGGCTGCCAAGATCAAGGGCACCCTGGTCAACCAGGTGCTGCATAACGACAATCCGCCCGAGCTGGTCCGTATCGGCCATCCTGCGGGCATGATCCCCTGCTATTCTGAAGTGGACGAGAACAACACTGTCAAGAAAGCTGCAATCGTCCGCACCGCCCGCCGCCTGATGGAGGGCTACGCGCTGCTGGAGAAAGCCCGCTTCGAGTGATCCAATCAACCGACTGGCCCGGCGTCAAAGAACTTCGGGCCGGAAATAAAGAGGTAAGAGCAATGCTGGCAAATATTCTTGTATACGATATTGGCAGCACCTACACCAAGGCGGCGGCCTTTTCCGAGGAAAACGGGACCCTGCGCTATCTGGGCCGGGGCCAGTCGCCCACTACGCTGAACAATGTGATGGACGGCGCTCAGGGAGCAGAGGCGGCCTTGGCCGCCCAGGGGATCACCCTCGCCCCGGACCTCCGGCGGTACAGCTCCTGCAGCGCCGCCGGAGGGCTGCGGATGGTGGCGCTGGGCTACATGCCGAGAGTTACCGTCAAGGCGGCCAAGGAGGTCTCCATGACTGCCGGCGCCCGGGTGATGCAGGTGGTCTCCGCGGATGAGCCCCTGTCTTTCCGCAAGGAGGTGCTGCGGGAGATTGATCCGGACATCATCCTGCTCTCCGGCGGCACCGACGGCGGAGACGAGACCTGCGTGCTGGAAAACGCGGATATGATCTGCGAACTGAAGAGCAAGGCCACAGTGATCCTGGGCTGCAACCGCTACGCCCAGCGGGAGGTCGCCCGGAGGTTCGAGGCCGCGGGGATCGAATATGTGCGGGTGCCAAACATCATGCCTACCATCCATGAGCTAAATGTGGCACCAGCCCGCACGGCCATCCATGAGCAGTTCATCCGTCAGATCACCCGTGCCCACGGTTTGCTGGATTTCCAGGCCACTCTGACGGACAAGGTGGTGGTCCCCACGCCCGGTGCGGTGCTGCTGGCCAGTGAGCTGCTGGCAAAGGGCAGCTACGAGCAGGAGGGCACCGGCTCCCTGCTGCTGGTGGATATCGGCGGCGCCACCACCGACATCCACTCGGCTCTGCCGGAGCTGGAGAACCTGACCATCGAGGAGCGGGGCCTTGTCATCAACAACGAAAAGCAGTTTTCCTACCGGACTGTGGAGGGCAACCTGGGCCTGCGGGTCAGCGCCACGGGCATCCCCGACGCGGTGGGGCCGAAAGCGGTGCTCCGGGCCATGGACGGCGACTTCGGCGTCACGCCGGAGGAGGTGCTGGACTACACGGAGGAGCTGGAGTGCCACACCGACCATGTGCCCGCCGATGAGCGGGAGGCGTCGTTGGACCGGGCCTTGGCCACCTGTGCCGTCAGCGTGGCACTTCGGCGCCACGCAGGCATCTATGCCCAGGAGGCGGACCCGGTCATGGGCGTCATGGCCGGCACGGCCATGGGCCGCGACCTGCGCAATGTGGAGCGGGTGCTCTGCGTGGGCGGCATCTTTGTCCACACGGAGGAGAAAAAAGGCAGGGAGCTGGTCCGGAAGTGCTTTGAGGATCCAGGCATTTCCCTGCTGCCCCTCCGGGAGCCGGAGATCCTGCTGGACCGGGACTATATCTTCTACGCCCTGGGCGTTTTGGGAAAGCACTACCCGGATATGGTGCTGGATTTCATGAAAAAACATTATATCAGCCAAAACAATCAAGAATGAGGAGAATGCGATTATGAATGGTGGAAAGAAAATCAGAGAGCTGTTTGCCGCGGGCAAATTTGTCGTCGCCCCCGGCGCCCACGACATGCTGACCGGCAAGATCATTGCCAGCCTGGGCTTTGACGCGGTGTATATGACCGGCTACGGCCAGTCCGCCAGCCACCTGGGCAAGCCCGACGTGGGCCTGATGACCATGAGCGAGATGGTGGCCCGGGCTGCCAACATGGTGGAGGCTGCTGAGATCCCTGTTATCGCCGACGCAGACACCGGCTTCGGCAACGCCGTCAACGTCATGCGCACCGTGCGGGAGTATGAGAAAGCCGGTGTGGCGGTCATCCAGCTGGAGGATCAGGTCATGCCTAAGAAGTGCGGCCACATGGTGGGCCGTGAGGTCATTTCCAAGGAGGAGATGCTGGGCAAGATCAAGGCCGCCGTGGACACCCGCCAGGGCGACATGATGATCATGGCACGCACCGATGCCCGTACTGTCTTGGGCATTGAGGAGGCCATCGAGCGGGGCATCGCCTACAAGGAGGCCGGTGCTGACATCGTGTTCATCGAATCCCCCGAGACGCAGGAGGAGATGAAGCTCATCAACGACAGAGTGCCCTGCCTGACACTGGCAAACATGGTGGAGGGCGGCCGCACGCCCATGCTGACCAACAGTGAACTGGAAGCCCTGGGCTACAACCTGGTCATCTATCCCACCGCCTCCACCTATGTCACCACCAAGGCCATGGTGGACCTGTGGGAGGGCCTGAAGCGGGACGGCACCACCGCCACGATGATGGACAAAATGATCCCCTTTGCCAAATTCAACGAGATCATCGGCCTGCCCCGTATCCGGGAGATCGAGGCCAACTACTCCACCGGACGGGTGGTCAAATAACTGCTGAAGGCAGGTGACGAAATGTCTGATTTGAGAAGCGCGGTCAAGGCCAAAATGCCCCTGACCATGGGCGAGATCATCGCACTGGCAAAGGAGCACGGGACACGGGTGACGGATGTCGTCCTCGTGGAAAATGAGATCAGCACCGGCCTGCCCCGGGAAGAGCTGCTCAATCGCGTGATGGACGAATATGCCCACAACCTGAAAGCTGTGGAGCTGGGCGTCACGGAAGGCAACAGCTTTCTGCTGGGCAGCGTGGCCTCCCAGCTGCGGGAAAAGGGCCCCGGCGTTTGCTTCAAGGAGGAGTTCCTGGACAAGGCGCTGATGTACACCGTGGGCGCGGAGATCGGCAACCACTGCATTGGTATGCGCCCCTGCGCCGGCACCGGCGACTCCTGCCCCTACACGGGCTATATCCGGGCCATGATGGATACCGGAGTGGACGCCAAGACCATCGCCGAGATCGCCGCCCTGATGCTGAAGATCGGCGGACTGTTCCGGGTGGGCAAGGTCACCACCGGCTGCAACATGGAGGGCTTCGGCGCCGGCGCCGCCTGTGTGGCCGCCGCAACCGTGGCCCTGGAGGGCGGCACACCGGAGCAGATGGAAAAGGCCATGGTCCTGGCCATGTCTCCCACCATCGGCGTCCCCTGCACCCCCCGGGTGCTGGTCCCGGCACTGTGCACCACCCATGTGGGCGGCGCCATCCTGATCGGTATGTATGCCGCCCGCATCTGCATGGCGGTGGATATGAATGTCAACGTCCCGTTTGATGTGATGCTCTCCATGGCCTCCCTGGTCCATGTGGAGTCCGCCAAGCACATCGTGCCCACCGTGGTGGAGTACATGGAGCCTTTCTTCCAGCGTACTGCCGCCGTGGAGTCCCTGGTGAGCCAGGAGGTCCGGGACGCGGAGAAGAAGCAGATCGCCGAAACGCTGGAAAAGGCCGGCGAGATCTCCAAGAAGCTGGCCGCCGGCGCCGGGAACATCCTGAGCACCTTTGGCGATGCCGTGGTGGGCGGCAGCAGCCAGGCGGTGGGCAGTCCCACCAACTGCGGCCGCATCGCCCATGAACTGCTGAACGAGGGCGAAAAGGTATGCAAGATCACCGTGGAACTGTATCCTGAGCTGTTCGCACGCCGGACCATCAATATCCCCGGCGTGCTGATGGGCGCCGTTTACGGCGCATCCACCGCGGACCATGAGATGTACGAAAAGGCCGTGGATATGGTGAAAGCCGACGGCGTCGAGGTGGAGATCGTGGAGGGCCATGAACCCAGCATCCAGAAAGTCACCCTGGTCACCGACAAGGGGAACACCGTACAGGTGGACTCCCTGAACCGGGGCGGCGGCCGGCTGGTCCTGCGCAATGCCCTCCCCAGCCTGGAACAGGCACAAGAGGCCGCGAAGCGTTTGGGAATCGTCGTGGTACAATAAATAAGCATCGTATCATCGGTCGCCCCGTCGCTGTTCGCGGCGGGGCGGCCAATCATTCGTAGAACTTTTAAGAGAATAGCGGCTGCCGCCGGCGGACCTGAAAGCAGTCCTGTCATAAGCGGCCGCCGGACGTATATTCTTAAAAGGGGGGAACATGAAAATGAACATATTAAAAGAGGCTCTGCCGGGGGTGCATCCCGGAAAGGCACTGGATGTCGGGACGCGGTTCGGTGAGTTTGCCGTCCGACTGGCGGAGGCGATGCCGGAGGGCTCAGAGGTAATCGGCATCGACAACGATGCCTCTGCTGCGGAAAAGGCCCGGGAGAAATTCGCGGAAAAGGGGCTGCTGTTCCAGCAGATGGACGCCGCTGCCATGGACTATCCTGATGAGACCTTTGAGGTGGTGGCTCTCTCCAACACCCTGCACCATATCGAGGACTATGGTAAGGTGCTCTCGGAGATGCTGCGGGTGCTGAAGCCGGGCGGCTTCCTCGTACTCAATGAGATGTACCGGGACGGCCAGGACGCGGCCCAGCAGGTACATGAGGCGCAGCACACCCTGGAGGCGAAGCTGGATTGTATACTGGGAGGCTACCAGCGCCGGACCTGGAAGCGGAAGGAGATCATTGAGATTTTTCGCGGGCTCCCGCTGCGGGACATGACATTTACAGATTTTCATGAAGAGGCGGTCTATGACGCCAAGCTGGAGGCCAAGAACCGGAAGCTGGCGGAGGAGGTTGAAAAGATCTCCGGACAGCCGGAGTACCAGACGCTGAAGCAGGAGGCCCTGGATATTCAGGCCCGCTGCCGGGAAAACGGCATCCGCCGCTGTACCCAACTGCTCTGCGTGGGCAGAAAATAAAGAGGCCATGCAGCCGTTTGCCGGCTGGAGACAGATAAAGGGGATCCATAGTGCTTGTTAACAGTTGCCGCTGGAATTTTTGCAAAAAACAAGCTTTTTATAGAGGAATCGCTGATTGGCGCACCCCGCCCGTGATGGTAAAGTGATGCTATCATAAAGGCAAGGGCGTCTGAGAGAGTTTCATCAGAGCCCGTGCTCTTTTTTAAGAGCTTATCCATAAATTATGCGCACATAGCTTGCCTGCGTATTTTACGGCATACTTCGCTGCTTTTTCTTGCCGGGCGTTAGCCTGCCTGCGAAAAACCGCCTCGTCTGACGCGAAATCTGACGGCGCACTCTGCGCACGCCTAATTTACGGATAAGCTCTAAGGGAATCACCCAAAAACTGCGTATCATATCGGCTCTTAACGTTTTTTAAATGAAAGCGGCTTGAACCTAATCTTTTTTATATTTGTCTTTGGCATGAGATTGCAGTATCCTAAAATAAAAGGTAAAACCTGTGGGCTGCCACAATGATTTGAGTGGAAACAAGGAGGATGAGGACCATGCTGAGAATTCAAGAGGACCTGTGCAAGAAGTGCCGCATTTGCATGAAGAACTGCCCCATCGGAGCGATCGTTGCCGGAGAAGAGAACGGCGAGAAATATGTACGTATTACGGATAAGTGCGTTGAGTGTAATATCTGCCGCCGCGTATGCCCGTTCGGCGTGATCGAAAATGACGATCAGGCGGAGGGTGTCGTGCAGTGCTCCTCCTGCTCGGTCCAGTGCAAGATCCCTGTCGGTTCCACTGGCGCCTGCAAGCGTTATACCAATGAGGGCGGCAAGCTGGTGCGCAACCGTGCCTTGGTGGTGGAGCCCAAGCCCCAGGTGGAGGTGGACGAGAAGATCCGCAAGCCCATCATCACAGCTGTGGGCGCCGGCACCAACTATCCCTGCATCCGTCCGGCACCCCACATCGTCTGCGAGAACCGGGACGGTGTGGATGTGGTTACCACCGTCACCGAGGCGCCTCTGAGTTACAGCGGCGTGATGGTGAAGCTGGACACCAATACATACATCGGCGAGGAGGGCGCCACGGTCTACTGCGAAGGCAAGCCCGTGGGCATGGTTCAGACCGAGGAATACGGCTCCAAGATGATTTATGTGGGCGGCGCCAACCGCCTGACCGCCAAGGACGGCGGCTTCGCCACCGCGCGGACCATCGTGGCCCTGGCCAACGGCGAGGAGGTGGAGCTGACCGTCAGGACCGAGGATAAAAAGGCCATCAAGATCCGCTGCCAGCAGGGCAAGGCTCCCGTCATCAACGGCGTGGAGGAGCAGACCATGCGCATCGGCTGCGGCAGCGCCACCATCGGCCTGCTGGCGGACATCATGAAAGAGGCGGTGGACGAGTGCATTGTCATCGACCACCATGTCACCGGATTGTTCAGCGAGCATCTGGCTGGCCGTGAGGTGGGCATGAAGTGGTCCGGCGTGATCCCCAACGCCACCAAGAGCACCGTGGGCCGGTACTTCGGCGGCCATGGCGACGGCATCGGCGGCACCGTGCTTCAGACGCCCCGGGACGCCATCAAGAGCGTTGATATGTCCGTTGCCCACGCCGGCATGACCATCCTGGTCACCAACACCACCGGAGAGATCGCCGCCCTGTTCGAGGTCCGGGAGGACGGCGGCGTCAAGGAGATCCCCATGACCGAGAAAGCCGCCAAGGTGGTCAAGGCCATCAACGAGAACTGCCAGGGCTCCATGACCAGTGTCATGTACTGCGGTGGCACCGGCGGTTCCGCCCGGGGTGGTGTGTGCAAGCACCCGGTGAAGATCACCGAGGCTGTTCACGACGGCATCGCCAATCTGACCATCGGCGGCGCTCCCGCGTTTGTCTACCCCGGCGGCGGTATTAACTTCATCGTGGATACTGCCAAAGTAGTCAACAAGGCGTTTACCTGGGTACCCACCCCGGCCACCGTGGCACCCGTGGAGTACACCATGACCAAGGCCGACTACGAGAAGATGGGCGGCCATATGGATCAGATCAAAAATGTCGAGGACTTCCCTGAATACCGGAAATAACCGTGAGTGAATATTTGCACGAGCTGCCTGATGGGCGGGTATTCGTGGACTATGGCCCTGCTTCCATGGTGATCACGGCCCGCCGCCAGGGCGCTCCCGCCGTGGATCTGGCAAAAGCGGCATTTCCGCTGATCCAGGACGCGCTGGGGGAGATCGCCAAGGCCCTGCCGGTTTTGCGGCAGTACTCCAGGGAGGGAGACTTCTCCCAGCTGGAGGGACTGCCCCGGGTCATGGCCGAGGCGGCGCTGGCTATCGGCGAAGAGACGCTGACGCCTATGGCGGCGGTGGCCGGTACGATAGCCGACGCGGTGGCGGACTGGATCTTTGCCAGAGGTGCGGATCTTGTGGCCGTGAACAACGGCGGAGACGTGGCGCTCCGCCTGGGGCCCGGCCAGCAGATGCGGATGGGCATCCTGCCGGACTTGGAGGGAGCTATCTCTCAGGTCGTCACCCTCCGGGCGGAGGACGGCATCGGCGGCGTCTGCACCAGCGGCCTGGGCGGGCGGAGCCTCACCCGGGGCATCGCCAATTCCGTGACGGTGTTTTCCAGCCGCTGCGCCCTGGCAGACGCCTGCGCTACCCACATCGCCAATTGCTCTTATATCGACTCCCCGCGGGTGCACACATGCCTTGCCGGAGAGCTGGAGCCGGAGAGTGATATCGCCGACCTCCGCATCGTCTGCCAGGTGGAGCAGCTGGAGCCGGAGGAGACACGGCGGAGCCTGGAACAGGTCCGCAGGGAGGCGCTGCGGCAGCTGGAATGGGGAAATCTCATCTCCGTGGCAGCGGATATTCAGGGCAGGCAGCTCTGGGTCCCGGAGCCGCTGGACAACACCTGAGACACACCTTGACGGCTGACGCCGGAGGTAATTCAAAATAAGGAGAACACAGCTATGAAAATCGGATTTATCGGCCTTGGCCGTATGGGCAAGCATATGGCAACCAATGTGGTCAAGGCTGGCTTTGATACCTATGTCAACGACCTGGTCCCCGCACTGGTGGATCAGTTGGTGGCGCTGGGCGCCAAGCACTGTCCCACCAACCAGGCTCTGGCTGCCGAGGTGGACGTGGCCTTCACCATGCTGCCCAACGGCGCCATCGTGGAGAGTGTGATGTGCGGTCCCGAGGGCGTGCTGGCTGCCTGCAAGCCCGGCACTATTATCGTGGATATGTCCTCCGTGGCCCCCGCCACCACCCAGAAGATGGCGAAAATCGCCGCAGAGCGGGGCGTGAAGTATATCGATGCCCCTGTCAGCGGCGGTACCGTGGGCGCCGAGGCCGGCACCCTGACCATTATGGTGGGCGCCGACGATGAGACCTTTGCCAAGGTGGAGCCGGTGCTCCAGGCCATCGGCAAGCGCATCCACCACATTGGTGATGTGGGTATGGGCGACGCCATGAAGATCGTCAACAACATGCTGCTGGGCGCCAACATGGCCTCCCTGGCGGAAGCGCTGGTGCTGGGCGCCAAGTGCGGCCTGGACCCCGACACCATGTACGACATCATCAGCACCTCTTCCGGCAACAGCTACGCTCTGACCGCTAAGATGAAGAAGTTTATTATGGCCGATGCCTTTGAGCCGGGCTTTGCCTTGGATGTGCAGTACAAGGATCTGACACTGGCCCAGGAGGCCAGCCGCACCACCCATGTCCCCATCCCCATGTCCAACACCTGCATTTCCGTGTACGAGCAGGCACGGGCCGCCGGCCTTGGCGGCGAGGATATGTCCGCGGTAATCAAGGTCTGGGAGAAGCTGTGCGGCGTTGAGATCCGGGCCCCCAAGGAAAACTGAGCGCCCGGTGTTCCGACCGCCTGCCGCGAAACGCGGCAGAAACTAAACTGATAGAAGGGAAATCCACACATGAAGCCATTTGATTTTTATGCGCCTACGACTGTGGATGAGGCTCTTGAGCTGATGCACAAGTATCAGGACAGCGTTTCCGTCATCGCCGGCGGAACCGACCTGGTCCTGGAACTGAATGAATACAAAGCCACCCCGGCTGTTGTGATTGACCTGAAGAAGATCAAGGAGCTGAATTACATCCGTGTAGAGGACGGGGTGTTCCGTATCGGCGCTATGGCGACCCACGCCAGTCTGGCGGCGGACCAGGCCGTCAAGGAAAAGGTCCGCATCCTCCATGACGCCACCCGCCAGGTGGGTTCTCCCCAGATTCGCAATCTGGGCACCATCGGCGGCAATATCGCCCAGTCCTCCGTGGCGGGCGACGGCCTGGCGGCCTGCGTGACGCTGAACGCCGACGTGACGCTGCGCAGCGTCCGGGGCACTCGCACCATGAGCATCAACGACTTCCTGGCCGGTGAGGGCGCCCAGAAGCGCAATATCCTGGCAGCGGATGAGCTGCTGACTGAGATTTCTTTCCCGGTTCCCGACACGAAGCACACCGCCACCGCGTTCTATAAGCTGGCCAAGCGCAAATCCCTGGCCATCAGCGTTATCGGCGGCGGCATGGTGGTTACTGTGGACGACAACGGCGTCTGCACCCACGCCTCCATGCGGGGCGGTGCATTGGGGCGCTATCCCATGCACTTTGCCGACTGCGAGGCGCTGCTGGTGGGGAAGAAGCTGAGCTATGCCGCCATGCTGGAAACGCTTCCCATTATGCACGATCAGATCCTGGAGGCCAACCGCTCCCGGCCCTGGTCGGTGTTTTACAAAAAAGAGGGCGCCCAGGGCGTGTTCAAGAAGCTGTTCGCGGATATTTTGGGACAGCTGGGCATTGAGGAGGTGCAGGAATGAACAAGATCACAGTACATTGCACAGTGAACCACAAGCCTGTGGCCGTGGAGATCGATCCCAACAAGCGCCTGCTGGATATGCTGCGGGAGGACCTGAACCTGACCAGCGTGAAAGAGGGCTGCAGCGAGGGAGAGTGCGGTGCCTGCACTGTGATCTTCAACGGGGAACCCGTGACCTCCTGCTGCGTGCTGGCCGGCCAGGCTGAGGGTGCGGACATCATCACCTTGGAGGGAGTCAGCGTCGACGGCAAGCCCGACGTGGTACAGCAGGCCTTTATGGACGCAGGCGCCGTGCAGTGCGGCTTCTGCACGCCCGGCATGATCCTGACCGCCGAGGCCCTGCTGGCGAAGAACCCTGCCCCCACGGAGGAGGAGGTCAAGCAGGCCATGAGCGGCAACCTGTGCCGCTGCACCGGCTACGCCAAGATCGTTGAAGCCGTGCTGCTGGCCGCCGAGAGAGCAAGAGGGGGGGTATGAGCATGAAGAACTATGCCGTTCTCGCGCAGGACCATGTGAAAGTGGACTCGCTGGAAAAGGTGATGGGCACCGCCAAGTTCGCGGCGGACTATAAGATGCCCGACATGCTTTACGGCGGCGTGTTCCGCAGTACCGTGCCTCACGCCTATGTCAAAAAGCTGAATATGGAAAAGGCCCGGGCGCTGCCCGGCGTGGCCTGTGTCCTGGACCATACCGCCATCCCGGGCAAGAACCGCTTCGGCATCATCTTCAAGGATGAGCCCTGCCTGGTGGACGACAAGGTCCGCCGCTATGGCGACGCCATCGCCGTGGTGGCGGCGGAGACACCGGAGCTGGTGCATGAGGCATTGGGCCTGATCGAGGTGGAATACGAGGAACTGGAGGCAATCTCCACCTTTGAACGGGCCATGGAGGAGGACTCCCCCAAGGTCCATGGCAACACCAACGTCAACGTGACAAAGCATCTGGAATACGGCAACGTGGACGAGGCATGGGAGAAATGTGATGTCATCGTGGAGAACACCTACTCCACCCATATCCTCTCCCACATGTTCATCGAACCCGACGCGGGCATCGCCTATCTGGATGAGCAGGGCATCATGAACGTGATCGTCTCCACCCAGAATCCCCATTATGACCGCAATGAGGTGGCGGCGATGCTGGGCGTCCCCCAGAACCGTGTCCGCGTGAAGCAGGCCGTCACCGGCGGCGGCTTCGGCGGCAAGCTGGATATCAGCGTGCAGCTGCACTGCGCGCTGATGGCGCTGTACACCAAGCGCCCGGTGAAGATGGTACGCTCCCGCTCGGAGTCCACCATGGTCTCCTCCAAGCGCCATCCCGTGACCATGAAGTGCAAGACCGGCGCCACCAAGGACGGCAAGCTGGTGGCAGTGGACTGCTACATGACCTGCGACGCCGGCGCTTACAGTTCCTACGCCCCCGCGGTCATCGGCCGCGCGCCGGTGCATATCGTGGGACCCTATGAGTGTCCCAACGTGCGGTGCCACGCGGTATTTGCCTATACCAACAACCCTATGTGCGGTGCGTTCCGAGGCTTCGGCGTGCCCCAGGCCGCCGTGTGCCACGAGGGCCAGATGAACGCTCTGGCCAAGGCGCTGAACATGAGTCCGCTGGAGATCCGGATGATCAATGCCCACCATGTGGGTTCCGTGATTCCCACTGGACAGGAACTGACCGAGAGTGTTGGTTTCCTGGATACGCTGACACAGGCACGCGACAAGGCCGCGGAGGTCATGCCCGAGGCGCTGGACCGCCTGATGAAGACGGAAGAAGGAGGGCTGTGACATGAAGAGAAGAGGAACAGGCGTCGGCTGTATGTTCTACGGCGTTGGCAACACCGGCCTTCCCAACCCCGCCGCGGCGTTTGTGCAGGTGCTGCCTGACACCAGCGTTCACGTGACCGTGGGTGCGGCGGATATCGGACAGGGCTCCTCCACCATGGCGGCCTCCGTGGCCGCAGAGACACTGGGCCTGAACTATGAGGATATCCATGTGGTCTGGGCGGACACCATGTACGCCCCCGAGGGCGGCGCCACCTCCGCCAGCCGCCAGACCTTTATCACCGGCAACGCGGTGAAGAACGCCTGCCAGACGGCTATGGGCGAGCTAAAGCGCACTGCCTCCGAGGAGTTGAATGTTCCCGAGGAGGATCTGGTTTTCCGCAAGCGGGAGATTTACAGCAACAAGGATGCATCCGTTCGGATGACCTATCCGGAGCTGATGGCGGCCATGGGCAAAAAGGGCCGTCTGGCGGTGGGCGCCGGATATTACAACCCCAAGACCACCTATTTGAGTCCTGTGGATATGTCCGGCGTTCCCTATGAGCTGTACTCCTACGCCACCTGCATCCTGGAGGTGGAGGTGGACACCGATACCGGCGAGGTCTCTCTGCTGAAAGCGGTTTCCGCCCACGATGTGGGCACTCCCATCGGCATCAAGCTGGTGGAGGGACAGATCGAGGGCGGCACCGCTATGGGTACCGGCTTCGTCATCAGTGAGAAGATCGACGTGGATCCCAAGACACTGGCCATCAAGAACCCCACGCTGTCCAAGTACATCATTGAGACCAGCATGGACGTTCCCGTGGTGTATCCCATCGTGGTCAGCAGCGAGGGAGAGGCCGGGCCTTTCGGTGCCAAGGGCGTGGGCGAGCCGGCACTGATCCCCAGCATTCCCGCCACCATCGCCGCTATCAACGACGCAATCGGCAGCAGCTTCACCTCCACGCCCATCTTCCCCGCTGACATCGTGAAAGCGTGGAAAGAGCAGCAGAAGACACAAGGTTAAAAGTACTTTTCCCTAAGGGTGCTTTCAACATAACTCATGGCTCCGCCGGTTTCCGGCGCGGCCCGCCGGAGGCAGCTCTGCGTACCCGCCTCTGCGTACCTTTACTATCAAGCAAAGATACCAAGAAACGCGTATTGAGGGAGGAAAAAATTATGTCAAACAACACCACTACTGAGTTGACCGGCTGGAAGAAGTACTGCAAGGAGCAGAACATCGAGTTCTCTGTTCAGCGTATTCTGATCGACGGTCTGGGCGGTATGGCCCACGGCCTGTTCGCGTCCCTGCTGATCGGTACGATCTTCAGCACCATCGGCGTATATCTCTTTGATTTCCATTACAGCGTCTGGGGCCAGGAATTCGCCCTGCTGGTTGATTCCAAGACCTTTGCCTACGCTGTGCAGGGAGCGGCCATGGCCGGTGCTATCGCCTACTCCATGAAGGCACCCCCCTATGTCATCTACTCCTGTCTGGCAGTCGGCTATGCCACCAACTCTCTGGGCGGCGCCGGCGGCCCCTTGGCTGTATTCTTCGTGACCATCATCGCGGTGTTCCTGGGCAAGCTGGTCTCCAAGCGCACCCCTGTGGACCTGCTGGTCACCCCCACCGTCACCATCGTGGGCGGCGTGCTGATCGCAACCCTGATCGCACCTCCCATTGGCGCCGCCGCCAGCTGGCTGGGCAACATCATCATGTGGGCCACCAACCAGCAGCCCTTCCTGATGGGCATCCTGGTCGCCGCCATCATGGGCATCGTTCTGACACTGCCCATCAGCTCCGCCGCCATCTGCGCCGCTCTGGGCCTGGTCGGCCTGGCGGGCGGTGCCGCCGTGGCTGGCTGCTGCGCACACATGGTGGGCTTTGCCGTTGCCTCCTATCGTGAGAACGGCGTCAACGGCCTGACCGCCCAGGGCCTGGGCACCTCCATGCTGCAGGTCCCCAACCTGATCCGCAAGCCCATCCTCTGGATGCCCGCCGTGGTTGCCTCTGTTATCAACGGCCCCATTGCTACCTGCATCTTTAAGCTGAAGATGAACGGTGCCGCCATCTCCTCCGGCATGGGCACCTGCGGCCTGGTCGGCCCCATCGGTGTTATCACCGGCTGGCTCAGCCCCTCTGAGGCCGCTGTCGCCCAGGGCGAAGCCGCTTACACCGCCGGTGCGTTTGACTGGATCGGCCTGGTTCTGGTCGCCATCGTCATCCCTGCCGTCGTTGCATGGCTCACCTCTGAATTCATGCGCAAGAAAGGCATGATCAAGGAGAACGACTACAAGCTGGACCTGTAAGCACGTTGTCCGGGCGGCCTCTGAGAAGAGGCTGAAGGAAGCATTGATTGTGCGGAATGGCTGCACACAGGCATTTGAGTTATCATACCGCCGCCCGCTCCCGGCACTGAACCGCCGGGAGCGGGGGGGAGACGGTACTTAGGGAAAGATCTCGTCCGGCACTCGGCCGGATACAAGGGACGAGCACCCTGGAACCACTGATCCTACATTTGGCAAATGCTCCGTTGGTAGAACTGACAGAGGAGTTGCAAATAATGAATTGCCGCGCAGACTGCGGCAGAAGGGAGTTCAATCATGGCAACCTTAGTAATCAAGAACATTGGAACCATCGTTTCCGGTGACATTACCAAGCCTATTCTCGAGGGCAGCGTCATCGTGGTGGAGGACAATCTGATCTCCGCTATCGGCGGCGAGGAGCTCCTCGCTAACATTGGGGATGCGACCGTGGTCGACGCCAACGGGACCACCGTCACTCCCGGCCTGTGGGACACTCACGTCCATGTTACCACTGCCGACGGCTACGGCACCCGTCAGAAGACCTTCGGCTTCATCGAAAGCGCCAAGAACGGCGGCGTGACCACCATGATCTCCGCTGGTGAGTGCCACTTCCCCGGCCGTCCCAAGGATCCCTCCGGCACCAAGGCCCTGGCCGTCGTGGGCCACAAGAGCTTCGCCAATGCCAAGCCTGCCGGCGTGAAAGTTGAGGGCGGCGCCCTGATCATGGAAAAGGGCCTGGTGGAAAAGGACTTTGAAGACCTGGCCAAAGAAGGCGTGTGGATCGTCGGCGAAATCGGCCTGGGCTCTGTCAACAATCCTGAGCTGGCCGCTCCCATGGTGGAGTGGGCCCACAAGAACGGCTTCAAGGTGCAGATGCACACCGGCGGCACTTCCATTCCCGGCAGTTCCACCGTCACCGCTGACGACGTGATCAAGACCAAGCCCGATGTGGTCTCCCACATCAACGGCGGCCCCACCGCCATCCCCGAGCACGAGGTGGACCGCATCATGGACGAGACGCCCTTCGCCATGGAGGTTGTGCAGTGCGGCAACCCCAAGATCGCTACTTATGTCCTGAAGCGTGCTGCTGAGAAGGGCCAGCTGGGCCGTGTCATCTTTGGCAATGACGCCCCCTCCGGCACCGGCATCATCCCCCTGGGCATCATGCGCAACATCTCCTTCGCTGCCTCCATGGGCGGCATTGAGCCCGCCGTCGCCGTCGCCATGGCGACCGGCAACCCCGCCAAGGTCTATGACCGCCTGAACCGCGGCACCATCGCTGTGGGCAAGGAGGCCGACCTGCTGATTATGGACGCCCCCATGGGCTCTGTGGCTGATGACGCTCTGGGCGCTTTCGCCGCCGGCGACCTGCCCGGCCTGAGCTATGTCATCATTGACGGCAAGGTCAATGTCAAGAAGAGCAGCAACACGCCTCCCGCCAAGAGAAAGCCCTGCTGATAAGGACCGATCTGATCGATCAGAATTTCTATATTAAATAGGAGGAATTATCATGAAGGAACCCAAGATCCGCAAGATCGTCACCAACCTGGAGGAGATCTACCTTGAGGGCGGCGCTGACATGCCCGTTGAGAATGGTGACAAGAAGTGCCTGAAGACCGTCTCTGTGGCGGCTGTTATCAAGAACCCCTATGCCGGCAAGTGGCAGGAGGACCTGAGCGAGCTGACCGAGTACGGCGAGTACCTGGGCGACCTGTTGACCCGCAAGGGCGCTGAACTGCTGGGCGCTGAGAACGTGGAGACCTATGGTAAGGGCTGCATCGTCGGCACAGACGGCGAGCTGGAGCATTCCTCTGCCATGCTGCATCCCAAGGCCGGCAAGACCATCCGTGCGGCCATCGGCGGCGGCAAGTCCATCATCCCCTCCAACGAGAAAGTTGCCGGCATCGGCGCTTCCCTGGACATTTCCATCCACTTCAAGGATGCCGCTTTCGTGCGCACCCACTACGGCTCCATCGAGGTCTCCATCCCCGACGCTCCCAGAGCGGATGAGATCATCATGGCAGTCGTCCTGTCCGATGGCGGACGCCCCCATGCCACGGTGAACGGCGTCGGCCGTATCGGCGGCCTGCAGAAGTCCGAGGCCAAGTGCGAGGACGGCCAGCGCTGATTTGCGTTGTAATACGATTCTTCCGCAGAAAATAGATATTTTCTGCGGAAGAAGGCGCCGCTAAGCGCGCCGCCCATTTGTGCCACAGGCACAAATGCCGTCTCATGAGACTTCAACGCGCCTTCGGCGCTATAAAAAGCATTGGATCGTCGTTGGCGCTTCAGCGCCTTACGAATATCGCATCCCCCTTGCGGGGAGACTTCGCCTACTTTTTAATGAAGTCTAGTATTACCAACAGACCTTCCTGACTGACACAGAACAAACAAAAGCCATGCCCCTGCCGCAGCATCGCGGCAGGGGCATGGCTTTTGCTGTCACGGATACGAAAAACTTGGCGCGGGACACTGGATGTGCGATACATCTTATTTGAGACACGGGACACCCCGCCGGAGCAGACCCAGACGGTGTGTCCGAATGACCTGATGGCCGCCTACGCGCTGGGCTGACCGCCCTCCAGCGCAGCCATACTCTTTTTGAATTGGACGGCAAACATGGTCGCGGTGGTACAGACCGCCAGGAGATCCGCCACCGGCTCCGCCAAAAAGACGGCAAAGACCTTGTTGGCAAAGAAATGGGGCAGGATATAGATCAAGGGGATCAGAAGGATGATCTTCCGCAGGATCGCCAGGAACAGGGAAGCCTTGGCGTTGCCCAGGGCGATGAAGGTCTGCTGGCAGGCGATTTGGATGCCGAAAATGCCCGTGGCTCCCAGATAGATCCGCATGGCCCAGACCGCGTAGTCCACCAGCTCAGGGGTGTTGTTGAAGATCAGGACGAAGGGCCGGGGAAAGAGCTGCACCAGCGCCCACAGCACCAGGGAGTAGGTCAGGCACGCCCGCAGCAGGCAGCGGAAGGCGTCCCGCACCCGCTGGGCGTTCCGGGCGCCAAAATTATAGCTGACGATGGGCTGGGCGCCTTGGCTCAGGCCCTGAAGGGGCATCATGGCGAACTGCATGACGCTGGTCAGCACTGTCATGGTGCCCACGGCGATGTCTCCGCCGTATTTCAGCAGGGAGGAATTGAAGCACACGGCGATGAGGCTCTCCGTGGACTGCATGATAAACGGGGCCAGACCCAGGGCCAGGCAGGGCAGGAACACCGCGGGCACGGGCCGCAGATGCTCCTTCCGCAAACGCCAGCGGGTCCTGGAGCTGGTGAGGAACCGCAGCACCCAAACAGCGGACACCGCCTGGGAGATAATGGTGGCCAGAGCCGCGCCCCGCACACCCATGCCCAGAGTGAAGATGAAGATGGGGTCCAGCACAGTGTTCAGCCCCGCGCCGATCAGCACGGTCTTCATGCTGACGGTGGTGAAGCCCTGGGCGGTGATGTAGGCATTCATGCCCAAGGTCATCTGGACAAAGAGGGTGCCCATGGAATAGATGCGCATGTAGCTCAGGGCATAGCCGATGGTGTTGGGGCTGGCGCCGAAGGTCAGCAGCAGCGGCTCCGCGAAGAGCTGGAACACCAGCGTCAAAACCAGGGAGGCCACCAGAAGAAGGGTAAAGCTGTTGCCCATGATGCGCTCCGCCTCCCGGGGATTGCCCCGCCCCTCATGAATGGAGGCCCGGGGCGCCCCGCCCATGGCCAGCAGCGCGGCAAAGGCGGAGATCACCATGATGACCGGCAGGCACACCCCCACGCCGGTGAGGGCCAGCTTGCCAACGGTGTCCACCGGCTCCATGTGGCCGATGTACACCCGGTCCACCAGGTTATAGAGCATGTTGACGATCTGGGAGGCGATGGTGGGCAGGGACAGGGAGAACAGCAGCTTTCCCACACTGCCGCTGCCAAGGTCCACGTTCTTTTGCTTCATACAGAGGCCCCCTCCGACAGGCGGGCGCTGTTGCGCAGAACCGTTTCAAACAGGGTGTGGAGCAGGTCCTCCTGCTCCGGTGTCAGTCCCTCCAGCAGCTGCTGCCAGCAAGCGGCCTGAATGGCCTGGCATTCCCGGGCCAGCGGAAGTCCCTCCGGGGTGATGGAGAGGCGGACCACCCGGCGGTCCGCCCCGTCCGGCCGGCGGCAGAGAAACCCCTCCACCGCCAGAAGCTCAACGGCCTGGGAGACCTGGGACTTGGAGATGCCGCGGCATTCCGTCACATCCCGGGCGGTGTCGTGATCCGGGTTGTTGGCGAGGAACAGCAGCACATGGACTTCCCGCATGGAAAGCCCGGTCCGCTCCAAAAAGCGGGAGAACTGGTGCGTATAAAATTTTTCCAGCTGCCGGGAGAATTGCAGCATACGGGTACAGTTGACGGACATGCCTGCCTCCAAAAGTTTCTAAAAAAATAGTTTTAAAAAGAACTATTTGCAGGATACTACTGAAGTGTCCGAATGTCAAGACAGCAGAGATATTTTTTTGCGTTGACAAATGCAGGAGATAGCAGTATCATATAAAATATAATATTCAAAACCAGATTATAAGGAGCGGCATATGATTTGGAATATTGTGAGTGACAGTAGCTGTGACCTGCGGATGGGCGACTTTAAAAGTGAGCGGGTCCGCTTTGAGACAGTTCCCCTGCGGCTCCAGGTGGGCGACCGGGAGTTTTTGGATAACGATGCGCTGGAGGTCCCGGAGCTGCTGGCGGCCATGGCGGCGGAAAAGGCCGCCTCTTCCACGGCATGCCCGTCTCCGGCTGCCTTTGCCAAGGCATTTGAAAAGGGGGACCGGACCATCTGCTTCACCATATCCGCCAATCTGTCCGGCACCTATAACGCGGCCCTGCTGGGCCGGGACATGGTGCTGGAGGAGCACCCGGAAAAACAGGTCTGCGTCATCGATTCCAAGGCTACCGCCGGCGCCATGGTCCTGTTGATCCGCCGGGCCAAAGAACTGATGGAGGCGGATACGAAGGACGACTTTGAGGGCATCTGCAACCAGCTGCGGGTCTATCAGGCGGCACTGCGCACCTGCTTTACCCTGGAGAATTTTGATAATCTCATTAAAAACGGCCGGATGCGCCCCCTGGTGGGCACATTGCTCCACACCCTGGGCATCCATGTCATTGCCGACGCCACGCCCCAGGGCACCATCCATGTGGCCGACAAGGCCCGGGGTGAGTCCAAGACCTACCGGGCGATCACGGCGCTGATGAAGGACAGCAAGGACTGCGTCGGCGCGGAGGTGGTCATCTCCCACTGTGAGAATCTGGTCTCCGCGCTAAAGCTGAAGGAACAGATCCTGGCGGATCTGCCGGTAAAGAGTGTGGATATCATCCCCTGCCGGGGCCTGACCAGCTTTTATGCCATGGAAAAGGGCCTGATCATCGGGTATTAAAAAAGGAAAAGGACGCCGCGGACAGCTGTCCGCGGCGTCTTTTTCTGAAAGGAGTCAGTGAAGCAGGACGGGAGCGCCGCCGTAGGGCGCCATTTCCAAACGGATGAAGAAGCCCTGATCATGGCCGCAGACGGGGCAGGACTTGGGCGCCTGCAGCCCCTCCTGGATATGGCCGCAGTTCAGGCACATCCAGCCGCATTTGGTGTCGGAGACGAAGAGCTTGCCGGATTCCAGCAGGTCCGCGAACTGGTCGAAGCGATTGCCGTGGCTCTGTTCAATCCCGGCGATCTGCTGGAAGGAGGCGGCGACCTTGGGGAAGCCCTCCTCCCTGGCGGTGTCGGCAAAGGCCTTGTAGACCGGATCAAACTCCTCGTATTCATTGTGCTGGGCGCGGCGCAGCAGCTGGACCACATCGTTGGTGATGTCCACGGGATAGCTGCCGTCGATGGAAATGGTCTCGCCGGCAAGCTCCTTCATGTGGTTATAGAAGATCTCCGCGTGCTCCTTTTCCTGGCTGGCGGTGAACTGGAACACCGCTTCCAGCACGTGCAGCTTCTGCTTTTGGCACAGGGACGCGGCAAAGGTATAGCGGTTGCGGGCCTGGCTCTCGCCGGCAAAGGCGCGCATCAGGTTTTTCAGAGTCTCGCTGCTTTTGAAATCCACAGACATTGGAGGACCTCCTGTTTTTGGTAATGTGGATATCCTTTCCAGAGTCGTTGGAATTTATACAAAAACAAACCTCCGCATGGAATGCGGAGGCTTGTCCCATAGGAGGTCACATCTGGGGCAGCTGATATTTTTTCAGATCCCTGTCCAAGTCGGCGGTAAAGTCGCCGGCGGATTTGATATCGTGGAGATAGGCGTGGCGGTCCAGATCGCGGTTCTGCTCCTCAATGACGCAGACGGCGATGTTGGAACAGTGGTCCGAGACACGCTCGAAATTGGTCAGCAGGTCGCTGAGCACAAAGCCCAGCTGGATGGTGCAGTCCCCGGTCTGGAGCCGCTGGATGTGGCGCAGGCGGATCTCCTCGATCAGCAGGTCAATGGTCTCCTCCAAAGGCTCCACAAATTTGGCGGCGTCGGGGTCGTCCGCCTGGAAACAGCTGAAGGCGGCATCCATGATGTCCTTCAGGGCGTTCACCAGGACCTGAAGCTCCTCGCTGGCGGTCTCGGAGAAGTGCAGATCTTTTTCGTGCAGCTCCCGGGCGGATTCCTGCAGGTTCAGCGCGTGGTCGCCGATGCGCTCAAAGTCGCCGATGGCATGGAGAAGCCGGGAGACCGTGCGGATATCGTCCATGGACACGCCGTGTTGAGAGATCCCCACCAGATAACTGCTCAGGCGGTCCTCGTAGATGTCCAGCTTGTCCTCGTTTTGGGCGATCTCAGTCTCCAGCTCGTCACGGTAATCCGACAGCTGCCGGATGGCGTTGAGAAGATTTTCGTGGGCCAGGGCGCCCATCCGGTTGGCCATGGCGACGCATTCGTTGATGGCGACACCCGGCGTCCGCAGCAGCAGGGGGTCCAGGAAGGCGAACTGTTCGGCCTGGGACTCGCTCCGCACCAGCCTCCGCGCCAGCTTTTCCAGCTGGCGGGAGAAGGGCAGGAGCAGAAGCGTGGTCAGAACATTGAACACCGTGTGGCAGAAGGCGATGCCCACCGCGCCCACGGAGGCGGCCATAAAGGGGAAGTGGAAAATGGCATGGCCGCCGTAGAAGAGGACCAGGCAGATCACCGTGCCGAAGACGTTGAAGGAGATATGAATGGCCGCCACCCGCTTGGCGTTCCGGTTGACGCCGATGGAGCTGATCAGGGCCGTGACGCAGGTGCCGATGTTCTGGCCCATGATAATGGGGATGGCCATGCCGTATGTGATGGAACCGGTGAGGGCCAGGGCCTGCAAAATGCCCACCGACGCGGCGGAGGACTGGATGACGCCGGTGAATACCGCGCCCACCAGCACGCCCAGCAGGGGATTGTTGAAAGCGGTCAGCAGGCTGGAAAACTCCGGCAGGTCCGCCAGGGGGCTGACGGCGTTTTTCATCAGCTCCATGCCGTACATCAGGATGGAGAAGCCCACCATGATGCGGCCGATGTCCCGGCGCCGCTGCTTTTTGGAGCCCATGATCAGGATGATGCCCGCCAGGGCGATCAGGGGCGAGAAGTTCTCCGGCTTCAGGAGATTGACGAACACGCTCTCGCTCTCAATGCCCGTCAGGGACAGGATCCACGCCGTCAGCGTGGTGCCGATGTTGGACCCCATGATGACGCCGATGGTCTGCCCCAACTCCATGACGCCGGAGTTCACCAGGCCCACCAGCATTACCGTCATGGCGGAGGAGGACTGGATGGCAATGGTGATGCCCGCGCCCAGCAGCAGGCTTTTCAGGGGATTGGAGGTCATGCGCTTCAACGTGCGCTCCAGCTTGCCGCCGGCCATTTTCTCCAGGCTTTTGGACATGGTGGTCATGCCGTAGAGAAAAAACGCCAAGCCTCCGCAGAGGGTAAAGACGGAAAAAATATCCATGTTCATGCTCCTTTATCGTTTCTCCGGCCTGGTTGGCGCAGCCGGACGCAGGGAACCCTATGCCACCTCAACATTATATATGTTTCCAAACACCTTGAGAAGTTGTCAGAATGCTGAAACGAAAAATTTACGTAAAATTTTGTATATTACGTAGAAAAGCAGGAGAAAAACTGTAAAATTTATACAAAAACACAAGCGTTTGCCCTCAAAAAAGGCAGCGCCGCCATGGGCGCTGCCTGAAAAACCAGTTAAAAATCCGCCGTCCAGAAGGCCCGCACTTCGTTCGCGCTCCGGCGTCCGGCAAAGTAGCCAATCTGCCACAGGGCGCGAATGACCTCCATGTCCTTCTCCGTCCGGGAGCAGCCCAGGGTATCCTCCGGCGCGATGACCAGGACCTTTCCCGCCTTTTCCAGGGCGAACAGCTCCTCCCGGCTGGCGTTGTACAGCTCCGCTCTGCGGCGCATGGTCTCCAAAAAGGCGGGATATTTGCGGAACGCCCGGGAGAGAACGCGGATGGTGCGGTCCGGCTCCTTGCGGTAGTCCCGCTCTCGGGTGAGGATCACCACCACGCGGTCGCAGCCCATGTCAAAGGCGTGCTTCCAGGGGATGGGGTCGGCACAGCCGCCGTCCAGATAGGGCTGGCCGTCCAGGTGGATCACCGGGAACATCAGGGGGATGGCGCAGGTGGCCTGGAGCAGGAGGTTGTGGCCGTCCCGCCGGGGCACCGGCAGGTAGTCCGCCCTGCCGGTGTTCAGGTTCGTGACCACCGCCTCCACCGTGCCGGGATAGGCCTCAAAGGTGTCGTAGTCAAAGGGGAGCAGCTCGTTGGGGATGGTCTCGTAGGCGAACTTCAGCCCGAAGTAGGAGCGGTTCCGGGGATCGGCAAAATTCCGCCAGCCCATATAGCGGCGGTCATTGGCGTAGGTGGTCACCAGCTTCAGGTTCCTCCGGCTCTGGCGGGAGAGATAGCTGACGCCGTAGGCGATCCCGGCGGAGACGCCCACCGTGTAGTCCGGCAGCGGCAGTCCCGCATCCAGAAAGGCGTCGCAGACGCCGGAGGAGAAGATGGTCCGCAGGGCACCGCCCTCCAGGACCAGTCCGGTTTTCATAGAGGTCACTTCCTTAAAAAATTTTCGATTGTAATGCTAGCATTGCAATGTTGATAAAAATTTCTGATATGATGATAGCGAACCGTAAAGCAAACTGAAAGCTGGTCCGGACAAAGGGGCTAAAAAATTTTTGAAAAAAATTTTACGATTGTTTCTAACCAGTCACAAGTTTAGCAAAAAAACGTGTTAAAATCAATGAACATACTGAGATGCGGAAAATTTTTTTAGGAGGGTGGTATTCAAATGGAAGAAAATTTTGCGCGGGGCAAGGCGGCCATCCATTGGGCGGTGGACCACATGGAGGAGTGGGAGATCGTATGCGGACTGCGTTCCGCCGGACTTGAACGGACAATGGAGGTCTATTACATGCTGCGGGAGGATGGCCTGCAGGAGCTGCAGGAGATGATCGTCAGCCGCATCTACGCCATGCTGCTGGAGTCGTGGGAGAACCCCACCTGACAGGCGCAAAGGATCTGTTAAGAACGACAGCAAGCCCTTGCAACAGACAAGTTTTGCATGTTATATTAACAATAATATGCATTTTGGACGATAAGAGGTGAGGACATTGCGGAGCAGGCTGCGCCGGCGCTGGCAGGAGCGGATGGGCCAGACAAAGACCATACTGGGAGAAAAGGTGCGGGAGGCCCTGGCCGCCGTGGTGCCCATCACCGTCATCGTGCTGATCCTGTGCTTCACCGCCGCGCCGGTGCCCACGGATATTCTGCTGGCATTTCTCATCGGCGCGGTGATGCTCATCCTCGGCATGGGCCTCTTCACCCTGGGCGCGGAGACCGCCATGACACCCATCGGCGAGCGGGTGGGCGCCCACATGACCAAGTCCCGGAAGCTGTGGGTGGTGGTGTCGGTCAGTTTTCTGATCGGCGTCATCATCACGGTGTCGGAGCCGGACCTCCAGGTCCTGGCGGGGCAGGTGCCCGGCATCCCCAACATGGTCCTGGTGGGGGCCGTGGCCGTGGGCGTGGGGGCTTTTCTGGTGGTGGCCCTGCTGCGCATCCTGTTCCGCGTCCCGCTGAACGGACTGCTGATCCTCTCCTATCTGGCGGTCTTTATTCTGGCGGCCTTTATCCCCAAGGACTTTCTGGCCATCGCCTTTGACTCCGGCGGTGTGACCACCGGCCCCATGACGGTGCCCTTTATCATGGCCTTGGGCGTGGGCGTCGCATCCACCCGAAGCGACGAAAACGCCGCGCAGGACAGCTTCGGCCTGGTGGCCCTCTGCTCGGTGGGACCGATCCTGGCGGTTTTGATCCTGTCGCTGGTGTATCCGGCCTCCGGCGTCTACGTGCCGGCGGAGCTGCCCGCGGCGGGGGACAGCCGGGACCTGTGGGGGCTGTTCGTGACGGCGCTTCCGGAATACGCCAGGGAGGTGGCGGTGTGCCTGACTCCCATTGCGGCGTTTTTTGCCGCCTTTCAGGCGGCCTCCCTGCACCTGAGCCGGAAAAAGGTGTTGAAAATCATGGTGGGCCTCCTGTATACTGACATTGGATTGACCGTGTTTCTCACCGGCGTGAACGTGGGCTTTCTGCCGGCGGGGACCTATCTGGGCCAGCAGATCGCCGCCCTGGACCAGAACTGGGTGCTGGTGCCCATCGGTATGCTGATGGGCTGGTTCATCGTCCAGGCGGAGCCGGCGGTCCACACGCTGAACCATCAGGTGGAGGAGATCACCTCCGGCGCCATCCCCGGCAAGGCCATGAGCACCAGCTTGTCCATCGGCGTGGCGGCGTCTATCGGCCTCGCCATGATCCGGGTGCTGACGGGGATCTCGATCTTCTGGTTCCTGATACCGGGCTACCTCGGTGCCATCGCCCTTTCATTTTTTGTGCCGAAGATCTTTACCGCCATCGCCTTCGACTCCGGCGGCGTGGCCTCCGGCCCCATGACGGCCACCTTCCTGCTTCCCTTTGCCCAGGGGGCCTGCAAGGCCCTGGGCGGCAATGTGGTCACCGACGCCTTCGGCGTGGTGGCCATGGTGGCTATGACGCCGCTGCTGACCATCCAGCTGCTGGGCCTGGCCTATCAGCTGAAGATGCGCAAGACGGCGCGGACCGAGGGCACGGCGGCGGACGAGGAGATCATCGACCTGTGATCCGTCAACACGAGAGAGGAGAAACGACCATGGGCGGAGCTGTTCTCATGATCACCATCACGGACCGCAGCCGCAGCGGGGAGTTTGCGGCCTGGTATCACAGCCAGGGGCTTCCCCTGGTGCTGACGGCCCTGGGCCAGGGAACGGCCACCACCGAGATCCTGGACTGCCTGGGCCTGGAAGCCACGGAAAAGGCGGTCCTGTTTTGTATGGCGCCCCGTTCCGCGCGGCTGGTACACAGGGCGGCCAGAGAGCTTTGGCTGGATATCCCGGGCCGGGGCGTTTTGATGACGGTGCCGGTATCCAGCATCGGCGGCGCGGCCGCCAGGGACTATCTGCTGCGGCAGGAGGCGGAGGATATGATGGAAAAAGAGCTGACACATGAGCTGATCGTTGTCATTACCAACCAGGGCTTTACGGACCGGGTGATGGACGCGGCCCGGGGAGCCGGGGCCACTGGAGGCACCGCTGTCCATGCCAAGGGCACCGGCACCGAGCTGGCAAAGAAATTTTTCGGCGTGTCCATCGCGGCGGAAAAGGAGCTGGTCTTCATCCTGACCAGGGCGGAGGACCGCAAGCCCATCATGAAAGCGGTGATGACCCAGGCGGGGATGGGGACGGAGGCCCAGTCTCTGGTGTTCTCCCTGCCGGTGAGCGACATCGCCGGACTGCGGCAGCTTGACCGTGAAAATTGAGAGGAAATCACAAAGGCGGCGGATCAGATCCGCCGCCTCAGCTTGTCGAAAAACTATCGTTTATTAGGAGAAAGAGACTCTCTGCGATGCGGGGGAGCACGAGGGGGCAGCACCCACCTCGTGTTGGATCGAATGTCCGCAGCGGACTGCTTCGCAGTCCGTTGCCCTGCGAAGCAGGAGATTTTCAAAATGTTGCATATTTTGAAAATTGGGACATTAGCAGGCTGTCGAAAAAGTCCGGGGGGACTTTTTCGACAGCCTGAAGCGGCGGATCAGATCCGCCGCCTTTGCATATATGGACTGTCCGCGTCAATGCCGGTCCTGGAGCGTCAGAAGGCGCAAAACGGCGTCTGCCAGAAATTCCAGGCTGGCGGCGCTGGCCTGCTGGACCTCCTCAAAGGAGCAGGCGCCCTGCACCGCGCTGAAAATGGCGGAGATGCCGCTGTCATAGAGCAGACCGGCACCCTTTCCGATGGAGCCGCATAGGGCGACGCAGGGGACTCCCGCGGCCGCGCAGCGGCGGCCCACCGCGCCGGGGACCTTTCCATGGGCGCTCTGCCAGTCGATGCGGCCCTCGCCGGTCCATACGATGTCCGCCTCCCGCAGCAGCGCGTCAAAGCCCACGCTGTCCAGCAGCAGCTCCGCACCGGGCATCAGCCTGCCGTCCAGCAGGATGCGGAGAGCCGCGCCCAGACCGCCGGCTGCGCCGCCGCCCGGAAAGCTGGCGGCGGGAATGCCGCTGAAGGCGGTCAGCACCTGGGCAAATTGCGTCATACCGGCCTCCAGCTGGGCCAGCATGGCCGCGTCGGCGCCCTTTTGGGGGCCGAAGGTGTAGGTGGCGCCGTGCTCGCCCAGGAGGGGATTGTCCACATCGCAGGCCACCCGAAGATCCAGCTCCGGGAGAGAAGCCGGGGGGAGGATCTGACGGATCCGGCCCAGGTTTTTCGCCAGCGGTTCCACCGGCCTGCCGCCGCAGTCCAGAAATCGGAAGCCCAAAGCGGCGGCCATGCCGATGCCGCAGTCGTTGGTGCAGCTGCCGCCGATCCCGAGGAGGACCTTTCGGATGCCGCTGGCAGCGGCGTGAAGAAGCAGCTCCCCCACGCCGTAGGTGGTGGCTTCCAGCGGGTTCTCGCGGCCCGCGGCCAGAGAAAGCCCCGCCGCGGAGGCCATCTCCATGACGGCGCTGCCGTCCGGAAGAACGCCGTACACCGCGTCCACCGTGCCGCCCAGCGGCGCGGTGACCGATGCGGTGACACGTCTGCCGCCCATGATGCCCAGGTAGGACTCCACCATGCCCTCCCCGCCGTCGGCCATGGGGATGGCGTGGATGACGGCGCCGGGAACGTGCTTCCGGATCACGGAGGACTGAATGGCGCAGACCTGAGCGGCGGAAAGCGTCCCTTTGAAGGAATCCGGCGCTAAAAGAAATGTCTTCATGATGACCTCCGTTTTCTGAAGCGCGGCGAAGAAGCCCTGGAAAGCATACGAGCCTGACGGTCCATAGAAGCTGCCGCCTTGTGATCTCTTTCAAATATTGTAGCGAAAGATGGGGGCAAACACAAGTGCGCTGAAAAATTTTGGCAGCTACGGAGGGATACAGCGGCTGCCTGGCCGCTGAGAGTCGGTGACACAATATGGCCCCAGGCCTTTTTCCGGCATCGAAAAATTCCACTGGTATGCTCCGGCACCGTTGTGATAAAATATGGGCATGGAAAATACAGCGGACCGCCTCCAAAACGGTTTGAGCGGTGTGAAAAGAGGATAGATGGGCACACCGGCGGTCAAAAGCTCCGCCGTCCCGCTGTCTGTACAAGAGGGAGGATCGTTATGGAATCAAAGTTTCCCGGCTATCGAAGGATCGACATGGAGACGTGGCCCCGGCGGGAGCACTACCGCTATTACCGGGGCACGCTGAAATGCGGATATTCCCTCACCGCCCAGCTTGACGTCACGGAGGCGGTGGCATTTGCCAGGACACATGGCAGGCGGTTTTACGGCTGTTTCCTCTACGCAGCGGCCAGGACCGTGAACGAGATGGAGGAAATGAAGCTGATGACCGCGCCTGATGGAGCCCTGGGTATCTGGGACACGGTACACCTGAATTTTACGGTGTTCCATGAGGACGACAAGACCTTCAGCGACCTGTGGACGGAATACCACCCGGAATTTGAGGTGTTCTACCGGGAGTTTCAGCGAGTTGTGGACACCTATGGCGATGTCCACGGTGTCAAGGGCCGCCCTGGACAGCCGCCGAATTTCTTCTGTGCCAGTTGTGTCCCCTGGCTGGACTATACCGGGTTTGCCACCAGCTCTGTGGGCGAGCCGGCGCTGTTTCCCATCGTCACCTTTGGAAAATACACAGAGGCGGAGGGAACATATACGCTCCCCGTGACTGTGACCATCTCCCACGCCGCGGCGGATGGGTATCACACCAGCCTGTTTTTCCATAAACTCCAGGAGAACCTGCGAGAGTTTGGAGGCGGAGGACCTGCACCGGTTTGATCGGTCCCTTGAAATAGTATGGATGGTAAAGGAGAGCCGCTGTCTGCAAATTTAAAGTGCCCCCGAAAAGTTAGAACCTGTATTCATAACCGGGGAATGCCGGATGGACGAGGATTTTTCTTGTCAGACAAGGAGATTTTCCACAGCCATACTGACGTATGGAAAGGAAAAACGACGCAGTACGACGGGAAAAAGACCGCTCAGACGGCGTTCAACGGTTGTGAATACAGGTTCTTAGACAATAATTTGAAGTAAAAATTGTTCAAGCCCTTTCGGTTGCTTAAATAAATTTACTTTCAATATTGTCTAACTTTTTGGGGGCACTTCATTTTTGAACTACCTGCGTTTTCTGCGCTGGCGCCGCTCGTTTTCCAAAATCAAGGCTTGCAAGTTTTTTGGTATTCGTTCTCCGCTCGCAGCCGCTGCACTTCGGACAGCAGATCTTCTTCGACCTCTTTGGGCAGTTTTGGCCGGCCAGCGCTGCTGCATCCTCGACGTTCGACAGCAAGCCCTTCCGCTCCTTCCGTCAGATAAATGCGTTCCCAATTTCTGGCCTGCTGACAAATGGGGTGCGGTTCATCCTCCAAATGCGCGTGAAGAGACAGCCGTTACCCGCCGGACAAGTCCTCTGGGATGTGCATCGCGCGGCAAAGCGCGACGCCTGACGTTTCATCCATTGGGGAATCATATTCCTGACAGGATCGCAATCCCACGGGAGGCGGTCTTCAAAGGCGGCATCGGCGCGGCGTCATGGCAGAAGAAAATTATTCCTGCCGCTGTCTGGTGTATGAGCGGGAACTATGATAGAATAGCGGAGAGAAAGGGGGAACGGCTGTGCGAGGAAAGCGTGAAATGCGGCGGAAAAGAAATCCGCTGCTGACCGTATTGGGTATCGTGTTCGCAGCGGAAGTGCTGGCTGCTGCCGGGCTGTTTCTCCTGAGAGCGTCCGGACCTGACCGGAAAGCGCCTGTGGAACCGGAGGATCTGGCTGTTTCCGCCGAAGGCAGGATGGAACTTCCGGCGGTACAGCCTCCGCCGGAACAGGGAGCGGGCATCGGCGGCGAGGAGGTCCCTGCGGAGGCCACGGAGGACCAACGGCGGTTTGTGATCTCCCTGCTGGGGGACTGCACCCTGTCGTCCAGCCACTATACGAACCATTTTGAAAGTGTGGTGGGGGATGATCTGGCCTATCCGTTTTCCAACGTGGCGGAGATCCTGACGGCGGATGATCTGACACTTGCGAACCTGGAGTGCAGCTTTTCCAACAGGCGGCTGGAATCCTCATCGGAGTATGCGTTCTGCGGACAGGCGAAGTATGCGGAGTCGCTGGTGCTGGGCGGCGTGGACTGCGTGTCCATGGCCAACAACCACACCCATGATTTTGGCAGTGCCGGCGTGGCGGATACCGCGGCGGTGCTGGAGAGTGTGAACGTGACCGGGATACAGGGAGATCAGGGCATGTGCTTCGACCTGCGGCATGACGATGGGACAGGCGTCCGGGTGGGCATTTACGTGCTGCCCTTCAACGGCTCCAAGGAGCAGATGAAAAAGGGCGCGGCCCGCCTGCGGCAAGAGGGGGCGGACATCGTGATCGCCTGTATGCACGCCGGAGCGGAGAAGATCTATGTGCCGACGGCACGGCAGAAATACCTTGCTCACGCGGCGATCAATGGCGGCGCGGATGTCGTGGTGGGAACACACCCGCATGTCCTGCAGCCGGCGGAGGACTATCAGGGCGGCGTGATCCTGTACAGCATCGGCAATTTCTGCTTTGGCGGCAACCGGAATCCGGGAGACAAGGATACGGCGATCGCGCAGCTGGTGGTGTACGCGGAGGAGAGCGGCGTCTCCTGGGAGATGGCGTATGTGCCGTGCCGCGTCAGCAGCGTGCCCAACAGGAACGACTACCGTCCCACACCCTATGAGCAGGGCACGGAGGACTGCCAGCGGTGCCTGAGCAAGCTGGCCGCGCCCTGGGACAAAACGACCGCGGAGGAGGCGGCGAAAGCAGCCGCGGAAGCCAAGGCGGCCGGAGAGACAGAGGGCGCACAGACGCCCTGACGCCGGACTGCGGGGACATGGCCCGGCTGCGGCCGCCCCGCGGGCAGAGGCTATTTCTGAAATTTTCAAATCAGGGAGGAAGCTGATCTGTGAAAAGGCTAACAAAAGCGGAGCGGAAAAATGCCAAAAAGCGGGAGAAAAAGAACTTCCGGCAAGCCATGGAAAAGGAACTGCGGGAGCATCGAAGCTCGTTTATCGTGTTCTATACCCTGCGGGTGCTGGTCATCGTGTCGCTGGTCCGCCAGATCATGCTCCGCAGCTATGAGAGCGCGTTCTTCTGCATCCTGACACTGGTGCTGCTCTATCTGCCCAGCTGGATCCAGGTGAAGCTGCGGATCGAGCTGCCGCCTCCGCTGGAGATCACGATCCTGTGCTTTATTTTCGCGGCGGAGATTTTGGGCGAAGTCAACGCCTTTTACGTGGTGGTGCCCAACTGGGACACCATGCTCCACACGCTCAACGGCTTTCTGGCCGCGGCGGTGGGCTTTTCCATGGTCTTGCTGCTCAATGATGACGAGCGGCTGACCTTCGACCTGTCACCCTTTTTCCTGGCGCTGGTGGCCTTCTGCTTCTCCATGACCATCGGCGTGCTGTGGGAGTTCTTCGAGTTCGGCATGGACTGGTTCTTCCACACGGACATGCAGAAGGACACGGTAGTCAACGCCATTTACACCGTGGCCCTGGACCCCACCCTCAGCAACAAGGTGGTAGCCATCCCCAACATCCAGGATGTGGTCATCAATGGCGAGAGCCTGGGACTGGGGGGATATCTGGATATCGGCCTCATTGATACCATGAAGGATCTGTTCGTGAACTTCATCGGCGCGGTGGTGTTCTCCATCACGGGATTCTTCTACGCCAGAAGCAAGGGGACGAAAAAGACGCCGGCCCAGAGCTTCGTGCCCAGCAAAAAGTCCGCGGAGCGGGATTACCTGAAACAGGCCCGGGAGGAGAACGGCGCCGGGGAAGAGCCGGAGAAAGAAGCGTAAAGAAGACCAGCGGCCTCCGGGCCGCTGGCCTTTTGCAGTTACTGCACGAAGCTCAGATCACATAGTCGTTTCCGGCGGATTCTGACCGCATCAGATCGGCAATGGTGATGTTGTCCAGATAGCCGGTGATGACCTTGTCAAGCCCCTGCCACATGGCGAGAGTGCGGCACTCCGCCATTTTGGAGCAGGGAGCGGCCCCCACCTCCAGGCAGGCCACAGGGGCCAGGGAGTCCTCCGTCAGCCGCAGGATGCCGCCCACCGTGTATTGGTCCGGGGACTTCGTCAGATGATACCCGCCGCCCTTGCCCCGGAGGCCGCGCAGCAGTCTGGCCTTGACCAGGAGCTTGATGATGCTCTCCATATATTTCTCCGAGATCTCCTGCCGCTTCGCGACTTCTTTCAATGGGATATAGCCATCTGCCTGATGTTCCGCCAGATCGATCATGACCCGCAGTGCGTAGCGCCCTTTTGTTGAGATCAGCATACAAATCCCTCCCATACAGCCGCTTTTATTATACAATAGGGGAAATTGGGAATCAATCAAATTATTTCCTAATTTCCTATTGACAAAGTGGGAAATTGGAACTATGATACATACTAACCTACTTGAAAGGTTGGTATAATGATAGGACGATATGGAACGCCATTCCGATGTTGCCGGTGCTGTGACGGATCAGGACCTATTTCATAAAAACAACATCGACATTCTATCAGGAGGAATGGATCATGAGCAATATTTACACTTCCGCGGATCAGCTAATCGGCCGGACTCCGCTGCTGGAACTGGTACACATTGAAAAGAGTGAGGGCCTGAAGGCCCGTGTCCTGGGCAAGCTGGAATATTTCAACCCCGCCGGCAGCGTGAAGGACCGCATCGCCAAGGCCATGATAGACGACGCCGAGGCCAGCGGCAGGCTGAAACCAGGCTCCGTCATCATCGAGCCCACCTCCGGCAACACCGGCATCGGCCTGGCCTCCGTGGCGGCGGCCAGGGGCTACCGTATCATCATCGTCATGCCGGAGACCATGAGCGTGGAACGCCGCCAGCTGATGAAGGCCTACGGTGCGGAGCTGGTGCTGACCGAGGGTGCCAAGGGCATGAAGGGGGCCATCGCCAAGGCCGATGAGCTGGCGAAGGAGATCCCCGGCAGCTTCATCCCCGGCCAGTTCGTGAATCCCGCCAACCCCGCCGTTCACAAGGCCACCACCGGCCCGGAGATCTGGGAGGACACCGGCGGCAAGGTGGATATCTTTGTGGCGGGCGTCGGCACCGGCGGCACGGTCACCGGCGTGGGCGAATACCTGAAGAGCCAAAACCCGGATGTAAAGGTGGTGGCCGTGGAGCCCGCGTCCTCCCCCGTGCTGAGCAAGGGCACCGCCGGCAGCCACAAGATCCAGGGCATCGGCGCGGGCTTTGTGCCGGATGTGCTGAACACCAAGGTCTATGACGAGATCATCGCCGTGGAGAACGAAGACGCCTTTGCCGCGGGCAGAAAAATCGGCAGAGAGGAAGGCGTGCTGGTAGGCATCTCCTCCGGCGCGGCGGTCTGGGCTGCCATTGAGCTTGCTAAGCGGCCGGAGAACAAGGGCAAGACCATCGTGGCCCTGCTGCCGGACACCGGAGACCGCTATCTGTCCACCCCGCTGTTCGCGGACTGACACCGTGAAAGGCCGATGGGGGCCGTCATGAGACCGGCAGAGAGCCAATATTGATAAAAGGGACCGAAAATCTCACGATTTTCGGTCCCTTTTGGTGTCCCGGGCCGGACTCTAACCGGCGGCCTGTCGCTTAGGAGGCGACCGCTCTATACAGCTGAGCTACCGAGACGGATGTGCGCACCAACGGAGTATATTGTACCCGTTTTCAGTCCGGCTGTCAATGAAAAAGGCCGCCGCAAATGCGGCGGCCTCAAAATACGCTTACTCGATGACCCGCACCCGGATGATGTTGGGCAGGCACTTGACGTCCTCCACGACAGACTCGTCGATGCGGGCGCCCAGGTCCACGATGGCGTAGGCATAGTCGCCCAGCGTGCGGTTGCTCATGTTTTCCACGTTCACATTGTCCTTGGCGAACAGGGCGGTGATCTTGGCCAGCATAGCGGGCACGTTCCGGTGCAGGATACACATCCGCATGACGCCGCTGCGCTCCAGGGAGGCGTCGGGCAGATTCACGGAGTTGCGGATATTGCCGTTTTCCAGATAGTCCCGCAGCTCGTCAACTGCCATGGCGGCGCAGTTCTGCTCGCTCTCCGGCGTGGAGGCGCCCAGATGGGGCATGGCAATGACATGGGGGGCCTGGACGATGCGGTTGCTGGGGAAGTCAGTGATATAGGCGGCCACCTTGCCGGTGTCCAGCGCCGCCAGCATGGCGTCATCGTCCACGATCTCGCCCCGGGCCAGATTGATGAACCGGACGCCCCGCTTCATATTGGAAATGGCGTCGGCGTTGATCATGGCCTTGGTCTTATCTGTGAAATGGATGTGGATCGTGATATAGTCGGCCCGCTTGTACAGTTCGCTGATGTCCTTTACCACATGGATGTGGCGGTCCAGACGCAGGGCGGCGTCCACAGACAGGAAGGGATCGTAGCCGTACACGTCCATGCCCAGGGAGATGGCTGTGTTGGCCACCAGGGAGCCGATGGCACCCAGGCCGATGACGCCCAGTGTCTTGCGGTAGATCTCAGGGCCGATGAAGGCGGACTTCCCCTTTTCCACCACGGTGGTAACATCCACGCCGGAGGCCACCTGGTCCCGGACCCAGCGGATGGAACCGTCCACATCCCGGGACCCCATCAGCATGGCGCAGAGCACCAGCTCTTTCACGGCGTTGGCGTTGGCACCGGGAGTGTTGAACACGGGGATACCGGCTTCGGAACAGCGGGACAGAGGAATGTTGTTCACGCCCACGCCCGCCCGGGCGATGGCCAGCAGGCTGGGGGGAAATTCATAGTCCAGCAGTTTGGCGGAACGGACCAGAATGCCGTCCGGACTGCACTCCTCGTCGCTGACCGTGTAGAGCTCCGGATCAAATTTGTTCAGGCCGACGGGAGAGATCTTGTTAAATGTCTTGATGCGATACATGGCACAAATGCCTCCTGGGTGGTCCCAGCGGACCACGATACTTGCGGCGGAACGTGCAGCGCTGGCGCCGCTTCCGCCGCAGCAGTTTTATTATAGAATTACGGGGAGAGAAGTGTCAACGTACGGAGGACCAAAAAACGCCGCTGGCGGACAGTATTCTTTGGTGAAAAAGGTATCATATTTGACAAATGGCGGTTCTGCCGGATAAAAAGGGGGTGAGAACCCGAAAAAATGTAGACTTTTACCTTGAAATATGGGAAAAATCAGACTATAATACCAAACTGTATGTGAAAATTGGCGAGAGACTCTTGCCGGGAAAGAAAGGGACGTTCAATATGCAGAACGAACATTTGAGAAACGTAGCTATCATTGCCCACGTTGACCATGGCAAGACCACGCTGGTGGATGAGATGCTGAAGCAGGGCGGCGTGTACCGCGAGAATCAGGAGACGGTGGAGCGTGTCATGGACTCCGGCGACCTGGAGCGTGAGCGCGGCATCACCATTCTGGCCAAGAACACCGCTGTCCAGTATAAGGACACGAAGATCAACGTGGTGGACACCCCGGGCCACGCCGATTTCGGCGGCGAGGTGGAGCGCATTTTGAAGATGGTCAACGGCGTCATCCTGCTGGTGGACGCCGCCGAGGGCCCCATGCCCCAGACCCGCTTCGTGCTGAGCAAAGCCCTGGAGCTGGGCCACCGGGTCATCGTGGTGGTCAACAAGATCGACCGCCCGGACCAGCGCATCCACGAGGTGGTGGACGAGGTGCTGGAACTGCTGATGGACCTGGACGCCACCCCCGAGCAGCTGGATTCCCCCATGCTGTTCTGCTCCGGCCGGCAGGGCACCGCCTCCTACTCCCCCGAGGTGGCGGGCACCGACCTGACGCCCCTGTTCGAGACCATTCTTGAATATATCCCCGCCCCCGAGGCGGATGTGGACCAGCCCTTCCAGATGCTGGTTTCCGCCATCGACTATAACGACTTCGTGGGCCGCATCGCCATCGGCCGCATCGAGCGGGGCACCCTGAAGCAGAACCAGGAGATCGCCGTCTGCAACTACCACGATCCCGAGGCTGTGCTCCGCAAGGCCAAGGCCACCGCCATCTATGAATTCGACGGCCTGAGCCGGAAGGCGGTCACCGAGTCCACCGCCGGCAACATCATCGCCATGAGCGGCATCGGCGACATCACCATCGGCGACACCATCTGCGCCCCTGACTGCGTGGAGGCCCTGCCCTTCGTGAAGATCTCCGCCCCCACTCTGGAGATGACCTTCTCCGTCAACGACTCCCCCTTCGCGGGCCGGGAGGGCAAGTTCGTCACCTCCCGCCAGATCCGGGAGCGGCTGCACAGGGAGACACTGAAGGACGTGTCCCTGCGGGTCACCGATACAGACAAGGAGACGGAGTTCAACGTGGCGGGCCGGGGCGAGATGAGCCTGTCTATCCTGATCGAGACCATGCGCCGGGAGGGTTATGAGTTCCAGGTGTCTCCCGCCCGTGTGCTGTACCAGGAGATCGACGGCGTGAAGTGTGAGCCCATTGAGCGCCTGGTGGTGGACGTGCCCGGCGACTGTGTGGGCAGCGTCATTGAAAAGCTGGGTCAGCGCAAGGCCGACATGCTGGAGATGACCCCCGTGGGCGAGCGCATGAAGATCGAGTTCCTGATCCCCGCCCGGGGCCTGTTCGGCTACCGCAACGAATTCCTCACCGACACCAGGGGCGAGGGAATCATGGCCTCCGTGTTCGACTCCTACGCCCCCTATAAGGGTGAGATCTCCCGCCGGGGCAACGGCTCCATCATCTCCTTTGAGACCGGCGAATCCATCACCTACGGCCTGTTCAACGCACAGGAGCGCGGCACCCTGTTCATCGGCGCCGGCGTACCCGTGTATGGCGGCATGGTCATCGGCGTCAGTCCCCGGAGCGAGGACATGACGGTCAACGTCTGCAAGAAGAAGCAGCTGACCAACACCCGTGCCTCCGGCTCCGACGAGGCCCTGCGGCTGGTGCCCCCCAAGCAGATGAGCCTGGAGCAGTGCCTGGAGTTCCTGGCGGACGACGAGCTGCTGGAGGTCACCCCCAAGAGCCTGCGGATGCGCAAGTCCATCCTGGACCACGAGAAGCGCATGAAGGCGCTCCACGGAAAGAAGTGAAAGGCGTTCTAAAAAGCCTCGGAGAAATTCCGGGGCTTTTTTCTTAAATCAGAAACTTTTTTCCTGCCCCCGACGTCTTACCAGTAGAACCATATGATAAGAACACACTGAAAGGATGGACCTGTTATGAAAAAGCTGCTTGCCCGCGTCCTCTCTCTTGCCCTGTGTGCCGCCGCGCTGTGCGCCCTTCCCGCCTTTGCCGCGGAGGAACGCGATGAGGCGCCGGATTACCTTTCGCCCGTCCGGGTGTGGGGCAGCCTCACCAAGCTGGATGACGGCGGATTGCTGGTGCAAAACAGCGATCCGAATGACCCATACAACGAGATCATTCTCCACGGAGAGAGCATCCGCGTCCTGGATGCCGTCTCGGGCCTGCCCTTGGACCGGGAACTGAGAGACGGCGAGGTCATTTATGCCTGGGTGGGACCCGCCATGACGATGAGCCTGCCGCCCCACGCCACCGCCCAGGTCATTGTTGCCAATATCCCGGCGGATGCCGGCGCACCTCAGTATTATCAAATCGCCCGGGTGGAGCCCCAGACCATGACCGCCATTTATCCGACTCCGCCCTTGACCCATACGGAGTTGGTGACCACTGACGGCAAAACCATCACCGTCACAAAGGACGCCGAGCTGACCCCTTACCTGACACGGCAGATGGTGACGCTGGAATCCCTGGTTCCCGGCAGCCGCGTCCTGGTGTGGACCGATGCCGAGGGAGCTGTCACCAGGGTCGTACTGTTTGCCTATGAGTATCAGGCCTACGTGGCCTGGGAGTCTACCGGCGAAGTCTCTGTCAACGACCAGCGCCTGTCTGTTACCGGCAAAGTAGTGGACGGCGCGGTCCTGCTGCCCATCCGGTCAGTGGCGGAGGCCGCTGGGTATACTGTGAACTGGGTCCCCGGACAGGGGGCCGTGGTGTCCAACGGGGACGGCAGTCTGGTGCTTTCCGTCCTGCCGGGCCAGACTACGGCCCGCACTGCCACCGGCGAGCGGGGGCTGACAGGCGCCTGCTATTTTGAAAACGGCACTACCTATCTGCCCGCCGGGGATGTAAGCCATCTTCTAAACCTGTTTCAGACGTATTGATTTTCCTGTCCCGGCGCACACTAGGGCCGAGGTGATGAATATGGAAGAACTGCCCTTGGGCTTCAGCATGGCCCTGGCCCAGCACCCGGAGGCCATGGCCCGGTTTTCCGCCCTGTCCGAGGCGGAGCAGCAGGCCATTGTGGAGGGCACCCACGCCGTCCGCTCCAAGCGGGAAATGCAGGCCTACGTGGAAGGGCTGATGAAGTGAAAAAAGCCTGCCGCTGTGTCAGCACAGCGGCAGGTTTTTTGTTGTCTCTTGGAAAGACAGGTGGAACCGGGCACCGGGGGCCCCGGCAAAGACCAGCAGTCCCCCCTCCGGCAGGTCGGCGGAGGTGTCATCCCACAGCACAGAAGAGGCGGTGACTTGACCGTCCGCGTCGTAGACCCAGAAACCGGCGTCCTCCGGAAGCTGGACCGTCATGGTCCGGCCGGCAGCGCTGCCCACGTGATACCAGCGGGCGTAGCCGTTCTCCTGAATGGTGGTGTAGGACCAGCCGTCCCCAGTAAAAATATCCGGCGCGCCGTGCTGGTCCATGTACAGGCCGCTGCCGGCCTCCATCCATGTGACGCCGTTGCGGTCATACAGGGAGATATCCTGGCCGTCACGACCGCCGGTACCGGGGATCTGCAGCTCATACTGGGCGGAGGTCCCGTCCACGATGCGGGCGGCGCCGAAGTAGCCGGGCACCAGTTCCGGCATCTCCTCCGCGCTGGAGGTTATCGCCAGATAGACCTGGGAGCTGTACTTCTCATTCATGGGCAGGAGGTCCAGGGAGTAGGCCGCTGTCCAGCGGTCCCGCACCTCCTTGGAGACGGGATTTTCCGGCAGCTTCACCGCCGCGTAGTTGGAGACGGGCAGAACGCCCAGCTCCGGCAGCTGGCTGACGGCTTTCTGATAGAGATAGGTCTGGCCGTTGGACTCCTTGACGAACCACACATAGGCGGCGCCGGAGGCGTCCCGGAAGGTGCCGTCGGCACAGTAGGTGAAGGACTGGGCCGGAATGGAGGGGTAGGTGAGATAACGCATGGTCAGCACGCCGCCGGCGGAGACCTCCACCTGGTACTGGGCGGCGGTGGAGCCGTAGTATCCGGCGTGCCCCATCAGCTCCGGAGGCATGGCGGCGGGGGCGGACTGGGGAATGACGGGGACGGACTCGTCCAGCTCCACGCCCTTGGCCTTCAGTGCCGCCGCCAGCATCTGGGCGGCGGCCAGCTCGTTGTAGGTGGATACGCCGCCGGAGGACAGCACCGCCCCCGGCGTCTGCCGGCAACACAAAGGCGGCGTTGAGCGCAAGACCCAACGCCGCCTGATTTTGCAATCAAAGCGCGACGCACAACCCCCATTTCCCGCTGTTTGCTCTTGAAAAAGAGTGAATGCAACAGTATAATGGGGAATACGGCGCAGCAAAAAGCTGTTGTGTTGAGTGGGCAAGACACTCTCATAGGGGGATGGCGGGTTGCAGCCCGCCGTCTCCTGCCGCGGTTCATGTTTCCATTTCCAAGTGTAACCGATGCAGGCAGGAAAATCAAGCTCCTTCCGGGCGTAAAAAAGGGGACGGCGGCACGGCCGCTGTCCCCTTTCTCAATTATCCTTGCTTTGACGGCCCGCCGTCCGGACCGACAGCCGCGCCAGCGCCACGCCTGCCGCGCCGATGGCGGCGCACAGGGCCAGCATGAGGTTGACGCCGCCAAAGTCAATGGCGTACCCGGCGATCAGGTTTCCCGTCATGCCGCCCAGGCCGTTGGAGGCCATCATCATGACGGCCTGTCCCCGAACACGGTCCGCGGGGGAGACGTTTTCGTTGGCGTAGTACACGGAGGCGGGGGTGAACAGGCCGTAGCCCAGCATCTGGATGGGCTGGACCAGCAGAACACAGCCCAGGCTGGGAGCCAGCAGGAACAGCAGGGGCTTCACAGCCATGAAGAATACTGACAGCACCATCATGCCCCGGCTGCCCAGCCGCCGCCACAGATGTGGAAACAGCAGCGCCGCGGGCAGCTCCGACGCGCCCATCAGGAACAGGGCGATCCCCAGATGAGTCTCGTTCCCGCCCCGGGAGGCCACGATATTGACCATGAAGCTGACGATGGGCATGACCGCCGTCATGCCGAGAAACACCGCCAGCAGCATCAGAGTGAAAGAGCGGCTGCTCTTCAGAATGTGCCAGACGGAGTGGGGCGGTTCCGCCGCCTCTTTTGCAGAGGGAACCGCCTGGGGTGCCGTGGGATAAAGGGTGACGGCTGCCATCAGCAGCACCAGCAGGGCCATATGGGTCAGCAGCACGGTCTGCACGCCAAGGGCGGTGGACTGCCGCCCCAGGCATACACAGGCCACGGCATAGGAAAAGGAGCCAAGGCCCCGGCCCAGGCTGTAATTGACGTTCAGCCCGGCGTTGATGAACTGGACGGCCATGGAGTCCAGCAGAGGATAGGCGTTCAGCTCCAGCACGCCCAGGGCCAGGAAGATCACCGCCGTGCCGAAAAAGCCGGGGCGGGTGCAGTAGAACACCCCGTTCACCGCCAGGCTGACGGCAAGACACACCCGCAGGATGTGTTTCAGGGGCACCTGGGGGTGGCGGTCCGCCCAGCCGCCCAGGAGGGGCTGGGCGATGATCCCGGCCAGACACCGGATGGCGGCAAAGGTCCCGGCGTCACCACTGGAGAAGCCACGGTCCAGCAGCAGGGCGGTCTGATACCCGGCAAAAGCGGCGAAAGCGGCCCAGTACAGCAGCTGGACCAGGGTGTACAGGAAGTTCACCCTGCGGAGAGAGGGAAGGCTCATACGGTCCCTCCCATCAGCAGGCCCAGAAGCGGCTCGAAGTCCACGCCCTCCCGCATGGGAAGGCGCTCCCGGACCGTCCGCTCCGCACAAGCCCGGACAAACTCAGCGGCCTCCCAGGCGGCCTCTGTCAGGGACCTCCCCTTGACCAGGGCCCCGGTGAGGACGCTGGCAAACACGTCGCCGGTGCCGTGGAACTCCCGGGGCACCCGACGGGTCTGCACCGCCTCGGTCCGGCCTGTTCGGACGTCATAGCACATGGCGCCGGTCTGCTCCGGCGTGACGGAGGCCCCGGTGAGGACCACGGAGCGCCTGCCGTCCAGACTCAGCTTTTCGACGATCTTCCGGCAGCCGTCCCCATCGGAGGGGAGGCTTTCATAGGGAACGCCCAGCAGGAGGGCGGCCTCCGTCAGGTTGGGGGTGATGACGTCCGCCTGCTCCGCCAGCCGGACCGTACCGGCGCACATGGAGGGGGTGTAGGTCTGATAGATCCTGCCATGGTCCCCCATCACCGGGTCCACCACCACGATGGTGCCAGGGCTTCGGAAGTTCAGGATGAAGTCCGCCACCATGCCGATCTGCCGCTCGCTGCCCAAAAAGCCGCTGTAAATGGCCTGAAAGTCCAGACCCAGAGACTTCCAGTGGGCGGAGACCTTGGGCAGTTCGTCGGTCATATCCAAAAAGGTAAAACCCTCAAATCCGCCTGTGTGGGTGGAGAGAAAGGCGGTGGGCAGGGGACAGCACTGAACGCCCATGGCGGACAGGATGGGGATAGCGACGGTCAGCGAGCAGCGGCCGAAGCCGGACATGTCATGGATGGCGGCAACACGGGGTGTTGGCATAGCGGAGTTCCTCGTTTCATCAGATTACAAAGTCCATGACATTGTATCGCAGATTTTGGAAATGTTCAATACCAGAGATGCCGAAGCGGGAAATTTGCCGGGAAAGCTGGGCCGCTGGGATAAAAATGGCCGCCGCGCTCCAATGAGATTTTGACAGCGGCGCGCGAGTATGCTATAATCAATCCGATTTCCAATGGTGAAAGCAAATAGGCGCCTGTGATGGAATTGGTAGACATGCGAGATTTAGGTTCTCGTGCAGCAATGCGTGTGGGTTCGAGTCCCTTCAGGCGCACCAGCTCAGAAATTCCCTGTTTGGCACGAATCCCCGCCTTGCGGCGAGGCTTCTTAGCCGGACAGGGAATTTCTTCGCTTCCGAACCGGATTCGCTCCGCTGGATTCCGGTTCGGGTTAGGTACGGATTGGGATTCCGTGTATCGAAAGTGCTCGCGCTTCCCAGCTCAGAAATTCCCACCACCGTTCCGTTTCCGGCTTCGCCGAAAACTGCACTCTGGTGGGAATTTCTTCGCTTTCCGCCGCGACTCGCTCCGCTGGACTCGCGGCGGAGGGAGACGAGGGATGCGGGGCTTCGATACTGAAAAATCGATTTTGACCGCTTATTGCACATCGGAGCAAGCAGCATATCGCTTGCTCCGACTTTTTTCAAAAGTCAGAGTGCACTCATTGCGCTGCGCCTTCTCTCCAGCCGCGCTTCGCTGGATTCCGGTTCGGGTTTTGTATAAGGCCGGATCGTAATTCAACGCTTTGATACAACGCAGAGAGCCTATTTGGAAATATCACCTATTATGGAGAAAGCGGCTTGCCTCAGCAAGCCGCTTTTTGGAGGAAAGGACTCTGCGCCGGGAATGGTTTCCAGGCGCTTTGGGACGCGCTCAAAAGAAGCACTTGGCATTGTTGGCATCCAAGGTCCGCTGGGCGGTTTTCAAATCGTGAAAAAACAGCACGCCCACAGGCGCATCGCTTTTGTAGTAAAACTGCACGTGGAAGATCTGGTTGTCCGCAGCTTTGAGCTGGACGGAGATCTTGTTCAGATAGCCGTAGGCCCGGGCCTCGGCGGCGGAGCAGTCCACGCCATAAACAGTCTTTACAAAGGCTCTGGCCTGGTCCAGCATTGCCGTGTCAAACACAAAGTCCGTGTCCTCAGCAACATTGCCGCCCTCGTCCAGAGAATGGCAGAAATGATACAGGTAGGATGGATAGTCATAGCCGGGGGTGAACTCGGCGACATAGACATCAAGAGGAGTCTGGGAAACGGCGTAGCGGATCACCAGCTGAGGGCCGGTATCCACCACAGGGACAAGCTCGCCAGCGTCAAAGGAGAAAGCCTCCGCAAGCAGCTGCTGGGCCATTTTCAGATAGAACTCTTCGCCTGCGGCGGGATCATAGGCATAGGAACCGGGCTGTGCCGGTCCTGCGGGGACCCAATAGGACAGGTTAGACTGAAACGTATCGCACCAGCGCATTTCATATCTGCCGTCCAGGGTGCGGAAGGTGATGTCCTCCGCCGCCAGACCGCCGGAGAGCAGAGACTTGCCCAGCCACAAAAGCTCTTGGGTAGAAAGGTCTGTGGCGGCGGTCTCGTGGAACAGCTCCGCCAGATCCGAAAGCTCCGTGAGGGAGATGCCGCCGCTCAACAGCTTTTGCATCAGCGTCTCCATGACCGTCTGCTGGGTGGCGATGCGGTCCAGATCCGCCTGGGGATAGCTGTCCGCCGCGTCATTGCCCCGCCGGTAGCGGAGGAGGCCCATGACCTGCCCGCCGTCTAAATGCTGCCGGCCGGCCTCCAGATGGATGGACAGGTCCTGATAGGGATCGTCGTAGTCCATTCTGACGGGGACCACGCAGTCCAGGCCGCCGATGGCGTCCACCAGCCGCTCCACCGCCGCGGGCTCCACCTGGACAACGTGGTCCACGGGAGAGCCCGTCAGTTCGGCGACGAGCGTCTCCATGGAGGGCGCGTCCGCACCGGTCTCCCCGGGCCGGGCGGAGCTGATCTTCTTATAATCCCAGGGAAGCGCCTCCACATAGGTGTCCCGGGGGATGCTCAAAATGTCCAGGGACGGCGCCGCCGGATCGTAGGTGAGCAGAAGGATCGTGTCATAAAAACCATCGGTATCGGCGCTTCCCAGAACCAGGATGTGAGAGGCCTCGGCTGATTCCGGTTCCGGAGAGAGGGACACCGGCTCCGCCGCCGGGCGGCTGCCGCAGGCGGCCAGCACCACGGCGCACACCGCAAGCAGGGCGCAGACCGCCGCCGGAACGGCACCCCGGCGCTTGTCACCGGAGAGAATATTCTCCAGCCGCCGCTTCAGCTGCTTTGCGCCGCCGGAGAGATGGGTGGACAGGGCCGGAGCCGTTCCGGCGCCCGCCATGGACAGCAGGACCGCGCCATAGGCACGGCGTTCCTCCAGTGCCGCGCCCCGCACCACCTGCTCGTCACAGGCGCGCTCCATGTCTCGCTCCGCCTCCCGGCGCAGCAGCCAGACGGCGGGGTTGAACCAGTGGACCGCGTTGGCGGCCAGGAGCAGAAGTTTTCGCCGCAGGTCGCCCCGGCGCAGATGCGTCAGCTCATGCCGGAAAACGCAGACCGCCTCTTCGGGGGTGTAGTCCTCCCAGGGCAGGAACAACTTGGGCCGCAGCAGCCCCGCCAGCATGGGCGTCCCAATGCCGTGGCAGACGAACAGCGGGGGATGGGTGACCTCCGGCAGAGTGCTTTGATAAAGGGCCGGCAGGGCTTCACTCTGAACGGGGACAGCCCACCGGCGGACACGGCGGCGGAATACCAGCTCACCGCCCAGCTGCCGCAGAATAAAGACCAGAACGCCCGCCGCCCACAGGCCCGCCGCCAGGGGCAGCAGGTCCACCGTCTCCGTCACCGGGACCAGGACAGGATAGGCGTCCTCGTGTCCCACCGGATAGACCAGCACGGTGCCGTCCGGGTTTCGCACGGTGATGTCCTCAGAGGGGATAGAGGGCGTAACAGGGGCAGGCTCATAGTCCCCGGTCTCCCGCGCCACCAGCACCTCCTCCGGCACGGGGATGGTCCAGGGGGCCGTTCCGGCGGGCAGGTGCAGGAAGGGACCTGCCAGAAGAAGCGCCGCCAGCACACACCACAGCCAGCTCTTCCAGCGGGCGGCGAATTTCCGGTCCCACAGGGGGGAGGCCAGCATCAGTGCCAGCGTCACCGCACCCACGGCGGCGGAGGTGCGGAGCAGGTCAAAAAACAGCTCCCGGTTCATAGGCGTTCCTCCCAGTCCGCCAGAAACCGCCGCAGCTCCGCCAGGTCTCCGTCATCGATGGACTTTCCGGCATACAAAGCGGCCACAAGGCCGGTGACGGAGTTGCCGTACAGCTTTTCCAGCATGGTGCGGCCCTCCTGCTGCTGGTAGGTATCCCGGTCGATGAGGGCGGTGTACAGATTGTTCCGCCCCCGCTTCTCGCAGCAGAGAAAGCCCTTGTCGCACAGGCGGTTCAGCGCGGTCATCAATGTCGCCAGGGCCCAGTCCCGCCTGCCCCGCAGGGCCGCCTGCACACTGGTGGACGAGACCGGCTCCCCAGCGGCCCAAATAGCCTGCATGATCTCCAATTCGGCGTCTCCCAGCCGTTTGACTTCCTGTTCCATAATGACCTCCTGTCTGAATTATACGATTGTATAATCAGATGATATTATACAATCGTATAATTGTCAAGGGGATCTGATGAAAAATTTGGAGCAGGGAGGATCGGACGGCATCGGACGGCAAAGAGCAGCCTTGTTTTGCGTGATTCTCCCCAATACGGCGGGGTGCGCATCGGCGGCCTGGGAGATAAAAGGGACGGCCGCTGCCTGTGCCCTTGTGTTCCGGCGGGCTTTACGGTCTTTCCCGGCGGGGGAAGAACAGCCCCAGCAGTCCGCAGGCTGCGGCGGGAAGCACCCAGTGGAACCCGAGGGCGGAGAGGGGCAGATGCTTTACAAAGGCCAGGGGGAGCCCCAGGTCCGCCGCCGCGGTCAGCAGGCTTGCCGCCAGCGCGCCCAGAGCCGCCAGCCGGTACACCCAGTCGTTGGGGATGCGCCGGTCAAAGAACGTCAGAAGGATCAGCACCAGGGTGGGGGGATAGACCACGTTCAAAATGGGGCCAGCGATGGCGACGATCTGGTCCAGACCGAAGTTGGACGCTCCGGCGCTGAACACGCAGATGAGGACTGTCAGCAGGGAGTAGGAGACACGTCCCCCGGAGAGCCGGGAGAAATAGGAGGCGGCGGAGCTGACCAGGGCCACGGCGGTGGTGACGCAGGCCAGGGCCACCACCACGGCGAACAGGATGGTCCCCGCGCCGCCCAGGAGATTGCGCACGATGGAGACCACCAGGAAGGTGCGGAGCACAGACAGGTCAAAGAACTTTGAAGTGGTGACGCCCAAATAGGTCAGTCCCATATAGACCACCAGCAGGGCCGCGCCTGCCACGGCACCGGCGCCGGCCACCACCCGGAACTGGGAGCGGGCGTCCGTATAGCCCTTGTCCCGGGCGCTTTTCAGCACGATGATGCCAAACACCATGGCCGCCAGCACGTCCATGGTCTGGTAGCCCGCCTCGATGCCCGTGAAGACCACATTGTCGACCAAAACCCGGTCAGGCACCGGGCCGATGGGGCGCAGGACGCCCCGGACGATCAGGACCAGCAGGCCAATCAGCAGAGCGGGTGTCAGGAATTTGCCCACGATATCCACCACCGCGGATTCCTTCAGGCAAAGGACTAGGATCAGCAGAAAGAACAGTATGGAAAAGAGGACCGGACTGAAGCCGGAGGCCAGGGGAGCCACGGACATTTCATAGGTGGTGGCGGCGGTGCGGGGAATGGCCAGCATGGGGCCGATGCACAGCACGATGGCGCTCATCAAGAGGGCGGAGGGGACTCTGCCGATGGGGCGGGTGATGCCCTCGGGACCGCCTGTGCGGAGAATGGCGAACAGCGCCAGCAGGGCCAGGCCGATGTCGGCGGCGTAATAGCAGAGAAAGCCTAGAAACCACTGGGCGCCGCACCCAAGGCCCAGATAGGGAGGAAAGATCACATTGCCCGCCCCAAAAAACATGGAGAAGAGGGCGAAGCCGATGACGCAGATATCTCGGAGTTCTGTGCGGGTGTGTTTCATGAAGAACCTCCCTGAGCAGTTTGTGCGCGAAGCGGGTGCGTTGTGCCAGCTGACGGATTTCGGCAAAAGACGGCTTGTGCACAGCGCATTATATGACAGTTTTGCGGCAAAGTCAATGTTGTGCAGATTGCATAAAAGTATAAGAAGGGTGGAATGGGGAGAGACAGCAGGGCGGATGCCCTGCAAAAAGGAGCGGAAAATAGGCGGGAGAGCGGGAACTTTTTTCCCCTGCCTGCGTCAAAAGCGAATATGGGGAGAACACAGTGCTCCCTGAAGTCAAGAACAGCAAAGAGGAGAACATGTATGAAAAGAAAAGGTATTTCCCTGATCCTGGCACTGGTGCTGCTGTTGTCCCTGGCCGCCTGCGGCGGGAAGCAGACGCCTGCGGAAGACGGCGGGAAGCCGGAGGAAGAGATCTCCGGCGCGACGCCTGACACGGACGGCACCACGGACGATACTACGGACGATACTACGGACGACACTACGGACGACACCCAGGGGACGCCGGAGGACAGCGAGGTCAGTGAGACACAGGATGCCGACGGCTCAACGGAGCAAAACCGGCGGCCGGAGAACGGCACGGCGCAGAGACCGGCGGACAGCCAGAACGGCCCCGCCTCCAAGGTGGACCTGACGGCGTTTTATGAGAGCCTGACCGGCGGAGAGGAGTGGCCCACCATGATGCAGGCCGAGGGCGAGGTGCTGGACAGCTTCTATCCCGGCCTGTCCGATATTGCCGCCAACCAATGCCTGGTGTACACCGCTATGATCTCCGCCGCCGTGGGCGAGATCGCCCTGGTGGAGGTGCGGAACGCGGATGACGTGCAGAAGGTGAAGGATATCTTCCAGGCCCGGATCGACTACCAGGTGGGCGACGATGCAAACCCCGGCGGCGCCTGGTATCCCGAGAGCATCGAGGGCTGGAAAAACGGCTCCCGTATCGTCTCCAACGGCAATTACGTGATGCTGGCGGCCCTGAGCGACGGGGCCGACGATGCTGTCGCCGCATTCAACGCCCTGTTCGCGTAAGAGAAGTATATGCAAAAACGGACTTCCGCCCGCGGGCGGAAGTCCGTTTTTATTCTATTAGATGTTCACAAGCTCGTATACACGACTGCCCAGGCCCAGCTTTTCCGCGTGCTCCAGGCAGACCTCCCACTCGGTGTCCGGGTGGGCCTTTTTAAAGAGGTCACCCTCATTGCAGGCGCACTCCTTGTCAAACAGTACGGAGCCGGGAACGGCGGCCTGTGCCAGCACCGCGTCGGCGCAGGCCTGGTCCAGGGCCACGGGATCGAAGGAGGCAAACATGCCCACATTGGGGACGATGGGCACGTCGTTTTCCCCGTGGCAGTCGCAGTTGGGGGACACGTCCAGCACCAGGGACACATGGAAGCAGGGGCGGCCGTCCACCACCGCCTTGGTGTACTCGGCGATTTTCTTATTCAGGATGGCGGGGGCCTCGTCATACAGACACTGGATGGCGTCCTTGGGGCACACGGCGATGCACCGGGCACAGCCCACGCACTTGTCAGTGTCGATGCTGGCCTTGCCGTCCGGGCCGAACTGGGGGGCACCGTGGGCGCAGATCCTGGCGCAGGCCTTGCAGCCAATGCAATGTTTCTGCTTGACAAAGGGCTTGCCGGAGTTGTGCTGCTCCATCTTACCTGCCCGGGAGCCGCAGCCCATGCCGATGTTCTTCAAAGTGCCGCCCATACCGGCCTGCTCGTGGCCCTTGAAGTGGGTGAGGGAGATGAACACGTCGGCGTCCATCACGGCCCGGCCGATCTTGGCGGCCTTCACATACTCGCCGCCCTCCACGGGGACCTCCACCTCGTCGTTGCCCTTCAGTCCGTCGGCAATGATGATGTGGCAGCCGGTGTTGTAGGGGTTGAAGCCGTTTTGATAGGCGGATTCGATGTGGTCCAGGGCGTTCTTCCGGCCGCCCACGTACAGAGTGTTGCAGTCCGTCAGGAAGGGCTTGCCGCCCTGACTCTTCACCAGGTCCGCCACTACCTTGGCCCAGTTGGGCCGCAGGTAGGCCAGGTTGCCCGGCTCACCAAAGTGCATCTTGATGGCGACAAATTTGTCCTCCATGTCGATGTTGCCGAAGCCGGCGGTCATCATCAGGCGGGCCAGCTTCTGGGGCAGGTTCTCCCGCCAGCTGGGGCAGCGGAAGTCCGCAAAGTAGACTTTTGATCTCTCTGCCATGTTTTGATACTCCTTTTCTTTCCCTCAAAACTTTGAACCTGTATTCATAACCGGGGAATGCCGGATGGACGAGGATTTTTCTCGTCAGACAAGGAGATTTTCCGCAGCCATACTGACGTATGGCAAGGGAAAGCGACGCCGTATGGCGGG
>JAETOQ010000121.1 GCA_021771635.1 Oscillospiraceae bacterium | reverse complement strand
TCAAGGAGGGAGGCTATTTTATGCACCTCAAAGGCTCCCTCTCTGAGGGAGCTGTCAGCCGCAGGCTGACTGAGGGAGTTAAAAAGGAGGAACCAACCATGTCTACCAATCAAACCACCAACTACCAGCTCAGCCAGTGGGTGAAGTCCGACCAGGTCAAAATGGAGGACTTCAACGCCGACAACGCCAAAATTGACGCCGCGCTGGGCCAGAAGGTGGAGCAGTCCGCGGTGGCCGCGCTGGCCCAGACGGTGGAGGGCCACACCTCCGCCCTGGCCAGAAAGGGCAACTGCCGGATCGAGTACCGCAGTTATGTGGGAACGGGCCAGTATGGCCCGGACTACCCCACGGTGATCACGTTCACCCGCAAGCCGCTGTTTGTAATCATCGCCGGGAGCAACCAGTGTGTCATGGACAGCCCAATGCTGCCCCGCTTCATCTTCCTCGCCAACGACGAAAAGCAGAATCCTTATACCCATTACAGTACCTGGACTGACACACAGCTCTCCATCTACTCCAACACCGCAAGCTCCCCGTCAGGCTATTACCCTGACAACGCCCTGGCGCAGATGAATTCGAAAGACGTGACCTTTGTTGCCATCCTTTTCTTCGCGGAGGACGCCTAAAAAAGGGCCCCCGGGCTTTCGCCCGGGGGTACGGCTGTTCTCAGCCGGATAGAATGCTTAGGACTTGATGTAGTCAATTGCAATGACCATCTCAGCCCCATCCACCACGATGGTGCCGGAGATTCGGTTCGTACCACTCGTAGCGGCGCCGATCTGCGTTGCAAAGCTGGTCGCAATCGCAGTCACAAGGCTGTCAGCCGAGTTGGTGGAGTTCGGCGTCTTGACCCACTGGGACTGGATTAGACCCGTGCCACTCTGGTTCTGGATCTTGCCGGTGAAGGTGAAGATGTCTGTGCCGTACACGATCTCCTTGGCGCCGTTGTTGTGCAGGGCAACCAGGAGTCTGACCAAGTCCTCAGTGGACTTGGCTACAGCGCCAACACCGCCACCCGGCTTCACATAGTTCGTGCTCTCGGTGGCATCGGCGGGCTTGGTGATCATGGTGTTGCCCTCGACCTCGATGGGCAGGCCGCTGCCGGCAACCCCCTTGGGAGCGATGGCCTTCAGGACCTCGCCGACCACCTCAGCGCCCTTCAGCTCCGCAGAAGTAGCACCGTCGGCCACGACCACATCATAGGTCACGACGCTGTCGTCGTTGTAGGTAACAGTGGCCTGCTCGGTCTTGACGTCGTACTCAACGCTCACGATCCGGCTGTCCTTCAGGTAGGCGCGGATGGCGTCAGCCACGTCCTTGGCGTTCAGCCAATCGGTGCTGGTCACGTTCAGGATGCCCCGCGGGAACTCGTTGACAACCACGCCGGTCTTGCCGGAGCCGTCGTCGTCCACGGTGCCCAGCTCGGCGACGCCGTTAAAGACGATGTACTTGGCAGAACCGTTGTCGTTCAGCACGGCGGAGACATAGCCCTCGAAGGTGTCGGCGTCAGCCAGCCAGTCGATGGCGCTCTGGAGGTCGCTGTACTCCTCCCAGACGCGCTTGGCCTTCTGGCCTACGACGGTCCGGTCGTTCTGAACAACGATGACCTTGCCGTCCTTGCCCAGGGTGATACCGGCGTCATACTTGTTGCTCGAGGTCTTGGTGCCATTGTACAGGGTGCGGCCCACACGGTAGAAGTCGCCGGTCTGGGGCTTGTCGTCGGAATCAGCATGAGACGCGTACTCCACAGAGTAGGTCTTGAAGTCGGAGTTAGACACACCGTAGCCGGCCTCAATATCCTTGGTGTAGTCGAGGGCAGAGTAACGGTCGTCATCGTTGGCATCCGCGGGAGCGGTGGCAACGGCGGTGATATAGCCGTCCTTGTCATAGGTGGCCTTCAGCAGGCAGTCCTCGCCAGGGTGGGCAGTGCCGGTGATGGCGCTGACAGTGGTCTTGATGGTGCTGTACTTATCCTTGACGGTGACGGTCTTGATCTCGCCGTCCACAACAGCGTCCATCTCCCAATAGGTGACGTCCTCTTCTCTGTCATAGCGCTCGTTCTTGGCGCCGTCCAGAACGTAGATGTAGCTGTCGGTGTTGCTGTTGTCCTCGCCAACTACCACAGCGCCGATGATATACAGATCGTCGTCAAACACGGCAATAATGGCGGAATCATTTTTCAGAGTGTTCTTAGTCTTATCCCAGACCTTCAGGTCAACATCCTGCACGCCGGTGTAGGTGCCGGTGACCTTGGTCAGACCGATCTGAGCGCCGGACGCTGTGTTCTTATCGTCAGAAACGTTGCCGATCTCCATGGTGAGATACACGGAGTCGTCATTGCCGTAGGCGCGGATGCCTGTGGCGGGTTTGGAAGTAGCGGCGACCACACGGACACTGCCGCTGTTAATCTTCTCTTCGTTGGTGGCATGAGCGGTCTGCTCAGCCCAGTGGTTGACAGCCGCGCCGTTGACCCACTCCACAGCGGGTTTCAGAGTGTAAACGGGACTGCCGTTCTTGGTGGTGGTGTAGGTGAACCAGCGGTTATACTGGTTAGCGCCATCCTTCAGCAGAGGATAGTTGGCTTTGTCAATCACGTTGGCGTCGGACCCACCAGTATCAGGGTTACCGTCGCCGTTCTTGGTCAGGTTCTTATTGGTCTCGGTGACGTCGATCTGGATTTCGGACATGGTGCCGTCCAGGAACACGGCGGCGCCGGGGAAGGTCCGGACGCTCATGTGGCTGCCGGTGCCGTCATAGGCGGCCAGGAACAGGTAGTTCTTGGTGCCCTCCAGCTCGCGCACGCCGGCGATGTAGCCGTACTTGTCGAAGTACAGGATATAGCTGTGGTCCTTCAGGGAGCCGGTGGCGTAGTCGCCCAGCTCGTTCTTGTAGATACCGCGCTTGCCGTAGTCATACTGGGTACCGCCGGTGATGACGTAGCTCTCCTCGCTGTACTGGCTCACGGTCACGTCGCTCTGGGTCTCGGGGTCGGAGACAGCAACGATCTCCATCTTGTTTCCGGTGGAGCCGATCTCGGCCCAGTTGACCAGGAGGTAGTCGTCCTTCTTGTAGCCCTCGATGCCGGGGACTTCCTCAGCCTCGATGGTCTTGGAGGTAGTGCCGGCAGCATTGTAGACCTCCACAGACAGGGTGTCCTTCTTGTCGTTGAAGTCGGCAGTGGCCTTGGCCAGATAGGTGTTGATGGAGGCAATGGTGATTTCCTTCCTGTTGTGATCCACAAACACCTGAGTGAGCACGCCCTTGCCGGTGGTGTCATAGGTGCGGTCGTTGGTGCGGATCATGTTGCTGGCCTTGATGGTGTCGTCCACAACGCCGTCCACATAGTAGGACACTTCGTAATCCTTGATGGTGGAGGCGCTCAGCAGGTCGTACAGGTCCTTGCCAGTGACACCGGTGGTGTACTCGCGGCGCAGCAGCTCGTCCTTGACGTAGGTGCCGACCAGCTTGCCATCATACTCCCACTGACGGGCGGGACGGTCGAAGTCGTCAGCGGCGTCCTCCAGACGCAGCTTGCCGTTGTACAGGTGCTCGCCCAGCTCGATGGTAGCGCCCTGGACGCCGGAGGCGGAATTGCCGGCGCTCTCAGTGCTGTTGATGGCATAGGCGTAGGACTCGCGGCTGGAGCGCACGATGTACTCCCGGTTGCCGCCGGTCACGATAATCTGGCCGTTGCCGTCAGAGATGTTGAAGGTGCCGTCCTTCAGGTCCACGACGGGGGACTTGAGGGTGTTCAGCACCAGCTGAGCTACCTGGTTGCGGTTCAGCTGCTCGTTGGGCTTGGAGGTTACGCCGTTGAACAGGCGCAGCTGGTTGGCCATGGACACCAGAGGAGCCCGCCAATCGTCGGCGCCCTTGTTCAGGTCCTTGTAGCCCAGGGCGTTCAGCATCATGGCAGCGGCCTGCACCGCGGTCAGAGGCTGGTTGCCGCTGAAGGTGGTTTTGCTGGTGCCGGTCACGATGCCGTTCTCATAGCAGGCGGCAACGTACTTGTCGGCCCAGGGGAAGGTGTCGGTGAAGGGGTGGGAGCCGACATAGTTGTCAGCAACTTCGTTGCCCAGCACCAGCTTGGCCATGATGACTGCCATCTCGTGGCGGTTCACGGCGGCGTCAGGCCGGAAGTTGCCCCGGTCGCCGATCATGACGTTGACGGCGTTCAGGACCTCGATGGCCTCGACGTTGTCGTTTTCGTCAACGTCGGGGTAGCTCGCGGCACTGGTACCGACGACCATCATACCCAGGAGCATGACGGAGGCCAGAGCCAGGCTGAGAGCCCGCTTCAGGTTTCTCATAGAGTGTTTCCTCCTTCTGAATTTTTGGGTAAAACACTGAAACTGTCTCTGCCTGGTAGACCCGAA
>JAETOQ010000120.1 GCA_021771635.1 Oscillospiraceae bacterium | reverse complement strand
ATGACAGCCTCGCGCTTGTGATAGCCTTGCTGACTGATATTCTTCAGCCATTGCTGGGCAAAGGTACTCAGATCACGGCTCAGCTTGGGAATCCATCTGCCGGGTTCGGGGTAGACCTCCTGATAAATCTGGATGGAACCATCCTGCTGGAAGGTCAAAGGCTCCAGCGTCCCCTTTTCCCGGTCCACGCGGAAGGTCATTTCCGGGTCGCGCATGAGGTCGCCATTCTGTGTATAGGTGTGACTGACAGCGACTACATCCGTATCAATCCATTCCAGGTGGAGGGGCATCATGCCGCCGCCGGCCTCGCCAGCCTCCATACGCAGATAACGGTACTCGCCGCTGGCGATCTCAGGGAACAATTTCGCAAACGTGCGGTAATTCAGCTCCACCTTGGTCCGTCCGGGCTTATTTTCCTTGGCGGCGGGGTATGAATCCGCCACCGCCTTTTTTATGATCGCCCTCAATCTTGCAATCAGTTTTTCAACGGCATCCCGAGCAGAAGCCGCAAAACTGAATGTAACATCACCATTGCTGTGAACGAACTGCGTGTGTTCAATTCCTGCGCCGTCCATGAGCCTTTTCAGCAGCGGGGCCTCCTCTGCTGTTACCGTGGCATCATCGCTGGGGACAGCAGCCCCAGCCTCTTGCTCCTGCTGGGGCTGTGAGAGTATGGGATACGTCTCATCCAAAATCTCCTGCTGGAGACGGCGGGTAAAGCTGGCGTTATCGTAATACTGCTTTGTAAAGGCCGGGACTGTCATGGTGAGGACCGCCCGCTTGACCGCCTCACGCCCTTCCAGATAGGCGTTCTCCCGGTCGGAATTGCGGCAGGCGTTTTGATAGGCCGTATCCTTCAGCACCATATCCTTGACAGCCGGCGCGTTCCGCTCGTAAATTTCCCGGACGGTCAGGGGCTGCACAGTGTAGACGCGGCGCTCCCCGGACTGCGGGTCAACGGGCGCGAGGGTCACGGCGCGGGTTTCCCGCAGCTTTTCCACATACGGCTCCACATCATCCACGGGGATGCTGAACCGCTTCACCTGGCTCGTGTCGGGGACCAGGGCGGTAGGCTTCAGCGCCAGAATGACAGTGGCAGCTTTGGCGTCCTCGCCGTACAGTTCAAACGTATCGCCCACTTGATACAGCACGATGCTGTCCGGGTTGGCCTCCTTGACCGCCGGATAGTCCAACGTCTCCGCAGAAGGCCGGACCGGTTCTGTCTCCGGCACGGGTGGCTCTGTCTCTTGCACAGGGGCCGGATTGGAAAACAGACTGAATTGCCCGTCCTCATCCTCCCTCTCCTTGGGCCTGATTTTCCTGCCAAGGGCGCGGGCAGCGGCGGCAAGGCGGTCGCCAGAAGCGGGCGGGGCCTCGGAAGGTGTGTGTTGGGGCGCGGAGGCTTTGCGTTTGGCATCCTTCGCCGCCTGTTTCTTCTGGCGCTCCGCCTCCAGGACAGCCTCCGGCAGCGGAGTGAACAGGGGAGATTCCCCCCGCTGATACATCCCCACATCCCGGAGGGCAAGCTGCATTGCGGCATAATGGGGCGTATCAGGCGAAAGGGGCGCGAAATCGCTCAACATCCGGTTGAAAATCTTCTCCACCTGTTCCGGGCTGTCCAGCAGGGGCAGAATGTCCCGCTTCGCCGCGTTAAAGTCCCACTCGTGGGGATAGGTCCGGTCCGGGTCCGGTTTGTAGTAGTTGAAAGCGTAAATCCTCCGGGCAAGTGCCAGCTTATCATAGACCGGAAGATGCGCCTTTTCCTGATCGTTGAGATATTGCCCGCTGTCAATCAATGCCCGGACGCGCTTCTGCACTTGGTTCCAGTTCAGCGTGACCGTATCATAACCCTTATAACCGGATTCTTCATCTTCGCGGGTGAGGCTGATCCCCTTGGTGCCATGGTTCTCATTGTAGCCCTGGCGTCCATAGCCGCCCTCACCGTAGCTTTCTTTCAGAAATTGGGCGCACTCCTTGGCATTGTGGCCCTGGACAAAATAGGAGTAGATTTGCAGCTTGCTCTCTGAGATATTGGGGCCTCCCGCCAGCAGGCGAGTGATCTCATCCTCCGTGATGAAGCTGGCTTTTGCCGGGGCAAACCCCTCAACTGCTTTATATTGCTCTTTTACCGAGGATAAGCGGTCAATGCTTCTGAACAGTTCCGCCGGGTCATGGATTTTCCGAAAGCGCAGAAGATCAGGGCGGTATTTATATTCGTCCACAAATGCGTCCAGCTCCCGTAGAATCTGCTGCCGGTGGACCGGGGTTTTCAGCAGCTCGGCGATCTCCTTCGTATCGTCCGGGAACCCTTTGCCAAAGAAATGCTGAGAAATCGTAGGCAGAAGGTTTTCTTCCCTTGCGCTGTCGCTGAAATCCTGGCGGAGATACCACAGCTTTTCAGCCAGCTCCCGGACCTCGTTATCGGGAGTGGCGTCAATTTTATCCTGTGCGGCAAATATTCCATCCCGCAGAAGTTTGGATACCATAGCGGCAGCGTTCACCCAGGAAACGAGGGTGCTGCCCGGACCAAAGGCGGACCGCCCCGGCGCAATACGGACGCCCTCTTTGTTGAACCACAATGCGTAGTCCCATTTGGCGATGGTGACACCTTTGCCGCCCTCGCCAAATTCTTTCTCCATGAATGAGGCGGCAGCAGAGCCAGTGGGACCTTTCTGGAAGAAGGCCACAAGGCGCTCAATGCTGTGCGCTTCATTCCCGCCGCTGGTGAGGGCGCGGCCAACGACTGCATCCGGCACCTGACCAGCAGGGAGGGAAGTCTGCTGCTGGGCTGTCTTCTGTTCCTCCGCCTGGGTCTGTGCAATATTCTCAATCTGTTCCTCTACCGTGGGGAATAAGGAGAACAGCGACAGGTCCGGCGACCCAGGGGCGGGCGGTTCCTCCGGTTCCTCCACAGACGCAGAAGCGGCGGGCCGTTCGCCCGCCGCCTGCTTATCATCCGAATTTACTTGTAGACGATCTCCGTCAGGACCATTTCCTCCGCTTGGGCCGTGAAGTTGTTCACCGCCTGGACCCATCCCATCTGATCGCGGGCCTTCATCGCCTCGTCCACGCCGTTCTGCTTCTTCAGATCGGCCACCATCCGGTCCACCTGCTCCCTCGCCTGCCGGTCGATCTCCCGCAGATGGGGGTACAGCCGCCCGGTCAGCAGCATCGAGGTGTACGTCCCGTGGTGATGTTCCTCCAGGAACGTCTCCCGCAGCATCCCGTACTTGCCCAGGGGCGCCTCCTCCCACTCGTCCGCTCCGTCTGCTTTCAGATCGGGAATCAGGTAATCGCCCGCCTGCTTGTAAGTCAGTTCCGCCATTTTCTATGCTCCTTTCCGAACTTTCGCGCTTTACAGTGTTAAATTCTTCCTTGACCTTAGTATAGTCGATCACGGGCGATTTTGCAAGAGGTTTTTCAGAAATTTCCTGATTATTTTTCGCCTGTTCCCGGTCATAGGTTTTGACGGCGAGGCTGATCTCGTCCAGGAGGTCCCTGGACACCTTGCTGGCGGCATCGCCCAGGTGATGGAGGACGGCGGGGGTGGAAAACTCCGCAATGCCAGCAAGGTCCTCGTCCTCCATATAGTCGCTGGGGTCTAGGCCGCAGCGGGTCAGGACGGTATATTGGACGCTGGCGGTCAGGAGGTTTTTATAGCGCACTTCCAGATTGAGATCGTCCAATTCCTCCAGTAGACTGCCCTCCGCGTCATACCGCAGATCCTCCAAATCATCCCGGTAGACCCCGCCCACGGCACGGCTGGCCTGTTCCATGAGCTGCCAGCCAATGTCCGTTTCCTCGCTGGGGCCGTACTGCCGCTCCAGCGCCGCCGCAACAGCGCCGGACTTTTCCGCCGTCATTTCCCACAGGTAAGGCATTTTTGCGCCCCGGACCGGGCGGGTGTCGGCTACGTCAAAGACATATTCCAGATGGGGCCGTCCGCCCGCGCCGGTACGAATGAGGGCGATACCCTTGGACCGGGGCTTTACCCACCGCCGCATGGTATTGTTCCATAACTCCATGTCGGCGCAGGCGGTGGCATCCGGTCGCTGGGCGTAGATCAGCAGTTGTTCATCAAAGCGGTATTTATAGAGACGGCTCGCGGTATCCAAGTATTTTTTCCAGCCGCCCACATCCCGCGTGACAGTATGGGCGGTGTAGGTTGCCAGCTCAGATACAAATTGCAATTTGCTTGCCATGAAAACCTCCTTGTTTCAGAATAAAAAGGCCCGGAGAGGAACAGCGGTCAGGCTGTCCCCTCCGGGCAGTATGGGTAATGCGATCAGGCTTCTTCGCTTTTGCCTATGAGAATCTTCAAATACTTGACCATCAAAGGGATATATGTGAGGGTGAACACCACGGAGGCGGCGATCCTCACGCCCTTTTTGCAGCGTTCCGCTATCTGCATCCCGGCCAGCAG
>JAETOQ010000119.1 GCA_021771635.1 Oscillospiraceae bacterium | reverse complement strand
AAATTCCGCTCTGCTCCGTCCCCGCCATTAGGCGGGGCCTACGCCCGCTCCATTCCTTCCTCCTCTCCCCACGAAAACTCCGCTTTCGCGGGGGCCCCGATCGCCATACTGCGTCGATTTTCCTTGCCATACGTCAGTATGGCTGTGGAAAATCTCCTTGCCTGACAAGAAAAATCCTCGTCCATCCGACATTCCCTGGTTATGAATACAGGTTCTTAAACGATTCGGAATGAGCAATGAGGGATTCCCCATCGGCCGCCGGCGGGAGGCAGCTCCCGTGGGGAGCGGAGGGAAATCAGAGGGTGGCATTTATAATTCCTAGCGCCCAATCCTTCATTCCCGATTTGATAAGGAGACTGCCCATGAAAAAGAACACCGCCCAAAATTCCATACGCCCCTGGGCGGTGGGGGCGTGGCTGCTGATCTGGCAGGGGGCCAGCATGGTCATGGCGGCGGTCTATCCCCACGGCGGACTGCTGCTGGCCTCTCCCGTTTCCGCCCTGCTGCGGCTGGGAGAGCTGGCCCTCACCGCCGCCTTCTGGCGGGCGGTGGGTGGCTCCGCCCTGCGGATCTTCGGGGGCTTTCTGCTCTCCTGTTTCCTGGCGGTGGGACTGGCGGCGCTGGCGGCCTGCTCCCGGGCGGTCCGGGAGCTGCTGGCTCCCCTGGTGGCGGCGGTAAAAGCCGTCCCTGTGGTGTCTTTTATCATCCTGGCCCTGGTGTGGCTGGACGGAAGGTCCCTGCCTCTGTTCATCTCGGCGCTGATGGTGTTCCCGCCCGTGTACCTGAATGTTCTGGCGGGCATTGGGGCGGCGGACAGGCAGCTGCTGGAGATGGCCCGGGTGTTCCGGGTGCCCCTCCGGCGGCAGCTGTGGGGCATCTGGCTGCCCCAGGTGCTGCCCTATTTCCGGACGGCCTGCTCTCTGGCGCTTGGCCTGTGCTGGAAGGCGGGCGCGGCGGCGGAGGTCATCGGCCTGCCCGCCGGCACCATCGGCGAGCGGCTGTACACCGCCAAGGTCTACTTCCAGACCCCGGACCTCTTCGCCTGGACCGCCGTTATCGTGGCGGTGTCGGCAGTGTTTGAAAAGGCGTTTCTGGCTCTGGTGGACCTGCTGGCGCGAAAGGCGGTGAGCTGATGGAGATCCGGGTGCAAAATCTGTGCAAGGCCTACGGCGGCGCGCCGGTCCTGCGGGGCGTGTCCTTTGCCGCGGGGCCCGGCGTCACCTGCGTCATGGCCCCCTCCGGGGCGGGCAAGACCACCCTGCTGCGCATCCTGCTGGGGTTGGAGACCGCCGACAGCGGCACCATCTCCGGGGCGGAGGGCTGCCGCTGGGCCGCCGTGTTCCAGGAGGACCGGCTGCTGGAGCATCTGGATGCCATGGGCAACCTGCGGTTCGTGCTGGGAACGGAGCCTGACAGGGCGGCGGCCCTGCTGGAGGAGCTGGGCTTGGGGGACGCGGGCGGCAAGGCCGTCCGGGAGTTCTCCGGCGGCATGAAGCGCCGCCTGGCCCTGGCCCGTGCCCTGCTGGCACCCTCCGATGCCCTGGCCCTGGACGAGCCCTTCACCGGCCTGGACGGGGAGAACCGTGCCCGGGCCATGGCGTGCGTCCTGCGGGCGTCGGCGGAGAAGCCGGTGCTGCTGGTGACACACGAATCATCGGACGCGGACGGCCTGGGCGCAGAGATCGTCCGCCTGTAATAGGATACGCTCCGGGGCCGGGATGCCTCGGAGCGTATTTTTTGTCCAAAAGATGTCTGCTTTTGTACAGGGTGGAGAGAATACAGCCCCGGAGCCTGCCGCAAATTGGAAGTGCCTCTCGGGAAGAAAGGGTGGATTTCTCCCGGAGACCATGGTATAATACTAATTCTTGATAAAACCATTTCGTTTTATCAAGAACGGAAACGCACTTGTGCGTTTCCATTTTGCACCGTAAACGGTGTAAAATGCGTCTCATAAGAACTTGACGCGCCTCCGCGCTATACTGGGCAACCGTTGGCGGCTCCGCCGCTTACGGTTGCCGCGTCCCCCTTGCGGGGAAAAAGCTTTTTAAAGCTTTTTAACAAGTTCTAGTATAATGCTCCAGCATTTTGAATGTCTCCGCCCTGGGGCGGAAAGTGGATACGGCCCCGGAGGCCGAAAGGAGAACGCCCATGATCAAAATCACCACCGACAGCACCTGCGACCTGCCCGCCTATCTGGTGGAACAGCACAATATCTCCGTCATCCCCCTGGGCATCGTCAAGGGGGGAAAGCTGTACCAGGACGGCGTGAACATCCGCCGGACGGATATCGTGGCCCATGTGGAGGCAGGCGGCGAGATCACCACCTCCAACGCCGTCAATATCGCGGACTACGAGGACCTGTTCCGCCGGGAGAGCGCCAGATATGACGCGGTCATCCACATCAACATCGGCATGGGCTTCTCTTGCTGCTACCAGAACGCCAAGCTGGCGGCGGAGGAGTTTCCGGAGGTCTATGTGGTGGATTCCGGCAACCTGACCGTGGGGCACGGCATCATGGCCCTGGCCGCGGCGGAGGCCGCGGAGGCGGGAAAGCCTGTTACGGAAATTTTAGCCATGCTGGAGGATATGACCGCCCGCATGGAGACCAGCTTTGTGCTGGACCGTTTGGATTACATGAAAAAGGGCGGCCGCTGTTCCGCCGTGACGGCCCTGGGCGCCAACCTTTTGAAGCTGCACCCCTGCGTGGACGTCATGGACGGCAAGATGGCGGTGACCAGGAAGTACCGCGGCTCCATCGAGAAGGTGGTGGGGGACTACGTGCGGGACCGCCTGGCGGGCCGGGACGACATCGACACCAGCCGCGCCTTTCTGGTGGACACCTGCGAGGATGACCGCCTGGCCTCCATCGCCCGGCAGCTCCTGCGGGAGGACGGCCGCTTTGGGGAGATTCTGGAGGCCAAGGCGGGCTGCACCATCTTCTGCCACTGCGGGCCGGGGACATTGGGCCTGATCTTCCTGCGCAAGTGACCAGATAAAAACAGAGGACCGGCTTTTTCGCCGGTCCTCTGTTTATTTTTGAAAGACTCCGGGGAGAATTACTTCGCGGCAATGGCCTCGATCTCGCACAGAACGCCCTTGGGCAGGTCCTTGACCGCCACGCAGCTGCGGGCGGGCTTGGAGGTGAAGTACTTGGCATAGACCTCGTTGAAGGCGGTGAAGTCGGCGATGTCGGCCAGGAAGCAGGTGGTCTTGACCACGTTGTCCATGGTCACGCCGGCGGCCTCCATCAGGGCGGCCACGTTCTTGCAGCTCTGCTCGGTCTGGGCGGCGATGCCCTCGGGGATCTCGCCGGTAGCGGGGTTCACGGGGATCTGGCCGGAGGCGAACACCATGTCGCCGACGACCCAACCCTGGGAATAGGGGCCGATGGCACCGGGAGCATTGGTGGTAGAGATAACAGTCTTGTCCATTGGAATGTCCTCCTTACATACAATTGTGATAAGATTATCATACCACAGACGGACAAAAAGTCAATCTTGTTCATTGAGGATTTCGGAAAAAGATGGTATAATTCTCTCCAAAATCGAAAAACAAAAGGAGCCTTGAGCAGCGTGAACGATTTCAAACAGACACTGACGGAAAACAGCTACTCCCGCCAGGAGGAGCTGACGTTTTGGGACTGCGACCGGAACAAGCGGGTGCGGGTGGCGGCGCTTTTAAGCAAGATGGCCACCTTTGCCGGGTATGACTACGACGCCCGGGGCCTGACACATGAAAAGCTGTACGCCATGCGGGAGGTGTTCCTGCTCTCCCGCGTCGCCCTGCGGGTCCACGCCTGTCCCCGTGCCCGGGACGTTTTGACCATTACCACCATGGAAAACGGCGTCCGGGGCGCCCACATGCGGCGGGTGTATGAGATGGTGGACCAGACGGGGCGGCTGTGTGTCTCCGCCAAGAGCGACTGGATCCTGGTGGACCCGGAGACCCGGAAGATCCTGCGGCCCGACGCCTTTACCGCCAAGCCCCTGACCACCTGCGGCCGGGAGATCGACTGCCCGGAGCCGAAGAAGATTGTTCTGCCCCATGAGGGGCTGGAGGACCTGGGTGTCCGGCGGGTGGTCTGGTCGGACCTGGACGGCAACGGCCACCTGTACAGCGGCAACTACGGCGACATTGTGTGGGACAGCCTGCCCGCCGACCTCCAGGGGCGGGTGCCCAGGGAATTCTGCCTCAATTACAGCCGGGAAGCCACCCTGGGCCAGGAACTGCGGCTGGCGGGCTTCCGGGAGGGGGAGACCTACCGTATGGAGGGCCTTGGCCCGGAGGGCGCCTGCTTCACGGCCCTGTGCGTTTTTTAAGAGCTTATCCGTAATCCGTCATAGCACACAAAGTCTGCTTGGTGGGCGCCAGCCCACCGGCGCATTCTTTATGCACTCTGACGAAAAAAGCCCTGCCGTGATATGCCACTTGGAATTATGCGGTGTCGCCCTAGGCCCTGGATCTCCGGAATTCCCTATTGCATTTTTCTCCAAAAGCGTATATGATAAAAAATGGAAATCAAAAATGCGGCAGCCATGGGGCGCTACCAACACCCCACGGCCTGCGTAAGAGTGGAACAAGCACTCGTACACAGCGGCATATCGCCGCACCGCAACGTTTATTATAGTGTCTTTCCCCGCTTTTGACAAGCGCGGTGTATGAGACACTCATACACCGCGTTTTTGGTTTCCGCCGGGGAGCCGGGAGGGGCGGACAGCCTCTCCGGCCTCCCGTCCGGCGGAAAAAGTTGGTATTTTCAGAAGATCCTATTGCATTTTCCGGAAAGAGCGTATAAGATAAAGGTGGAAATCAAAAAAGCGGCCCCGGGGCCGCTTTCCCGAAACCAAATGGTTTCGGGAAAATGAATACTGTAAAAAGGAGC
>JAETOQ010000118.1 GCA_021771635.1 Oscillospiraceae bacterium | reverse complement strand
CCGCACTCGTTGGCGCACCAACTGACAAAGCAGGCGCACCACTCCACGCGGGAGTTGAAGCCGTACCATGACCAATAGGGCTGGCCCCCCACGTTGCCGAGCTGGGAGAGGGCCACCACCACGATCTCCCCGTCGCCCACGCCGATACCGTATAGGGCGCTGCTCCACATACTGCGGTTTTCTTCAGCCAGTAGTTCCGCAAGCTGCGCCCGCTGGTCGGCGGTGAAGTTGTAGGCGTCCGCCATTTCATCGGCGGTCTTGTGGGTCACGGTGATATAGAGGGTCGTTGTCGTTACCTCAACTTCTTCCTCAACGATATTGCCCGCTCCATCGTCCGTTTCCACGATTTGGGTGGTGGTGGCGGTTTCCGAACGGTGGCTTATCTCGTTCATAGCCCAAAATATCTCTTTCACCAGCTCTTTTTTGCTGTCGTCTATCGTGGCGACTTCCTGGGGGTTGTCCGGGTCGGTGGTGGTCTTGACGGCGTATATTGCCAGCACCTCCGGCCAGACGGCGCGGGAGCCGGATATTTCAAGCGTGTCATGGGCGGTGCCGTTCTTGATCTCGTCCAGCTTGCCCTCATACTCCTGATTGATCTCCCGGACAACGGCGGGCATGGTCTGTCCCGTGCCGCTGTCCTCCCCGGAGAAGAAGATACCGAAGCAGGAGCCGACGATCAGGCCAATCAAGCAGATAATCACAACGGCAAGGATGGCAACCCAGCCCCCAGCGGCAATAGCGGCCACAAGCGCCTTAACGGACGCAATCATGGCCTTTACCGTGGCGGAAACGCCCTTTGCGGCGGCTTTTGCTGTGGTGGCGGCGGTCTTGGCCGTGACACGGGCGGCGTGGGCGGTCATTTTCGCCGCTTTTGCGGTGGTCTGGGCCGTTTTCTGTGCGGCCTTTGCTGTATGGTCTGCGGTCTTGATGGCGGTTTTAGACGTATGCTGGGCGGTTTTCACGGTGCCCTTTGCGGTACGCTGTGCCGTCTTTACCGTCCGCTGTGCGTTCTTGATGGTGCCCTTTGCACCCCTGCCGGTGGCCTTTGCGGTCTGCCCTATAGCCTGGGCGGGCCGTTTCGCCGTTTTTACGGGCGTTTCCAGGTTATTGACCGCCGTTTCCACCTGCCGGGGCGCTTTGGCGGCGTCCTGGGGTTTTACCTGCGGTGGCCGGTCAGACTGGACAGCCCGGTTTTTTACCTGCCGTTTCCGTTCGGCCCACTTTGCGGCCTGCCTCCTGGCAAAAGTCCGCCCACGCTCTACAAAAGAACTTACAGTATCGGTGGGGCACTCAACGTCAGCACAGGCCGGGGGCTGTTCCAACCTGCGCTCATATCGTGGAAAAGACTGGCGCTCCGGGGCCGTGTTGGTTCGCTGGCGTGGGAGCCTTCTGTCTTGGGCGGGGCCGGTGCCCTGCCGGGGGCGCTGCCCATCCCTGGGCGGGTCGGTACGCTGACGCGGGAGCCGTCCCTCCGGGGCTGTCCCGCTGTGCCGCTGCGGGGGCTGGCCCTCCGGGGCCGTACCCTGGGACGGTTCGGGGGCGGGAGCCTGTTCCGTGGGGGCGGCGTTCTCCCGGCGCTTCTCCGCCGCCCGTTTCTCCCGCTGGCGCTGGAACAGCTTTCGCCCCTGGCGTGCTGCCGGTTTTGTGCCAGACACCGCCACATTCGCCGTATCATGGGCCAGATCGTCGGCGGCAAACTCTACCTTGTCCCCGGCGTACTCGCCGGGGGTGGCCTGCCGGTCGTCCATCAGCGCCGCCGCGTTCCGCTTGGAGCGGATAAAGGCGTTTTTCATGCGTTGGCCCACGACAGCGGATTTATCCAACACCTTAATGTCCTTACCCTTTTCACGGGTCTTGATCTTGCTCATGGCCGCTCACCTGCCCGTCTTTTCATCCAGCGGTGTTTCAGTTCGGCGGGGGCCACATAGTAGTCCCTGCGGCGCTGGCCTGTCCACTCCCGGCCCCCGGCCACACCGTCAAAGGCGAAGCCAGCGGCCCGCAAAGATGCTCCGTTCTCGGATGCCAGCGTATAGGTGACGATTCGCTCATAGCCCATCTCAAACCCAATGCGGCAGCAGGCCCCGTAGAGCTTGGAACAGGCGTTGTCCGTCCCATCCGTACAGCAGCGCAGGATTTCCAGGGTCAGCCCATCGTCCAGATACCGGGCGACGGGACGGCCACAAATGGCGATGCCGCACAGGTTGTCCCCATCATAACAGGCCACGGCGAACTTGCCGCCCACGGGCGGGATGCTGTGCCGGTGATACCGGCCCACATACTCCCTCGCCGCCCGCAGGTGGCAGGGCTTGATTTTCAATGGCATTTTCATCCCTCCATTCAAAGAGGGGGACAGGCTTCAAGCCCATCCCCCTCCGAGTCTTATCTTGTTCACGGTCTGGCGCTCTTTTTGTTGGGATTGGGGATATAGTCGGCAAAATTCGGGACAACACGGAATATCCGCTTGTTGTTCACCCACCGGGCAAGCTGGCGGGTGATGGGCGGGGCGATGGGCCGCTCGTAGATCATCACAAAGGGGTCGTAGCCCATGTCCCGCAGGGTGTTCACCCGGTAAAGGTCTTGTTCATGGGTGCTGCCATAGTTGGTCAGGACATACACCCGCCGCCGCCGAAAGTCCCGGATGGAGGTCAGCTCCGAAAACCGCCTGAAACAGTCCGTCAAGTCCGTGTTGGGGTCATCCCATGCGAAATGGAGCATTTTGATCTTTACCCGGTTCAGCAGGGAAACATTGTCCGGGGTAATCAGGCGCACATCCAGCCCTTGGGTGAAGTCCACCCACGCTCCGCTCTCCGCAAGCTGCAAGATCAGCTTTTCATGGTCAGAACAGGCCAGGAGGTTTGCGTCCAGCAGCTTGATCTCCTTTTGCCTATCCCAAAATTCGGACAGGTCAGCGACGTGGGTACTGCGCCGCCCCTCTTTCTTGGACACAATGCAAAATCCGCAGTTCCGGGGACAGCCACGGGTCATAAAGCCGTAGGCCGTGCCAGAAAACTGCGGATATAAGGCGTAGTCCGAGCGGGTGTGTTCCACCTCGTCGGGCAGGTTGGGGCCGGGGCCATAGCCGGTGCCGCCCTTAATGACTTCACCGGCGTTGTCAACCGTGATCGTGTCTTTGGAATAGGTGTCCGTAAACACCCGGCTCTTATACACCCGGTCATAGCGGCCCTCCGGCGTCCACCACTCAACATCATCCCCATGCGCTTTGTGGTAGGCGGACAGTTTCATCAGGCAAAGGTTAGGCCAGTTATGCCCGTCCACATCTATCAGGCCGATTTTCATGCCTGTCCCCCCGCAAAGCGGCCCTCACCGGGCCGGGTGGTCATCAAGCGGTACAGTTCGGTGTTGGAGGGGAAGCAGTTGACAAAAGGCACCAGGGCCGAGCCATACTTGATAAGCCCGCACCCGGCGGGGGCGTTGGTGATGTGGCCCATCTGTTCCTCGGAGATATTCAGCAGGCGGGCCAGCTTCTCCCGGTCGCTTGCCGCCTGGTTCAGCATGACAATAAACTCGGAGTTACTGAGCATGGTGCTGGCCTGCACGGAGTCCAGAAGATACTCCACGTTCTGCGTGATGGCGGTGGGGTAGGCGTTGCGCTTGCGGAACTGCCGCCATGCGGAATTGAAAAAGGCGGCGGAAAACTCGTTCTCAAACATGACGTGGAACTCGTCGATAAAGACGTGGGTGCGCTTACCCTTTTTCCAGTTCAGGGTGACGCGGTTGAGCATGGTGTCGGTGATAACAAGGTGGCCGATGGGCTTCAACTGTTCGCCCAGGCCGTGGATGTCGAACACCACCACCCGCTTGTCCAGGTCAACGGTGCTTTCGTGGCCGAAAATATCAAGGGAGCCGGTGGTAAACAGCTCCAGGGCCAGGGCGATCTCCTTTGCCATGTTCTCCGGCTGTTCCATCAGCTTCTCCCGGAGGGTCGCCAGGGTGGGGACTGTGCCGTTCTGTTCCGCTTCCTCGTACACCGCCGCCGTGCAGCGGTCAATGATGGACTTCTGCTTGGCCCCCACGCCGTTGGGGTCGATACGCTCCACCAGGGACATGATAAACTGCGATTTCACCACGATGGGGTTGTTCTCGCCGTAGCCGTCCACCATATACATGGCGTTCAAGCGGTCTTTGCCGCCAGCGGACACCCGGACAACGCTGCCCAGGCCGTCCATCGCTTCAATGAGGGGGGCGTACTCCCCCTCCGGGTCTGCTATGAGAATATCGTCGTCCGTGTTGAGGATCAGGAACGCGATTTCCTCTTTCACGCTGAACGATTTGCCGGAGCCGGGGACGCCCAGCCGGAAGGAGGACTGATTGAGCAGATTGGCCTTGTTGCACATGATAAGGTTGTGGGAAATGGCGTTTTCCCCGAAGTAGATGCCGCCCCTGTCCATGATCTCCTGCACCTTAAAGGGCATGAACACGGCAAGGCTCTCGGTGGTCAGGGTGCGGAAAGCGTCGATCTTCCGGGTGCCGATGGG
>JAETOQ010000117.1 GCA_021771635.1 Oscillospiraceae bacterium | reverse complement strand
CTGTCCAAGGGCGCCACCGACTGGCGCGCCCCCGTGACCGCCGCCGCCAACCGCATCCGTCTGTTCGACGGCGTGGCCTCCAACCCCAGCGAGCGCCTGGACCGTAACCAGGTGGCCCAGCTGGCCCTGAACACCCTCAAGTCCCCTGTGGTGGACACCAAGCAGGGCCTGAACATCACCGGAAGCAACGGCGACTACACTTTCACCGTCAACGGTGACCGTGAGTACACCGCCCGGTCCAGCAGCAAGGACTTTGCCAAGGCCATCGACGCGACTGAGGCAAAAGGCACCTCCGCCTCCAGCATCGGCGGCTACACCATCGAGCTGGGCGAGCACCTGTACAACGGCGACCTGAAGCTGTATAACGACCGCACCGACGTCTTCGGCCGTCCCTCCCGCCGCTGGGAGTACAACGGCAAGGAGATCGGCACCTACGCCAAGGACGAGCTGCTGCGGGCCGAGTACACCTCCGAGGTCACCGGCCGCGAGCTGTATGACCTGCTGGGCTCCTCCGTGGTGCGTGATTCCGCTATCAACGTCACCATCGACGGCGTGAGCGACTCCGCCATCGACAGCCGCCTCTTCAACGAGACCTCCATCAACCGGAACAACCGCGCCGGCGTGGGCGGCACCGGCAACGGTGTGCTCACTCAGGTGTATGTCGATCCCAACAAGGGCGCCGACGGCACCGTTGACATCGCCATCATCAACACCTATCTGGCCTTCGCCGCCAAGGACTACGACTCCAAGAAGGAGACTCTGGACCTGGACGTCTACGGCCTGGACAAGAAGACCGGCGGCGACCTGGTCAAGACCATCACCGCCAACGAAGACGTCGAGACCCTGAAGGTCTCCTCCGAGGACTTCGCTGTTGAGGATGTGAAGGAGGACGACCCCTTCCTGGTCACCGTGGCCGACGGCGCCATCCAGACCATGAAGTCTGTGGCCCCCATGTCCGCCGTGGAGATCACCTCCTTCCAGGCCCGCAAGGACGCCGATCTGGCTTCCGGCAACCTGACCACCGGCGGCAAGAAGTATGACTTCTCCTCCGCTGCAGAGTATGCCAACGACTGCCTGAAGGCCTATACCGGCACCAGCGGCAACAATGTCAACCTGAAGGACACCGCCTATGACGTGTATCTGGACAACTACGACAACGTCATCGGCGTCAAGGAGGTCAGCAAGACCACCAATTACGTCTTCATCACCGGTGTGGACAGCGGCAGCAACAACCTGGCCACCACCGTGCTGAAGGCCAACGCCATCTTCCTGGACGGCACCATGAAGGAGATCCAGATCGACCGCAACAACAGCAAGAGCGTGGTCAACGCCCTGGCTGCCAACCATCAGGACAACTCCACCTTCAACAAGTGGTGCACCTACTCCGTGAGCAGCAGCGACGTGTACAGCCTGACTCTCGTGGCTGTTGACGGCGCCCTGACCGCCGCCGGCCAGACCCACACCACCAGCGGCCAGAAGGAGATCAACAACAAGCACCTGTCCATCGCCAACGCCAACGGCACTCTGGTGTACGGCAACAACAAGTCTGTCTATCTGTCCGCCTCCGTGGATGAGATCCAGACCATCGCCGGCCGCACCGACTGCATCATCGACGGTGTGGACAGCGTGACCACCGGCATCGACAACGTGGACATCACCCCCCTGTACGGCACCGATGCCCGCAACGCCGCCGACGATGACGACGCCAGCGCCAAGACCATCTCCGAGGGCGTTTACACCCTGTACGACAAAAAGGGCTGGATCGTGGCCATGGTCGTCATCGGCGAGGACGCCGGCAAGAACAGCGACCTGGTCTACGTCCACAACGCCAGCGTGGCTCAGGAGTACTATCTGGGCTCCGACGGCTACAAGTGGACCCGCACCGTCATCATCGACGGCGTGGAGCAGGAGCTGGTCGAGGTCAACGACACCCGCCTGTCCATGCTCCAGCAGATGGACGCCAACAACTGGTACCGCGTGAAGACCAACAACGACGGCGAGGTCACCTCCATCGACGGCGCTTATGACGGCGCTATCGACGACGACGGCGCCAAGGCCAACAGCGCCAAGGACAGCATCGGCAACTGGAACTTCACTCTGGAGACCAAGACCGCTTATGCCAAGTCCTATGCCAACTACGTAAAGGCCGTGCGCGACGCCGGCGTGGACACCATCCTGTACCACGAGGCCTTCAAGGATAAGAAGCCCAGCGCCAACGGCCAGACCCTGTATGTGACCACCGGCACCGACTCCGGCATCCGCTTCGCTGAGGATGTGAAGGTGGTCCTGGACCAGGAGAACGACAAAAAGCGCACCACCGACTACTTCTCCGGCGAGACCGGGCTGAAGAACGCCCTGCGTGACCTGCACGAGAACGCTAAGGGCAGCGACAAGTACAACTACGAGATCAGCGCCGTGATCGAGGGCCCCTACGCCACCTCCATCGTCATTAAGGACCTGGTGGAGGACGGCAACAGCGGCACCATCGATCCCAAGCCCACCAGCACCGGCGCCAAGGCCGCCATTAACGGCGCGGCTGATACCTTGACCGGTAGTACTGCAGCGGCTCCCAAGGCCCTCACCATCGCCTATCTGACCGACGACCAGAAGCCCGTGACCGGGGCTGACTTCCAGGCTATTGCCGAGGAGTGGGCCAAGACCACCCTGAAGGGCGCTACCCTGGCCGATTGGGACGACACCACCAACCTGCCCGGTTCCGGCAAGCTGGGCTGGGTCGTGAAGAACGCGGCCGGCGCGAAGCTGGGTTATGTGACCATTGATACCGAGAACACCGGCGGCACGGTGATCGTCCAGGGCGTCCGCGTGATCACTGTCGACGCCAAGGGCGATCCCACCGGCAACGGCTATGAGATCGAGGCTCTGGATGTTGACAGCGACACCGAAGCGGCCGCTGTTGCTCCGAAGACCAACGACGCCTTCAAGAAGACTACTACCAACTACGCCAAGTACGACGCCGGCAAGGGTGTGGTCTACGCCGAGAACAAGGCCGAGAACATCATTGTCACCGGCCACGATTGGAAGATCTATCCCGAGCCCGACGCCAAGGTCACTCTGGACGGCAAGACCTACTACGGCACCGCCGCGAGCACTAACATCGTTGGCACTGCCGCCAACGTCAAGGCCGGCACCGCTCTGGTGGTGGCTGCTGACCTCAAGGCCGGCACCAACATCATCAAAGATGGTACGACTGCCGTTGATTACACTACCGCCGCGAGCACGAAGATCGCTGACACTGCGGAATACGTGAGCGGCTATGTCAAGATCGACGCGACTGGTCTGGATGGGGTTACCGTGGGTAACACCGCCGCGATTAACGACACCGACTACTATGTCCCCGCTAACAGCACCGTGGCGATCGACATCACTGATACGAGCGGCAAGAACTATCAGGCTTCTGACAGCGATGGCAAGCGGATCGGCTCTGTGATCACCACGAGCGTCTCCGATGTGAAGCTGAACATCACCGTTGGCGCCAAGGACGTGACTGTTGGTGAGCTTACCAAGCTCGACCTGCCCAAGGAGGTCGTAAACGGAGCTGCCGTTGGCATGCGCCTGTCCTGGACCCTCAACGGCACAGCCGTAAGCGGCACCGTCTACGTAGCTTCTACCGATAAGCTGGTTGGTACTGTGACCTTCACCGAGGCCTTTACCGATGCTGGCGGGGCCGCTGACACCTTGACCGGCGCGGCTGCCGGCGCGACCGTCAAGGCCATCTACCACAGCTCTGTTGGATCTGCTGCTGCCGGAGTCTTGACTCTTGTGGCGACCGAGATCCCCGCTGGCACAGAGGTTGGCTTTGAGTTTACCGGAGCGATCACTGGTGATCCCAGCATTACCTTTACAGCCAACGCCTGATTTAAAGCATTTCCGGCCGTAAGCCGGATGGCCCCCCGGGCATTTGCCCGGGGGGCCCCCTTTACTGTGCGGTGTCCATCAGCGCGACCACACTATACCAGATATTGGAACTATTCATCATCACAGAAGCGAGAGACCCGCCATACCAGGAAATAGTGTTTCCGCTCCAGGAGGTGGTGACCGACAGAACGCTGGAGGTGGTGACGGAGTAGCCGGTGGTTATCCCAGGGAAGATCAGTAAGAACCCCTTTTCGCCTATGATCAGAATGAGCCTGGGCCATTTGGGAAAGGTAAGTGATCGGGCATTAGCGGGGCCGACTCCGCCGTTTCCAGAATAGCCGGTGGTATAAATCTGGCAGTTGCCCTTTTCGACCAGGGCGGCCGCGTGGGCCCCCAGCGCGGCGTCGATCTTGGCGTTGTCGGCGTTGAAGTCGGCCCGCAAAACCGGGTCGGTGGCCTCCCACTGGCTGAGCGCGTAGTTGGATGTGTGATTGGTTGACATGGTTGTTCCTCCTTTTTTAACTCCCTCAGTCAGCCTGCGGCTGACAGCTCCCTCAGAGAGGGAGCCTTTGAGGTGCATAAAATAGCCTCCCTCCTTGAGGGAGGTGGCACGGCGAAGCCGTGACGGAGG
>JAETOQ010000010.1 GCA_021771635.1 Oscillospiraceae bacterium | reverse complement strand
CAAAACCCACAGCAAACAGGATTTTCAGAGCATTGTCTGCGACCTTGCGGCAGACTTACAGGAAGATGATCGGTATATCCAGTACAACTGGGTTCTGCTTGACGCACTCGGTATTGCCTATGATGCAGACGAGAATAGCAGCACGGGCGCAGGTTTTTCCTTTATGACGGCAGCTTGTATCTTGGTGGGCGTATTGGTTTTGCTTGCAGCCGGGCTCGTGATTTATAACATTCTGAAAATCTCCATCACAAAGCGTATCAAAGAATATGGAACACTCCGTGCCATTGGCGGACAACGGAGACAGATTTATCGCCTGGTGTCCGTACAACTCTTGATCCTTTGCGGAGCTGGGCTTCCTGTTGGGCTGCTGATTGGTACTCTGTCGGCAAAAGGGGCGTTGATCGCGGCAACTGGCGTTCTCAATCCCGAAATATTCATGGCAAACAGCACTTCCGAACTGAACTCTGCCATCAGTGCTGCTAGCACGGTAAAACCGCCAATGCTCTTTGCCAGTGTTGCGGTCACGCTGATCTTTGCAATGTTGGCTGCTTTTCCCGCGGCGCGGTACGCCTCCCGCGTTTCTCCCACGGTTGCGATGTCCGGACAAACAGTGAAGATCAGACGCCGAGTAAAGAAAAATCGCACCATCCGCAATTTTGATGCCTACTACGCACGGCTCAGCCTGAAACGCGGACGAGGCAGGACAGTTGTTACAATCTTGTCCCTGGTTATGAGTATTACCGTTTTTGTCGCCTTACAGAGCTTTACCGGGCTGCTCGACGCCAGCAGCTCCATTCAGAATATGTATTCCGGCGACTATGCGATTACAAATGAAACCGTCGGTATTCCGGCAGAAGCCGTGAAAACGCTGGAAGCGAATGATGCGGTAGAGAGCATTTCCACCGCCCGGCTTTCCGTGTTCATGCCGGGAGCCGGAGATGTGCTACCCTTTGAAACAGATTTGTCCGTGCAGAGCCATGAAAGCTTACAGCTCGCAAGCGTTGATGAAGGGCAGTTACGTACCTATGCTCCTGATTTGTCTGAAGAGGATAAGCAAGCGTTGAAAGACGGAACGGGCTGCTTGATCCAAAATCCCATTCCCTTTTCGTATGGAGATACGAGCATACAGCAGACAAACCTTGCCGTTGGCGACACGATCCGGCTGGGTGATAAAACAATCTGCGTGGTAGGACTTACCAATACAGCTGTCACCATCAACAACGCTGGCTTTACAAATGGTGTTCAGATCATTGTAAACGGTGAGCTATATAGCTACCTGTTAGGAGATGACAGCTATTCAGAAATCTACCCGACGCTGCGAGAAAATGCCGATGCAGATGCCTTTGAAAGTTGGCTGGACAACTGGTGTAGCGAACAGCCGGGAACGCATTGGCTCTCTTACCGCCAAAGCAGCGACGAAATGGCGGAGAGCTTTGCACAAATTAAAATGCTGTGCTGGGTACTGATCGCCTTCATTGGTGTCATCGGTGTTCTGAATATCATCAATACCGTTTACAGCAACATCCATACTCGTGTAGGCGAGATCGGTATGCAGCGGGCTATTGGAATGAGCGCCGCAAGCCTTTATAAAACATTTCTGTGGGAGGGTGCTTATTACGGTATCTTTGCGTCTGTGATTGGTGCAGTGCTGGGTTATGTCTGCTGTATCTTTGTCGGGGCAGCAAAGACGGACACCTTACAGCTTGTCACTGTTCCCGTTATGGCGATTATAGAAGCTACTGTGGTTTCTATTGCGGCCTGCCTGCTGGCAACGGCGATCCCGCTGCGCTCTATTGCAAAAATGAACATTGTCGAATCAATTGAGAATGTCGAATAACACCTGAGCAAAAGCCGTCCGGCTTTGCAAAGATGACGGCGGCTTTGAAATATTGCATTTCAAGCCGCCGTTTTCCTTATGAAAAAATGGATTTACGGGGGGTGTATAAAAGTCGCCTTTTTTTAAGGACACGGCGGTTTCCAAGGAGGGATCGTCGTGTCTATTTTTGCCTTTTTACATAGTACCCATGATTTACACCAGCTAAAAAAAGCGTAGCTCCCCCTCCGGGTAAGTCTGGCTTCGGATGTGAAATATATCAGTACGTCAGCTGCAACAATGTTTCGTGTGCCCGTACAGCGTTATGCTGTGCGGGCGTTTTTGTATGCCCACACTTCGGGACAACTTGTCCCAAGGCCACCTGCCCCGGCTGCCGATCCCCGCCGCCCCTTCGTTCAGATCGCCTATCCACCCACAAGAAAAATCTGAACGGAGGAAATATAAATGACTACGATCAATCTGAAGGACTTTTACGCTTGGTACACCCACGATGAATATATCGACGTTCCCGATGAGGTAGCGGAAGAACTGAAGGCCGACAAACGGTATGAGGCCGCCTATCGCCGCCGTGTCACCCGCAACAAAGCGCAGTATTCGCTGGACTGCGATGACGGCATTGAGAATTCCGCCTGTCTGCATGAGCCGTCCCCGGAGGAGCTGGTGCTTCGGCAGGAACGGTTTTTCTACCTCTGGAACGCGCTGAACACTTTGCCCGAAACGCAGGGCCGCCGTGTGGAGGCATGTGTCATTGACGGCAAACGCTATTCCGAGGTTGGACGGGCCGAGGGCGTACATAGTGGCTCGGTGCGCGGCTCTGTCCTGCGGGGCCTTGAAAGTATGAAGGAATATCTGAAAGAAAACTGGTAATGTCGGTTAAAATCATTCGGTATTTTGTCCTTGGTATATGAGGGGTGAACTTTGGGATAAGTTGTCCCAGAGTCCCCCTCACAGGGAAGGGCCGAGGGGCGGCGCTGCGGCACCGTCCCTTGGTTTTATCTATGCGAAAGGAGGCGTAATGCCGGAGCAATACACCTATCAAGTGGGGAAAATCCATTTCATCGTTACCCCGGTCTATAAGGACAAGAGAACGGGCGAAACGATGAAAGACATTCTCCTAAAACTCATGCTGGCGGATTTGGAAAACGACGACATCCTTAACACGGGCGGCAGTCGGAGGTACAATATACTTGGAAATACTGATTGTCCGACACCCGAGGAAGGAGGCTATTTTGAAACTGTCGGGTAATCACAATTTTGGCACCGCCGCCCTTTACTGCCGGCTGAGCCGTGACGATAACATGGACGCAGAGTCCAACAGCATCCAAAATCAAAAGAAGATACTCCAAAAGGCAGCAAAAGAAAAAGGTTATATAGACACCCTATTTTTCGTGGATGATGGTATTACAGGCACTACTATGAAGCGCCCTGGCTTTCAGAAAATGATAACCGCCATCGAAGCCGGGTATATCTCCGCGGTCTTTGTCAAAGACCTTTCCCGGCTGGGCCGTAACTACATAGAGGTCGGTAGGCTGACGGAGGAATTTTTCCCGCAGTACGATGTGCGCTTGGTTGCTGTTTCTGACGGTGTGGACAGTGACGAGGGGGACAACGAATTTACCCCATTCCGCAATATCATGAACGAGTGGTATGCGAAAGACATCTCGAAAAAGCGGAAAATCGTCAATAAGATGAAAGGAACCGCGGGCATCCCGCTGTCCCAACCGCCCTACGGGTATATCAAAAATCCGGACGATCCCCAGTTTTGGGTGATTGACCCGGAAGCCGCTGATGTAGTGCGCCGTATCTATGATATGGCCTTGGAGGGGTATGGACTGGCGGAAATTGCAAACGCTTTGGGCGCGGATGGTATCGTCAATCCTACCTACTATTGGCAAAGCAAGGGTATCAACCGCAGCGGCTCCAAAAGCTCCTTGGAGCCTACCAAATGGGGACATACCACCGTCAAGAAAATTCTTACCATGCAGGAATACTGCGGCGATGTCATCAACTTCAAAAGCTACTCAAAGTCCTATAAAATGAAACGGCGCATTGAAAATCCCGAGGAAAACCGAGCTATCTTTCTCAATGTCCATGAGCCGATCATTGACCGGACCACATGGGAAAAGGTGCAGGCCATGCAAAAAGGTACACGCCGTAAGAAGCCTACTGTTACCCAAGAGCCGAGCGTGTTCTCCGGGCGGCTGAAATGCCCCGAGTGCGGCGGTAATCTCAACTTCCACTTCAACCAGAAAAACCACGACATCAAGTATTTCAGCTGTCAAAATCACAATTCCGGTTTGCGGAAATGCTCGACTACACATTACATCCGTCTGGATTTTCTGGAGCAGGTGGTGCTGTATGAGGTCAACCGTCTGGCCGCCTTTGCCAACGAGTACGAACACGACTTCGTAAAAACCATGCTTGGCCGTTCCGCAAAGGTCGCTGAAAATGACCGGACTAGGAAACAGCGGGAACTGAATGCCTTGCTGACCCGTGACAAGGAACTGGATATGCTCTTTGAGCGGCTGTATGAGGATAACGTAGCGGGAAAAATCGACGATGCCCGGTTTGCCAGGATGCCAAAGCGATACGAGCAGGAGCAGGGCGAGAATGCCGGGAAAATCAAAGCCCTACGGCTGGAACTGAAAAAGGCCGAGGGGCAGCGAATGGATATGGAGGACTTTCTGCAAATGGTACGGCGGTACACCCATGTCACAAAAATCACCCGGCGTATGGTGTCCGAGCTGATTGACCATATCGACGTGTACCATGCGGAAAAGCAGGACGGTGTCACCAATCAGAGGATTGTCATTCATTACAACTGCATCGGGGCCTTTGATGTGCCTGACCGTAAGAAGATCCCGGAGGCTGACATCATCATGGAAACGAGAAAAGGCGTAGCTGTCAGCTACGCCCCGGCACAAATCGCGGTATAAGATTTTCGCAAATAAAAAATGCGGAGTGTCCGTTACAGGATTCTCAAACCCTATAAGAACACTCCGCATGGTCCGAGTGGCGGGATTTGAACCCACGGCCTCTTGGTCCCGAACCAAGCGCGCTACCAACTGCGCTACACCCGGATATTTGGTTTTCAGACATCAGAGCGTTTCTTCAACCCCGATGCAGCGAAAATCATTATACGGAATTTCTTGCCGGATGTCAAGGTCATATTACCGGAAAAGCCCTCATAGACTGCAAAAGAAGTTTGAGTTGGGAGGAGAGGGACATGACTTCACGGCAGGCGGGACGCGGAATTTCCACCATCGCGGCACAGCGCCGGAAGACCGGCGGCAAGCGGGGCGGTGCCCGGCAGGCAGTCCGGCGGCGGAATGAGGCCCTGCGCCCTCAGGAACGCAGGCGGCTGCTGCAGCTGGTGGCGTGCAGCGGCATTTTTGTTTTGCTGGTGGCGGCCAAACTGCTGCTGCCCGCCAAAATGGCACAGTTCAATGAGCGGCTCTCCGGCGCGCTGCGCCAAAACATGGATGTGAAAGCTGTATTCTCAGCTGTGGGGCGGGCGATCACCGGAGAAGACAATGCCGGCGGTGCGATGGAGGACGTCTATCAGGCCGTGTTCCACCCTGAAAAAGGAGAGACCATGGAGACAGCGGCGCTGGAGGAGCTTCCGCTGGACGAGTCAGCGGCGCTGGATGACCTGCGGGAATACCGGATGAAGTCGCTCACGGCAGACCAGCAGACAGCGGAAGGAGAGGCAGATGCGAAGACAGAGCAGACCGAGGTATCAACGCTGGCCTATGTGCTGTACTCCGATAAAAATCTGCCGGAGGATGTGAGCCTGGAGCAGGCGATCCTGGGTTTTGACTACTGTACGCCGGTATGCGGGACGCTGACCTCCAACTTTGGATACCGGGAACATCCGGTGGAGGGAGAGGAGCGGTTCCACTATGGCGTGGACCTGGCGGCTGATACGGGCACTGCCATCAGCTGCTTTGCCGACGGCACGGTGACGGCGGTGGGGGAGAGCAGCAGCTATGGCCGGTACTGCATCGTGACCCACGAGGGCGGATATTCCACGCTGTACGCCCATTGCAGCCGGGTGACGGCCTCCTCCGGAACGGCGGTGAAAGAGGGACAGAAGATCGCTGAGGTGGGCGAGAGCGGCATGGCCACCGGGCCTCATCTGCACTTTGAACTCCACCGGGATGGTACATACCTGAATCCCATCTATTATGTCTCCGCGGTCTGAGCGGTCGGTCCGGGTCTCGGGGGGCTTCTGCCTTCTGGTCCTCTGGTTTGCTGTGGTCAACGGATGGGAACTGCTGGCGGTCGTGCTGGGAGCCGCCGCTATCCATGAGCTGGGCCATTACCTGGTGCTGAGAAGTCTGGGAGCGGGTATCAAAGGACTTCGACTGAGTGTGTTTGGGGCTGTTTTGGAGACGGACAGTACCAGAATGTCCTATCTCGGGGAGCTGGCGGCTGTGCTGGCCGGTCCGGCGGCGAATTTGCTGTGCGTCCTTCTACTGGCCCCGATGGGAGGCAGATGGACGGTATTTCTGGGGGCCAACCTGGTGCTGTGCATGTTCAATCTGCTGCCAGTGCGGCCCTTGGACGGCGGAAAAGCGCTGGGACTGCTGGTCTCCTGGGCTGCGGGACCCGCAGCCGGAGAGTGGGCGGTCCGGTGGATCGGGGCGTCGGCAGCGTCGGCACTGGCGGCGGGCATCTGCTATGTGATGTGGCGCAGCGGCGGCAGCCTGTGGCTTTTGCCGGCGGCGGGGGGGCTGCTGGCGGCAGCGGGTTTGGAATGCAGCGGAAAAACGGCGTTTTTGTAAAAATCCGGCAGGAAAAATGAAAATAATACTTGCAATTGCATGGGGTTTATGGTATCCTATCAGGGCTACAAAGGGTGGTCCTCTGTCGTGCACGCGCTTTGACTGCGCCAATGTGCCTTGGAAAGCGGCATGAACGCCTATATATTAGGAGGAAAAGTCCATGGATCTCATTAAGGAACTGAACAAGGAAACCCTGCGGAACGAAGTGACCAACGTCCAGATCGGCGACACCGTGCGTGTCCACGTGAAGGTCAAGGAAGGCTCTCGTGAGCGTATCCAGGTCTTCGAGGGCACCGTCATCGCCAAGAAGCACGGCGGCATCGAGGAGACCATCACCGTCCGCCGCATTTCTTACGGCGTCGGCGTGGAGAAGGTTTTCCCTGTGCACTCTCCCTCTATCGATCACATTGAGGTGGTTCGCAGCGGCAAGGTCCGTCGTGCCAAGCTGTACTATCTGCGCGGCCGCGTCGGCAAGGGTGCCAAGGTCAAGGAGAAGCTGTAAGAGAGACAAAAAGAGAGGCGAAAGCCTCTCTTTTTTGTTTTCAGTCGAAATCAAACCACAGGCGGAGCGCTTCACAGAGGAGAGACCGCACAAAACGGGGCGGCCGTCTTTGGAAAATTTGCCGGAGTCCCTTGTGATTCCAGGTTTTTTTTGTTATACTACTTTAGATTATGTTGGAAGCGTATCGACTGCGGAGGGATGAGCGTGGCATCTGGGAAAAGAGAGAAGCAGACGGACCGGGGCCTTTACGAGTGGGTCCAGGCGGTGGTCTGCTCTGTGCTGGCGATCGTGCTGATGTTCACCTTTGTGGTGCGGATCATCGGCGTCTCCGGCCAATCCATGCGGGAGACACTGCAGAACGGAGATAAGCTGCTGGTGCTCAACAGCTGCCTCTGCGGAGACTACCGCCGGGGCGATATCGTGATCTTTCAGAAGCCGGAATTTGAAAATGGAGAGCTGATCGTCAAGCGTGTCATCGCCACGGAGGGACAGACGGTGGATATCGATTTTGCCGCCGGTCAGGTATTCGTGGACGGCGAGGCCCTGGAAGAGCCATATATCCGGGAGCCCACCTGGCTGGACGAGGGACTGGAATTTCCCATCACGGTCCCGGATGGCTGCGTGTTTGTCATGGGTGACAACCGCAATGACAGCAAGGACAGCCGCTATGAGGGGCTTGGGCCGCTGGATACCCGGCATATTGTGGGCCGGGCGGTCCTGCTGGTGCTTCCAGGCGAGACGGCGGACCTCGACAGACGGGAATGGAGCCGGATCGGCACTTTGAATTGACCTGAGGAGAGATAGATATGCGGGAAAAAACGCGGGAAAAGGAGCAGAAGGACAGCGGGCGGGACCTTTATGAGTGGGTACAGGCGCTGGTGTGCTCCGTGCTGGCGGTGGTCGTGGTGTTCACCTTTGCCATCCGGCTCATCGGCGTGGACGGTCACTCCATGGTGCCCACGCTCCAGGACGGAGACCGCCTGCTGGTGCTGAATTCCATGCTGTACCACGATTACCAATACGGCGACATTGTTGTGCTGCGGAAGGACAGCTTTTTGGAGGAACCCATCGTCAAGCGCGTCATCGCCACGGAGGGACAGACCGTGGACATTGACTTTACCACGGGAAGCGTCTATGTGGATGGAAAGCTCCTGAAAGAGGACTATATCAACGAACTGACCTTCCTGGAGGAGGGAACGGAATTCCCGCTGACCGTGCCGAAGGGCAGCATCTTTGTCATGGGCGACAACCGCAACCACAGCAGCGACAGCCGGGATTCCCGGCTGGGAACGGTGGACGCCCGCTATGTCATCGGCAAGGCGGTGATCCTGGCCTTCCCGGGGCCGGACGAGTGGACCGGCGAGAGAAGCTTTGAACGGATCGGAGTGATCGCATGAACATACAGTGGTATCCCGGTCACATGACCAAGACCCGGCGGATGATCGCCGAGCAGATCAAAAACGTGGACGCGGTGTGCGAGATCCTGGATTCCCGCATCCCTCTGTCCAGCCGGAACCCGGACGTGGATGAGCTGACGGCGGGCAAGCCCCGGCTGGTGGTGCTGAACCGGGTGGACCAGGCGGACCCCGAGGCCACAAAGAGATGGGCCGCCTACTTCCGGGAGAAGGGCTATGCTGTACTGGAATCCGACGCCAAGGGCGGCCAGGGCACGGCGAAGTTCGCCGGTGCCGTCCGGGAATTGCTGGCGGACAAGCTCCGGGCCTATGCCGAGAGGGGAATGGCGGGCCGGGTGGTCCGGGTGATGATCTTGGGCATTCCCAACGTTGGAAAGTCCACCTTCATCAATAAGGTGGCGGGCCGCAAGACCGCCAAGACGGAGGACCGCCCCGGCGTCACCCGCTCCAAGCAGTGGGTGCCCATCGACCGGGGACTGGAGCTGCTGGACACCCCGGGCATCCTGTGGCCTAAATTCGAGGACCAGAGCGTGGGGCTGAACCTGGCCTTTACCGGCGCGGTGAAGGACGAAATTTTGGATGTGGAGACGCTTGGGTGCCACTTGATGGCATATCTGGGAGAACAGTATCCCGACGCGGTGAAGACCGCCTACAAGCTGCCGGCCCTGCCGGAGCGGGAGGCGGAGGAGAACGATGTGGCCTATGGTTACCGCCTGCTGGAAGCGGCGGGCCGGAAGCGGGGATTCCTGATCTCCGGCGGAGAGGTGGACACGGAGCGGATGGCGAAGATCCTGCTGGACGAGTTCCGTGGGGGCAAGCTGGGCCGCTTTACACTGGAGCTGCCGGAATAAAAGGAGAATGTTATGGAGGAGCGGCAGGACCGGATGCTAGGAAGGTGCATCCTCACCGGGGCACTCTGGCTGGGGCTACATCTGTTTGTAGCGGTTCAAAATATAAGCGACAGTCTGTATATCACCTTTGACGTCTGGACTTTTATTTGGATGGCAGTCTACACAGTCGTTTTGCTCCTTCTGGATGTGCTGCTGTATTTCCTGAACAGCCGCAGTGCGGCAAAGAGCTGGGCGGGGTATTGGACATTTTGCATGGTGGTTTGTGCACTGACGCTTCTGTGCTCATATTTTAAGGTGCAGATTGGACTGTGGGCGGTGTTCCCGATGGCAGCCACACCACTGGTACACTGGATCCCACTGTGGGATGCGATGTTTTCGCGGAACAGCATTTTGGGCATCGGATGCACACTATTACTGTGCGCTGCGCATTTTATCTACTTCCTCTGGTTGATGCACCGGGGGAATCAGGAGGAAAGCTATGGACCTGTGGACATATGAACGGGAACAATGGGAAAAGGGCCTTTCCACCGTCTGCGGCGTGGACGAGGCTGGTGCTGGCCCCCTGGCGGGGCCGGTGTATGCCGCCGCCGTCATCCTGCCCCGGGAGCTGGACGTTCCCGGACTCAATGACTCCAAGAAGCTGACGGAGAAAAAGCGGGAGGCGCTGTTCGATATCATCACCGCCCAGGCGGCATCATGGAGCGTGGCCCGGGTGGAGGCGGCGGAGATCGACGAGATGGACATCCTCAACGCCCGGATGCTGGCGATGCAGCGGGCCATTGACGGCCTTTCCGCGAAGCCGGACCTGGCCCTCATCGACGGCAACCGGGACCACGGCAGCCGCTGCACCATTGAAACGCCCCATGTGACCATCGTCAAGGGCGACGGGAAAAGCGCCTCCATCGCGGCGGCGTCCATTCTGGCGAAGGTCAGCCGGGACCGCTATGTGTCCGGCGAATTAGAGACGCTGTACCCGCAGTACCAGTTCGCCAAACACAAGGGCTACGGGACAAAGCTCCACTATGAGATGCTGGACCAATACGGCCCCTGCCCCCAGCACCGGAGGACCTTCCTGAAAAAATGGGAGGCCAGACGATGAGCGTCACAAAGGCGGCTGGGGACCGGGGGGAGGCCGAGACCGCCAGATACCTGCGGAAGAGAGGATATACCCTTCTTGCCAGCCAGTGGCGCTGCCGGTTCGGGGAGCTGGACCTGGTGGCGCGGGACAGGCGGGGGACCATCTGCTTTGTGGAGGTCAAGCTCCGGAGCGAGGGTTCCATCGGACTGCCCCGGGAATTTGTGGACGGACGGAAACGGGAGCGGCTGCGGTCTGCCGCCGCCGCGTATCTGAGCACGTATGACATCGACGCTCCCGCCCGCTTCGACGTGGCGGAGGTCTATGCGGAAAAAGACGGCAGGCTCCGGGTGGAGTACCTGGAAAACGCCTTTGAATAGAGAATCTTTCCTGAAAGTGAGGAGATCAAGATGAAATATTACAGCACACGGGACAAATCGTTGCGCTGCTCCGCGGCGGAGGCGGTGAAGATGGGCCTTTCCAGAGACGGCGGCCTGCTGACACCCTGTGAGATCCCCCAGATCGACGAGGCATTTCTCAACAGCCTGGTGAACGCACGGTATCAGGAGCGGGCCGCCAAGGTCATGGGCCTGTACCTGACGGACTACACCCAGGAGGAGCTGCTGGCCTTCGCGGAGAACGCCTACGGCCCGGACAAGTTCGACACCGCCGCCGTGGCCCCTGTCCGCACGGTGGACGAGAACACCCACTGTCTGGAGCTGTGGCACGGTCCCACCTCCGCTTTTAAGGACATGGCGCTCCAGATGCTGCCCCAGCTGCTCTCCGCCGCCCTCCGCAAGACGGGGGAGGACAAGACGGTCTGCATCCTGGTGGCCACCTCCGGCGACACTGGAAAGGCGGCCATGGAGGGCTTCGCCGACGTGCCCCAGACCAAGATCATGGTCTTCTATCCCAAGGACGGCGTCTCCGCCGTGCAGGAGGCCCAGATGGTCACCCAAGAGGGGGACAACGTGGGCGTCTGCGCCGTGGTGGGCAACTTTGACGATGCCCAGGCCGGCGTGAAACGCATCTTCTCCGATGAGACCATTCGCACCACCCTGGCGGACCGGGGCTATGTGCTCTCCTCTGCCAACTCCATCAACTGGGGCCGCATCCTGCCCCAGGTGGTCTACTACATCTCCGCCTACTGTGACCTGCTGCGGGACGGAAAGATCGCCATGGGACAGAAGGTGAACTTCTGCGTCCCCACCGGCAACTTCGGCGATATCCTGGCGGCCTATTACGCCGGGCGCATGGGGCTGCCCGTGGGCAGGCTGATCTGCGCCTCCAACCGCAACGACGTGCTGACCGACTTCCTGCGCACCGGCGTGTACGACCGCAACCGGCCCTTCCACACCACCATGAGCCCCTCCATGGACATCCTGGTGTCCAGCAATCTGGAGCGGCTGCTGTTTGACCTCTCCGGCGAGAATGACCAGGAGGTCAGGGGCTACATGGAAGCTCTGGCGAAGGACGGCAAGTACGAGGTCAGCGACACCATCAAGGCAGCTTTGAAGGAGCGGTACTGGGGCGGTTTCTGCGACGAGGCGGGCACCGCCGCCACCATCGCGGACTATTACAAAAACAAGGGCTATCTCATTGACACCCATACCGCCGTGGCGGCCAACGTCATGGAGCAGTACCGGAAGGCCACCGGCGACGAGACGGTGACGGTGTTTGCCTCTACGGCCAGCCCCTACAAGTTCTGCGACCACGTGCTGTCCGCCATCGGGGAGGCCCCGGCGGGCGACGGCGTGGAGCTGCTGGACCAGCTGAAGAGTGTCTCCGGCGTTCCCGTGCCCCGGCGGCTGGCTGAATTGAAGGGCAAGCAGCGGCGCTTCGACCTGACTGCTGAAAAGCAGGAAATGGACAACGTGGTGCTGGACTTCCTGAAATAAAAAGGAAAGAGGAGTAACCATGAAAACGCTGAAGAGGAAATGGGCCAGAGCGGTGACAATCCTGATGGTCATATCTATTGCGTTTGCTGTTCTGCCTGTATTGATGTATGATGTCTTGGATGCGGATTCCCTTGTCTGGGGTATCCTAGGAGTGACTGGCGCAACGGTGGGACTGATTGCCATGTTCGTCGTGCGGTGTGTCTTTTTGAAGTGTCCATCTTGTGGCAAGGGCCTGGCGCGGCCATACTGGAAAGCCGGGGAGAGCCACGAACAATTCTGCGCCAAGTGCGGCCGGCCTTTCATCTATGATGACGAGGAGGACGCATCCAAAGATTAAACAGAAGGGAGGGGTACTATGGCCCTCTACGCCATCGGGGACCTGCACCTCTCCCTGACCGCTGACAAGTCCATGGAGGTGTTCGGCCCCGCCTGGGAGAACTACCACGCCCGTATTGAGAAGGGGCTGTCCGTCCTGACGGAGGACGATACCCTCATCCTGGCGGGGGACACCTCCTGGGGCATCGACCTTGCGGAGGCGGAGGCGGATTTCCAATTCCTGGACCGTTTTCCGGGCCGGAAGCTGCTGGTCAAGGGAAACCACGACTACTGGTGGACCACAGCGGCCAAGTTCCGCCGCTTCTGCGAGGAAAAGGAAGTGAAGACACTGGAGCTTCTCCACAATAACTGCGCCCTCTACGGGGATTATGCCCTCTGCGGCACTCGGGGCTGGTTTTTGGAGGAGGACGCCCACAACGTCAAGGTGCTGAACCGGGAGGTGGGCCGTCTGGAGGCGTCCTTACAGGCGGCAGGGGAGCGGCCCATCCTGTGCTTCCTCCACTATCCGCCGCTGTACCAGGGGTATGAGTGCCCGGAGATTTTAGCCATGCTGGAGAAGTACCATGTGGAGCGGTGCTGCTACGGCCACCTTCACGGCCCCGCCATCAAGCGCAGAATGGAGGGAAGGCGGGGAGAAACGGACTTTTCTCTCATATCCGCGGACTATTTGGGATTTGTTCCAAAAAAAATTTGCGATTGATGCAAAAAAGGCTAGCAATTTCGAGATTTTTCTGGTAAAATATCAATTTGCACCGGCATCCAGCCGGTGATGAACGGAGGAGTTAACATAATGAGTGTCAAAAGCTGTGAAAAAGTTGAAAAAAGCCAGGTCGCTCTGACCATCGAGGTCGGCGCGGCGGAGTTTGAGGCTGCCGTCGAAAAAGCATATCAGAAGATGCGCAAGAAGATCAATGTGCCGGGCTTCCGCCCTGGCAAGGCCCCCAGAAAGATCATTGAGGGCATGTATGGCGCAGAGGTGTTTTTCGAAGAGGCCATCAATATTGCGTTCCCTGATGCTTATGAGGCCGCTGTGAAGGAGCAGGAGCTGCAGGCCGTGGGCTATCCCGCCGTCGAGATGGTGGGCGAGTGCACCAAGGCCGGCTTTACCTTCAAGGCCACCGTCCCTGTGTATCCCGAGGTCACCCTGGGCGAGTACAAGGGCCTGTCCGCGCCTAAGGACGAGGTCAAGGTCACGGCCGGCGATGTGGACGAGCGCCTGAAGCAGCTGTCCGACCGCAACACCCGCCTGGTGAGCGTGGAGCGGGAGGCCAAGGAGGGCGACACCGCCGTCATCGACTTCGAGGGCTTCCTGGACGGCAAGCCCTTTGAGGGCGGCAAGGGCGAGAACCACAGCCTGGAGCTGGGCTCCCACAGCTTTGTTCCCGGCTTTGAGGAGCAGGTGGTCGGCATGAAGGCCGGCGAGGAGAAGGACATCGACATCACCTTCCCCGAGGACTATCACGCGGACCTGGCCGGCAAGGCCGTGGTCTTCAAGGTGAAGGTCCACGAGGTCAAGGAGAAGGAAGTTCCCGCTCTGGACGACGAGTTCGCCAAGGACGTGTCCGAGTTTGACACCCTGAAGGAGCTGAAGGCCGACCTGAAGAAGAAGATCACCGAGGAGCGCCAGAAGGACGCCGACCGCGCCTTTGAGGACGCTCTGATGGAGAAGGTGGCCGAGGGCATCACCGCTGAGGTCCCCGACGCCATGGTGGAGGCCCAGTGCCGCCAGTTCCTGGACAACTTCAAGATGCAGATCGCCCAGAGCGGCATTCCCTATGACCAGTATCTGAAGATGACCGGCATGGACGAGTCCAAGCTGCTGGACGACGCCAAGGAGCCCGCCCTGCGTCAGGTGCGGATGGACCTGGCTGTGGCCGCCATCATCAAGGCCGAGAACATTGAGGCCTCTGACGAGGAAGTGGAGGCTGAGTTCCAGAAGATGGCCGACCAGTACGGCATGGACATCGAGATGGTCAAGAAGTATCTCCAGGCCGACCAGGTGAAGGACCAGATCATGAGCCAGAAGGCGGTTGCCGTGGTGGTGGACAGCGCCACCGCCGTCAAGCCCGAGAAGAAGACCGCCAAGAAGTCCACCAAAAAAGCGGAGGAGGCCGCCGAGGGCGAGGAGAAGCCCGCCAAGAAGGCCCCCGTCAAGAAGAAGACCACCAAGAAGGCCGCTGAGGGCGAGGAGAAGCCCGCCGAGAAGGAAGCCGAATAAGCGCGAATCTTTTTAAAGTACATTTTTTACAGATTCGACACATTCTCTCATGGTGCCTGTGGTATCATGGGAGAATGGTTTATTAGGCATCTCCGGTCTTCCGGAGATCACAAAAGATCGGAGGTTTTCAACCATGAGCTTAGTCCCCTATGTAGTGGAGCAGACCAACCGCGGAGAGCGGTCCTATGACATTTTCTCCCGTCTGCTGAACGACCGCATCATCTTCTTGGGTGAGGAGGTCAACGCGACTACCGCCAGCCTGGTGGTGGCCCAGCTGCTGTATCTGGAGGCCCAGGACCCCGACAAGGATATCCAGCTGTATATCAACAGCCCCGGCGGCTCCGTCACCGACGGCATGGCCATCTATGACACCATGCAGTACGTCAAGTGCGATGTCTCCACCATCTGTGTGGGCATGGCCGCCAGCATGGGCGCGTTCCTGCTGTCCGCCGGCACCAAGGGCAAGCGCATCGCCCTGCCCAACGCGGAGATTATGATCCACCAGCCCTCCGCCGGCACCCAGGGCCAGATCACCGACATGGCCATCCACCTGAAGCGGCTGGAGACCATCAAGAAGCGGATGAACCGCATCATGGCGGAGAATACCGGCAGAAGCATTGAAGAGGTCACCGCCGCCTGTGAGCGGGACAATTTCATGAGCGCCGAGGAGGCCAAGGAATTCGGCCTGATCGACAAGATCATCACCGGAAAGAAGTAAGCAAGAAACCGAGGTAATACCATGAGTGACGATGGCAAGAAGTCTCTGCGGTGTTCCTTCTGCGGCAAGCATGAGCAGCAGGTACACCGCATGATCCAGGGACCCGGCGTGCGCATCTGCGACGAGTGCGTCCAGCTGTGCATGAGCATCCTGAACGACGGGTTTGAGGATACCGGCTCCAACCCCTTGGAGGATATCCCCGACCAGCTTCCCACGCCCAGGGAGATCAAGGACGTGCTGGACCAGTATGTCATCGGCCAGGACGAGGCCAAGGTGGCCCTGTCCGTGGCGGTGTACAACCACTATAAGCGCATCTTTTTCGGCGGCGATGAGGACGTGGAGCTGCAGAAGAGCAACATTTTGATGATGGGCCCCACCGGATCCGGCAAGACGCTGTTCGCCCAGACACTGGCCCGCATTTTGAAGGTGCCCTTTGCCATTGCCGACGCCACCACCCTGACGGAGGCCGGCTATGTGGGCGATGACGTGGAGAACATCCTCCTGCGCCTGCTCCAGGCCGCGGACTTCGATGTGGAGCGGGCCGAACGGGGCATCATCTATGTGGACGAGATCGACAAGATCGCCCGGAAGAGCGAGAACACCTCCATCACCCGGGACGTGTCCGGCGAGGGTGTGCAGCAGGCGCTGCTGAAGATCGTGGAGGGCACCGTGGCCAATGTGCCGCCCCAGGGCGGCCGGAAGCACCCCCACCAGGAGTTCATCCAGATGAACACCAAGAACATCCTGTTCATCTGCGGCGGCGCCTTTGACGGGCTGGAGAAGATCATCGAGCGGCGCCTGGACCAGAAGAGCATCGGCTTCGGCGCCAATGTCCAGGGCAAGAAGGACAAGGACGTGAACAAGATCCTCCATGAAGTCCAGCCCCACGATATCCTGAAGTTCGGCATCATCCCCGAACTGGTGGGCCGCCTGCCGGTGATCGCGCCGCTGAACGCCCTGCGGCGGGAGGACCTGGTGCGCATCCTCCAGGAGCCGAAGAACGCCCTGGTCAAGCAGTACAAAAAGCTGATGGAATATGACGATGTGGATCTGGAATTCGAGCCGGAGGCGTTGGAGGCTATTGCCGACAAGGCCATTGAGCGCAACATCGGCGCCCGGGGCCTGCGGGCCGTCATGGAGGGGATCCTGACACAGATCATGTACGACATTCCCTCGGATCCCACCATCGTTAAGGCGGTCATCACCCGCGACTGCGTGGAGGGGAATGGAAAGCCCGTCCTGACCCGGGACCCGAACAAGATCAGCTATTCCGTGAAACTGAACACCGGCAAGGGGGATAAGACCGCATCCGGCGGCGCTGCCCCCAGATCGGCGTCTTAAGCAAACAAGGGGAAGGGACGCTGAAGGCGCCCCTTCCTCTATTTCCCTGAAAGGAACATATCCGTATGGAACCGACGACATTGAATATTCCCGTCCTGGCCCTCCGGGGCCTGACGGTTTTTCCCCATATGAGCCTTACTTTCGATGTGGAGCGCCGTATCTCCATCACCGCCCTGGAGCGCGCCATGGAGGCGGACCAGGATATCTTTCTGGTGACGCAGCGGGAGATCGGCGTCAACGCACCGGGGGAGAAGGATCTGTATCAGGTGGGCACCCTGTCCCATATCACACAGATCCTGCGGCTCTCCCAAAACTCCGTCCGCTGTGTGGTGGAGGGCCGCCGCAGGGCGCGCCTGCGCCGCCTGTGGCAGAGCGAGCCCTTCCTCCAGGCCAATGTGGAGCTGATGGAGGAGGAGCCGGTCTCCGAGGCGTTCCAGCGCAGTCCCCGGACGGAGGCGCTGCTCCGGCAGACCTGGAACCTCGTCAGTGAGTATGCCGGACTGGCCGGCAACATGGCGGAGGAGGTCATCACCACCGTCATGGACTGCCGGGACGTGGGGTATCTGGCGGATTATATCGCCCAGAACATCGCCCTGCGCTATGACGACAAGCAGGAGATCCTGGAGGAGATGGCCCCCTTTGTCCGCCTGCGGAAGCTGAACGGCTTCCTGGCCCGGGAGTGCAACGTCCTGAGCTTTGAGCACGAGATGGAGGGCAAGATCCGGGATCAGCTGGCTCAGTCCCAGCGGGACCAGATCCTGCGGACGCAGATCCGCGTTCTCCAAAACGAGCTGGGAGAGACGGAGGACGGCGACGACGAGATCGAGACCTACCGCCGGAGGATCGCGGAGCTGGCGCTGGGCGAGGACGCGGAAAAGCACCTGTTAAAAGAGGTGAATAAGCTGTCCAAGCAGCCCTTCGGCAGTGCCGAGGGTGCTGTGATCCGGAATTATCTGGACGTGTGCCTGGAAATGCCCTGGAATACCGTCACGAAGGAGCGGGTCAGCGTGGACGCCGCCCGCAAGGTGCTGGAAAAGGACCACTTCGGCCTGGAAAAGGTGAAAGAGCGCATTCTGGAGACCATCGCCGTCCGCCAGATGAATCCGGAGGGGAAGGGGCAGATCATCTGCCTGGTGGGCCCTCCCGGTGTGGGCAAGACCTCCATCGCCATCAGCGTGGCCAAGGCGCTGAACCGGAAGCTGGCCCGGATCTCCCTGGGCGGCGTTCGGGACGAGGCCGATATCCGGGGCCACCGCAAGACCTACATAGGCTCCATGCCCGGCCGCATCATCGAGGCCATCAGCCGCAGCGGCTCCATGAATCCCCTGCTGCTGCTGGACGAGATCGACAAGCTGGGCAATGACTACCGGGGCGATCCCGCCTCCGCCCTGCTGGAGGTGCTGGACAGCGAGCAGAATTACGCCTTCCGGGACCACTTCCTGGAGATCCCCGTGGACCTCTCCAAGGCGATGTTCATCACCACCGCCAACACCACCGACACCATCCCACGGCCCCTGCTGGACCGCATGGAGGTCATCCAGCTCTCCAGCTACACCGACGAGGAAAAGGCGCAGATCGCCAAGCGCCACCTGCTGCCCAAGCAGATGGCGGAGCACGGCATCAAAAAGGGCGCCATGCGGGTGAGCGATGATGTGCTGCGGGCCATCATCCGGGACTATACCCGGGAGTCCGGCGTCCGCCTGCTGGAGCGGCGGCTGGCCGCCATCTGTCGGAAGACAGATATGCGCCTGTTGGCAGGAGATGTAAAGCGTATTACCATCACAGAAAAAGACCTGCCCAAGCTGCTGGACTGCCAGCCCTATCCCCCCGCGCTCCACACGGAGAAGGAGGAGGTCGGCGTGGTGAACGGTCTGGCCTGGACAGAGGCAGGCGGCGAGATCCTGGAAGTCGAGGTCAATGTGATGGACGGCTCCGGCAAGCTGGAGCTGACCGGCAATCTGGGCGATGTGATGAAGGAATCCGCCCAGGCGGCGCTGAGCTGCCTGCGGAGCCGTGCGGCTGTGCTGGGCATCGAGGCGGACTTCTATAAGAGCAAGGACATCCATGTCCACTTCCCGGAGGGGGCGGTGCCCAAGGACGGTCCCTCCGCCGGCATCGCGGTGACCACCGCCATGCTCTCCGCCCTGACAGGGCGGAAAGTCAAGGCGGGCATTGCGATGACAGGTGAGGTCACTTTACGGGGCCGGGTGCTGCCCATTGGCGGCCTGAAAGAAAAGACCATGGCGGCTCTCCGCAATCACATCGGCACGGTCCTGATCCCCAGGGACAATGTGCGGGATCTGGAGGAGATCGACCAGACCGTGCGGGCCGCCCTGCGGTTCGTTCCTGTGGGCACGGTGGATGAGGTGTTTGCCGCCGCCCTGTGCCCGGAGACCGATCCCGTCCGGGAGGAGGTCGCCACCCATGTGGCCGCCTTTGCCCCCAAGAGCCGGGAGGCGGTGAATGACGCCGCCCTGCGGCAGTAAAGGAGCAGATCATGGCTTTGAATTTTGCGAAGGTGGAGTTTGTGCGCTCCGCCGCCGACCGGTCCGGCTTCCTGCGGGACGGCCTGCCTCAATTTGCCTTTGCGGGGCGGTCCAATGTGGGCAAGTCCTCTGTCATCAACCGGCTGGTGGGGCGGAAGAACCTGGCCTATGTGGGCGCGTCCCCCGGAAAGACCACCCAGATCAACTATTTTCTGGTGGACAAGGGCGCCTATCTGGTGGACCTGCCGGGCTATGGCTACGCCAAGGTCAGCCGCGCGGAAAAGGAACGCTGGGGCAGGCTGATGGAGAACTATTTTCAGGACGAGAGCGGCATCCTGACCGCCGGTGTCCTGATCGTGGACATCCGCCACAAGCCCACGGAGAACGACCTCATTATGCACCGCTGGTTTCGGGAGACCGGCTGTCCGGAGATCGTGGTGGCCAACAAGCTGGACAAGCTGAAGAAAAGCCAGGTGGAACCGGCGCTGGCTCTGATCCGGGAGACGCTGGAACTGACGGAGGCAGACACTCTGGTGCCCTTCTCCGCGGAAAAAGGCAGCGGCAAGGAAGAGCTGATCGGCCTCCTGAACGCGGCCTGCGAACGATGAGAAAAGGAACGGCGAAAGCCGTTCCTTTTTTTCCGCTATTGCAGTTCCGCCGGGGTTTTAGGCAGCTCGTTCCGTTCATCGATGGGGGTAATGAGATAGAGGCGCAGCAGTCTGGCCCAGCCGGCCTCTGCCTCTGTAAACTGCCCGCCGTTCAGCGCGTTATCCAGCGTCTCCAGCGCCGCCTCCAGCTCCACCGGGTGCCAATCGGCGTCATAAGCGGTGAGGTGGATGACCTCAAGCATAGTGTCCTCAAGGCTGGGATAGGCCAATCCCTTGACAAAGGAGGTGGGGTCACCGAAGAAGGCACCGGACAGCAGGGAAGAATAAGAGTCCGCCAGCCAGCCGTCCAGATTGGACTGGACGCCCATCTGGAGCCGGAAGATCTCAGCCTCCGAATAGGGAGCCTGTTCCCGGAGCCAGGTCAGAAAAGATGAAATGGTTTCATCCCGGTGCTCAGTGGTGCCCAAGTCGCCAAAAGCCCACCAGTCCAAGTTGGAGAGGGTGGAGAAAATGGTCCAGCGATCCGTATAGAGTTCCTCCGCCGAGAGATTGTCGTTGGTCACCAGCTGGTTCCAGGCGATATAGACCTTTCGGGTGTCATCTAAATCTTCCCGCTCCGGCTCCACCCGCTGGGAAAAGTCCGGTTCGCCGTCCACCACGGGGAAGCGGGAAACGTTGTTGGGAGTGTAGGCATCCAGCCCCAGGTCCATAACATTTTCCGCCCGGATACCCGCCACCAGGCCGTCTTTCAGAAAGAACAGCAGGGCGAAGGTGGGGTGTTCCACGGTCTGGTAGGCATAATACTCGTCATGCTGGACCAATGTGTAGCCGCCCTCCTCTTTCAGGCAGTACACCAGATCATCACCATAGGCCGCCGTCACCTCGGCTTTTGTGCTGCCGATATGGATGCCCCGGGGCGTGCGGACGCTGGGGGCGATAGAGGACAGGCGGATGATCGATTCCCGCTCCGTCGATTCCGGGTCCAAATCCAGGTCCTCTCCCATATGGAGATAGTCCATGTTGACGGCACCGCAGACGGTTTTGTGCAGCTCCGTCAGATGGTAGTCTGTGTCCAGGATTTCCTCCGGTGCCGTCAGTTCCAGGGAAGTGCCAAAGGGGAAGAAGTCCTCTTGCTCTCCCAACTCCAGAAATTCCTCATCCCCATCCCCATTGGTCCAGAGAAGGGCAAAGTCCGAAGCCGGATAGGGAGTGGGAGGCGTCTGCTCCATGTCAGACCATTCGGATGGATCGTGGCCCGGCTCGGGCAGTTTGCTGACCTGGCCGTCATTCACATGGACACACCAATAGATGACAACACCCAGCAGAACGAGGATCGCTGCAATAAGAGCACCCAGCGCTACCCACCAGCCACGGCGTGGAGGAGATGCTGCCGGTGCAGCCGCAACCGGCATGTCTCGGGGCTCCGGCGTCCCAGTCAGCTCTGCCACGGACACGCCGAATTCCCGGGCCAGTGCCAGCAGGTTTTCCATATCCGGCGCCGCCGTACCGGTCTCCCATTTGCTGACCGCCTGCCGGCTGACGCCCAGACGGGCACCCAACTCCTCCTGGGAGATCCCCAGTCCCTTTCGATATTGGCTGATCCGCTTTCCCAAGGCCATGGGCGGACACCTCCTTTTCCACCCCCAGTATGACAGATATGCGGGCAAAAAGCTACCACCTCCGTGTCAAATATCGGTTGCGGCGGCAGTTTTAGGGCATTTTTATCCCAAGACCGGCAGTGGGCATCGGAGAGCGCACCGTTTTCGGGAGTCGGATGGTTCCCGCTTTTTTTCGGGAAAATCTTCTCTACCCCCTATGCAAATCTGAAAAAATACGGTAAAATAAATGCAATATGATCTGCGACCAAACTGGGGAGGTTTTTCAAAATGGCGAAACCTGTATATAAACGGGTCCTGCTGAAGATCAGCGGCGAGGCCCTGGCCGGCGGCAAGGGCACCGGTCTGGATTTTGAGATGATCAGCAGTGTCTGTGACGTCATCAAGGAGTGCCTGGACATGGGTGTCCAGGTGGGGCTGGTGATCGGCGGCGGTAACTTCTGGCGGGGTGCCAAGAACAGCGGCGGCAAAATGGAGCGCACCCGGGCCGACCACATGGGTATGCTGGCGACGGTGATGAACTGCCTGGCGGTGGCCGACGTGTGCGAACAGAAGGGCATTCCTGTCCGTGTCCAGACCGCCATTGAGATGCGGGCCATCGCGGAGCCGTACATTCGCGGCCGCGCCATCCGGCACCTGGAGGAGGGCAGGGTGGTCATCTTCGGCGCAGGCACCGGCAACCCCTATTTCTCCACGGACACGGCGGCTGTGCTGCGGGCGGCGGAGATCAACGCCGATGTGATCCTGCTGGCTAAGAATGTGGACGGCGTGTACACCGCCGACCCGGTGAAGGACCCCACCGCCGTGAAGTACGACACCATCAGTTATGACGATGTGCTGGCCCAGCACCTGATGGTCATGGACTCCACCGCCACATCCCTGTCCATGGACAACCACATCCCTGTGCTGCTGTTCGCACTGAAGGACCCCCGCAACATCATCCGTGCCCTGTGCGGCGAGAACGTGGGAACGATTGTCAGGGAATAAGAGAATCACGCGCTTGTGCGCCTCCTATAAACACCATGTGAAAGGAAGGACCCCATTATGTTAAAGGATGAATACAAGGTATACGAGGACAAAATGAAGAAGAGCATCGACTCCGTTGCCGCCGACTTTGCCTCCGTGCGGGCAGGCCGGGCCAACGCCGCGGTGCTGGACCGGATCATGGTCGATTATTACGGCAGCCCCACGCCCATCCAGCAGATCGCGGCCATCTCCTCTCCCGATCCCCGGGCGCTGGTCATCGCCCCCTGGGACGGTTCGGCGCTGAAGTCCATTGAAAAGGCCATCCAGAACTCCGATCTGGGCATCAATCCCCAGAACGATGGACGCAGCATCCGCCTGAACTTCCCCCAGCTGACGGAGGAGCGCCGCAAGGAACTGGTAAAGCAGATCCGCAAGTATGCCGAGGCCGGCAAGGTGGCTGTCCGCAACATCCGCCGGGACGCCATGGACAACTTCAAGAAGCAGGAGAAGAAGGCCGAGATCACCGAAGATGAGATGAAGATGGCGGAAAAGGACCTTCAGAAGCTGACCGATGACAGCTGCAAGAAGATCGACGAGCTTTTGGCGAAAAAGGAAAAGGAACTGCTGGCGGTCTGATGGCTGATATGATGCAAACCACCAATACGGCGGGGCGGGAACTTCACCCGCCTCGCCATATTGCGATTATTATGGACGGCAACGGCCGCTGGGCCACCCGCCGGGGCCTGCCCCGGACCGCCGGACACAAGGCGGGAGCCGAGAACTTCCGCCGCATCGCCACGTACTGCAAGAACATCGGGGTGCAGTACCTGACGGTGTACGCCTTTTCCACGGAGAACTGGAAGCGCTCCGCCGACGAGGTGGGCGCCATCATGGCACTATTGAAAAAGTACCTGATGGAGGCTGTGGACACCATGGAGCGGGACCACATCCGGCTCCACTTCTTCGGAGACATGACGCCCATCTCGCCGGAGCTGCGGGCACTGGCCCGGGAGACGGACGAGATCACAGAGCATCTGTCCAAAGACGATTTCCAGGCCAACGTCTGCCTGAATTACGGCGGGCGGGACGAGATCCTGCGGGCGGTACGGCAATTCGCCGCCGACTGCGCGGCGGGAGAGCGGAAGCCGGAGGACCTGGACGACGCCATGTTCTCCTCCTATCTGGACTCCCGGGGAATCCCGGACCCGGAGCTGATCATCCGTCCCAGCGGGGAGCTGCGGCTTTCCAACTTCCTGCTTTGGCAGTGCGCCTATTCGGAGTTCTATTTCACGGATGTGCTGTGGCCGGACTTTGACGAGGCGGAGTTGGACAGGGCCATCGCGGCCTATCAGGGAAGGGACCGCCGCTTCGGCGGTGTGAAGAAATAAGCCTTTACAGAAAAGAGGGCTGTTATGAAATCGAGAATTTTGGTGGCTGTGGTGGGCGTGCCAGTGCTGGTGTGGGTGGTCCTGTGGGCGCCCACGCTGGTGATGATGGCGGCGCTGGCCATTTTGGCGGGCATCGGCTCCTGGGAACTGGTGCGCTGTGTGAACGGTGGGGAGCGTTGCGGTTGGGAATCCGTTGGCGTTATTTTCTCCATGTGGGCGGTGTGGGTGTACTATAAAAGCCCTGACGCGATTGCGGTATTTTTTGTGGCGGCGGGAGTTTTGGTGTCCGCTCTGGCAGTGCTTGAGGCTGGGAAGATGAAGTTCCATCACCTCACCGCGATTCTGTTCGGCGGTATCTTCCTGAGCTATTCCTTTTCCGCCTTCCTCCGCATGGAAGCCGCCGGCATCCACCGGGCCTATCTGCTGCTGCCCTTTATTCTCAGTTTTGCCTGCGATACCTTTGCCTACTTCGCGGGCCTGGCTTTCGGCAAGCATAAGCTGGCCCCCAAGGTCAGTCCCAAAAAGACCATCGAAGGCTCCATCGGCGGCATGGCGGGCAACGTGGTGTGCGGTCTGCTCTTCGCCTTTGTGATGGACCGCTGGTTTGGCGGCAGCATCGGCTATGGTCCGATGGTCGTTCTGGCCCTGCTGTGCGGCATCGTGGCCCAGGTGGGCGATCTGAGCTTTTCCCTCATCAAGCGGGAGTTCGGCATCAAGGACTACGGTCATCTGTTCCTGGAACACGGCGGCGTGCTGGACAGGTTTGACAGCGTGCTGTTCGTGACGCCGGTCATTGAGATGGTTTTGATGTTTGCTTTGAGATAATTTTAAGCTTTGTGAAATAAGATGAGGATATGAGTAAGACGATTTCAATACTTGGCTCCACCGGCTCTATTGGCCGCCAGACACTGGATGTGGCGGAGCAGATGGATCTCCGGGTGGCGGCCATGACCGCTCATTCCAGCGTGGAGCGCATGGAGGAACAGGTCCGGAAATTCCATCCCGCCCTGGCGGTGCTGACCGACGAGGCGGCGGCGAAGGACCTGGCCGTCCGTCTGGCAGACACGACTACGAAAGTCCTGGGCGGCTTTGATGCCCTGGAAGAGGCGGCCACGGCCCCGGAGGCCGACACCGTGGTCACCGCCGTGGTGGGCATGGTGGGATTGAAGCCCACCCTGGCCGCCATTAAAGAAAAAAAGCGCATTGCCCTTGCCAACAAGGAGACGCTGGTCTGCGCCGGACAGCTGGTGATGGACGCGGCGGACCGCTTTGGCGCGGAGATCGTGCCGGTGGATTCCGAGCACTCCGCCATTTTTCAGTGCGTTCAGGGCTGTGCGGACCGCCGGGAGATCAAGCGGCTGATCCTGACCTGCTCCGGCGGGCCGTTTTACGGAATGACCTATGACGAAGTGGGCAGAATGACAAAAGCGGACGCCCTGAAGCATCCCAACTGGAAGATGGGCCCCAAGATCACCGTGGACTGCGCCACGCTGATGAACAAGGGACTGGAGGTCATCGAGGCCATGCGGCTTTACCGCCTGCCCTTGGAGCAGGTGAGCGTGGTCATTCACCGCCAGTCCATCGTCCACTCCCTGGTGGAGTACCGGGACGGCGCGGTGCTGGCCCAGCTGGGCACGCCGGATATGCGCCTGCCCATCCGGTACGCCATGACGTACCCGGAGCGGGGCGTCAACCCGGCGGAACCGCTGGACCTTCTGTCCTGCCCGCCCCTGACCTTCGCGGCTCCGGACCGGGAGGCCTTTCCCTGCCTGCGGCTTGCGGAGGAGGCCGCCACGGAGGGCGGCACGGCCTGCGCCATCCTGAACGGCGCCAATGAGGAGGCGGTGGGGCTGTTTTTGGCGGATCAGATCGGCTTCCATGACATTCCACGCCTGGTTGAAAAGGCCAGGAGGGAAGTGCCGGTGGTGCGGGAGCCAGATTTGGAGGAGATCTTAGCGGCGGACCGGGAGGCCCGGTGCGCCGTGCTTGGGAAATAAAACGATTTGGAGCTATTGCATGAAACCAATTTTTATCCTGGCAGCGATTTTGATCTTCGGCGTGCTGATCGCCGTCCATGAGCTGGGCCATTTTGTGGCGGCAAAGCTCTGCGGCGTGCGGGTCAACGAGTTTTCCATCGGTATGGGGCCTCTCGTCTGGCAGCGGAAGAGGGGGGAGACACTGTACTCCCTGCGGGCGCTTCCCGTGGGCGGCTACTGCGCCATGGAGGGCGAGGACGAGGACACCGGCGATGACCGGTCCTTTGTCCGCCAGGGCTTCTGGAAAAAATTCATCATCCTGGCCGCCGGTTCCTTCATGAATTTTCTGGCGGGACTGGTGATCATCCTGGCCTTGTTTGCCGGGTATCAGAGCTTCTATGTGGACCAGGTCATCGGACTGGCGCCGGAGTTCACCCAGACGGGCGAGGACGGCCTGATGGCCGGTGATGTTTTCTACAAAGTCGACGGCTACCGCACGTATCTCAATGGGGACGCGAAGCTGTTTCTGGACTATGCCGGTGATACGGCGGATATTGAAGTGGTGCGGGACGGCCGCCATATCCGGCTGGAGGATGTGCCCCGGCAGACCTGCACCAGCACGGACGGCACCACCTACCAGGGCTTTGGCCTGTATGTGGGGACGGAGCAGATCCCGGCCACCCTTGGCGCCAAGCTGCGGTTTGCCTGGTATCAGGCCCTGGATTTTGTGCAGCTGGTGTGGTTCAGTCTGGCTCAGCTGTTCAGCGGAAATGCCGGCATGCAGGACCTCAGCGGACCGGTGGGCATCGTGTCCACCATCACCGAGGTGGGAGCCGCCTCCAAGACCACGCTGATCGCCGTGCAGAACATCGCCTATTTCGCGGCGCTGCTGGCGGTGAACCTGTCGGTGATGAATCTGCTGCCCATCCCGGCGCTGGACGGCGGGCGGATCTTTTTCCTGGCGGTGGACGCTCTGTCTCTGGCACTGTTTAAGCGGAAAGTGCCGGAGAAGTACCAGGCCGCCGTCAACACGGCGGGGTTCGTGGTGCTGATGGGCTTTATGCTGGTGGTGACGTTCCACGACGTGTTCAAACTCTTCCAATAGGGAGGCACAGAGGATGACAAAGCAGTTATTCGTGGGCAGTGTGCCCGTGGGCGGCGGCGCCCCGGTGTCCATTCAGTCCATGTGCAATACCAAGACAGACAACGTGGCCGCCACGGTGGCCCAGATCAAGGCGCTGGAGTCCGCCGGATGCGAGATCATCCGGGTGGCCATCCCGGACCAGGCGGCGGCGGAGGCTGTGGATAAAATCAAGGAGCAGATCTCCATCCCCCTGATCGCCGACATCCACTTCAACTATAAATTCGCCCTGGAGTGCGCCCAGCGGGGCATCGACGCCCTGCGCATCAACCCCGGCAACATCGGCGGGGCGGAGAAGGTCAAGGCTGTGGCGGACATCTGCCGCCAAAAGGGCATCCCCATCCGCATCGGCGTCAACGGCGGCTCCCTGGAAAAGGAGCTGCGGGCAAAGTACGGCGGCGTCACCGCCGAGGCCCTGGTGGAGAGCGCCATGGGCCACGTACATCTGCTGAACAGGTTCGATTTTGACGATATCTGCATCTCCGTGAAGTGCTCCGACGTGCCGCTGACCATGCGGGCCTACACGCTGCTGAGCCAGCAGACGGACTATCCCCTGCACCTGGGCGTCACCGAGGCGGGCACGCCCTCCTTAGGGCTGGTGAAGTCCGCCATGGGCATCGGCGGCCTGCTGTGCATGGGGATCGGCGACACCATCCGAGTGACGCTCACCGCCGACCCGGTGGAGGAGATCTACGCCGCCCATAAAATTTTGAAAGCCGCGGGACTGCGGAAGGACGGCGTGAACCTCATCGCCTGTCCCACCTGCGGCCGCACCCGCATCGACCTGATCCCCATCGCGGAGGAGGTGGAGCGGCGGCTGGCGAACTGCAAAAAGAACATCACCGTGGCGGTGATGGGCTGCGCCGTCAACGGCCCCGGAGAGGCCGCCGCCGCTGACATTGGCATCGCCGGCGGCAAGGGCGAGGGCCTGCTGTTCCGAAAAGGGGAGATCCTTTACAAGGTGCCACAGGAGCGGCTTGTGGACGCGCTGATGGCGGAGATCGAGAAGCTGTGAGAAAATGAAAAATTAGGAATTGCGGCGTTCCTTTTGCGGCGAGAGGAATCCAGACCTGCTTGGACAAGAGGGACACCGAAATTCCTCATTTCTATTTCCTGATTTCAAAGAGAGGAAGCCATGTCAAAAGATATCCCGTTTTTTGAAATGTTCACAGAGCTGCAGCTCTCGGGCGAGCTGCGGCTGAAGCTGGCGGGCGCCGTGCTGTCGGGGGCCTGCATCGACCAGGGGGCCATGACCATGAGTCTGCGCCTGCTGGTCAAATTCCCGTTGTCGGAGAAGGATCTTCAGGATATCCAGGACATGATCCGGTCGGTCTACGGCTTCACAAAGGTGGACATGGACATCACCTGCAAGCCCCAGGAGGCCTCCCGGTCCGCCGCTCCGGCCCCCGCCGCGTCCGCTGGGAGCAAGGCCGGCAAGCCGGCGCCGGGCAAGGTGCTGATGGGCAACCCCATCAAGGCAAAGCCCGGCCCCATGAAGGATCTGAACCTGAAGATGGGCAATGCCACGGTGGAGGGCAAGGTCTTTGCCTTTGAGTGCCGGGAGACACGGCGGCCCGGCATGTGGCGCCTGAGTTTTGACATGACGGATTATACTAACTCCGTGACGGTCCAGAAGAACCTGACCGCCAAGGAGGCCCAGGCCCTGGAGAGCGCCGTGAAGCCCGGCATGTGGCTCCGGGTCCAGGGCAAGATGGAGCCCACCTGGGACGGCAAGGACATCCAGCTCAACCCCTACCATATCAACGTGGTGGAGCATAAGGGCCGGGAGGACACCGCCCCGGTAAAGCGGGTGGAGCTGCATTTACATACCCGCATGAGCAATATGGACGCCCTGACGGACACGAAGTCGGTCATCCAGCAGGCCATCCGCTGGGGGCACCCCGCCATCGCCATCACGGACCACGGTGTGGCCCAGTCTTTCCCGGACGCCTGGCACGCCGCCGGGGACAAGATCAAGATCCTCTACGGTGTGGAGGGGTATTTCGTCAACAACATCGACGACCGGGTGGTGGTCCACGGCTCCCTGGACTGCTCCCTGGACGACGAATTCGTCTGCTTTGACATCGAGACCACCGGCTTGAAGGTGGACCGGGAGACCATCACGGAGATCGGCGCGGTGGTGCTGAAAAACGGTGAGATCACGGAGCGGTTCCAGACCTTTGTCAACCCCAACCGCCGCCTGACACCGGAGATCATCGGCCTGACGGGCATCACCGACGAGATGCTGAAGAACGCTCCTTCTTTGAAAGAGGCCCTGACGGAGTTTCTGAAGTTCGTCAACGGCCGCCCCCTGGCGGCCCACAACGCGGAGTTCGACATCAGCTTCATCCGGGCGGGGTGCAAAGAGGTGGGGCTGGAGTTCCATCCCACCTATGTGGACTCCCTGATCCTGGCGCAGAACCTGCTGCCGGACCTGCACAAATACAAGCTGGACATCGTGGCGGAGCATTTGGACCTGCCCGCCTTCAACCACCACCGGGCCAGCGATGACGCCGCCACGGTGGGCTATATGCTGATCCCCTTCTGGAAGATGCTCCATGAGCGGGGGATCCACACGCTCCAGGCTGTCAACCCGGAGATGGAGAAACTGCGGCCCCTGGGCAGCAAGACCAACCGCTTTCCCAAGCACATCATCCTGCTGGCGCGGAACAAGGTGGGCTTGAAGAACCTGTACCAGATGATCTCCGCCTCCAACCTGAAGTACTTCAAGCGGGTGCCCACCATCCCCAAGAGTTTGCTCAATGAGCACAGGGAGGGCATCATCGTGGGCGCCGCCTGCGAGGCGGGCGAGCTGTTCCGGGCCGTGGCGGACCACAAGGACTGGGACGAGCTGAAGCGCATCGCGTCCTTCTACGACTATTTGGAGATCCAGCCCCTGTGCAACAACATGTTCATGCTGCGAAACGGCGACGTGCAGTCCGTGGAGGAGCTGAAGGAGTTCAACCGCACCATCATCCGCCTGGGCGAGGAGCTGGGCAAGCCGGTGTGCGCCACCGGCGACGTGCATTTCCAGGAGCCGGAGGACGAGGTGTACCGCCATATCCTGCTGGCCTCCAAAAAGTTCCCGGACGCCAACGAGTCCCTGCCCATCTACTTCAAGACCACCGACGAGATGCTGAAGGAGTTCAGCTATCTGGGGGAGGAGAAGGCCTATGAGGTGGTGGTGGCCAACACCCGGCTGGTGGCCGACCAGGTGGAGACCTTTGAGCTGCTGCCCAGTGAGCTGTTCCCACCCCGGCTGGAGAACTCCGAGGAGGACCTGAATCGCCTGGTGTGGGAGAAGGTCCACCGGCTCTACGGTGAGGACCCGCCCCAGCTGATCGTGGACCGTCTGAATGTGGAGCTGGGCGGCATCCTGGGCAAGTACGACGTGGTGTACATGTCCGCCCAGAAGCTGGTGCAGCGGTCCCTGGAAAACGGCTACCTGGTGGGCTCCCGTGGCTCCGTGGGCTCGTCCCTGGTGGCCTATATGTCCGGCATCACGGAGGTCAACTCCCTGCCGCCCCATTACCGCTGCCCCAAGTGCCGCAGCAGCGAGTTCATCACCGACGGCTCCTACGGCTGCGGCGCAGATATGCCGGACAAGGTGTGTCCCGTCTGCGGCACGAAGTATGTCAAAGACGGCTTTGACATCCCCTTTGAGACCTTCCTGGGCTTCGGCGGCGGCAAGGTGCCGGATATCGATCTGAACTTCTCCGGTGAGTACCAGGCCCGGGCCCACCGCCATGCCATCGAGATGTTCGGCGAGACACAGGTGTTTCGGGCGGGCACCATCGGCACCCTGGCGGACAAGACCGCCTTCGGCTTTGTCCTGAAATACCTGGAGGAGAACGGCATGGAGGTGGGCAATGCCGAGAAAAAGCGCCTTGCCACCGGCTGCGTTGGCGTCCGGCGCACCACCGGCCAGCACCCCGGCGGCCTGGTGGTGGTTCCGGATGACAAGGACATGGAGGATTTCTGTCCCGTCCAGCACCCGGCGGACGCCGATGACTCCGACACCATCACAACCCATTTTGAATACCACTCCATGGAGGCCAATATCCTGAAGCTGGACATGCTGGGACACGATGACCCCACCATGGTCCGCATGATGCAGGATCTGACCGGCGTGGACCCCCATGACATTCCCCTGGACGACCCGGACACCATGTCCATCTTCATCTCCAGCAAGGTGCTGGGGTATGAGAATGACGAGATCTTAGGCCCCACCGGCGCCGTGGCCATTCCGGAGTTCAACACCCGGTTTACCCGGCAGATGCTGATCGACACCCAGCCCAAGGACTTCAACACCCTGGTGCGGCTGTCCGGCTTCTCCCACGGCACCGACGTGTGGCTGGGCAACGCCCGGGAGCTGATTGTCAGCGGCACCGCCAGCGTTTTGGAGACGGTGGGCTGCCGTGACGACATCATGCTGTACCTGATCTCCAAGGGCCTGGACGCCAAGATGTCCTTCAAGATCATGGAATCCGTCCGAAAGGGCAAGGTGAAAAAGGGCGGCTTTGAGCCGGGCTGGGTGGAGGCCATGCAGGAGCATGACGTCCCCGGGTGGTACATCGATTCCCTGGCCAAGATCGGCTACCTGTTCCCCAAGGCCCATGCCGTGGCTTACGTCATGATGGCTTTCCGCATCGCCTGGTACAAGGTCCATGAGCCGCTGGCGTTTTACGCCACGTTCTTCTCCGTCCGGGCCAAGGCCTTTGACGCGGAGTACTGCTGCGCCGGAAAGGACGCGGTGAAACGGAAGATCCGGGAGATCGAGAACAACAAGGACGCCACGGCGGTGGAGCAGAACCTGCTGACCACCCTGGAGGTGTGCTATGAGTTCTACCTCCGGGGGTTCCACTTCGACACCATTGACATCTACAAGTCTGACGCCACCAAGTTCATCGTGACGGAGAACGGCCTTCTGCCGCCCTTCACCACGGTCCACGGCCTGGGCGAGGCGGCGGCTATCGACACGGTGGAGAAGCGGAAGGGAAAGCAGTTCATCTCCATCGAGGAGTTCGCCATGTGCTGCAATAAGCTGTCCAAGACGCATATCGAACAGCTGAAGGCCCTGGGGGCCTTTGCCGGAATGGCGGAGACCAGCCAGCTCACGCTGTTTTGATTTTGACTTAGCTAAAATCCTTTTTAGTCCCACTTGTGCTTCCGCCTAAAAAGGATGTATAAACGATGATAAGTCCAGGCCCCGCCGTTTTACGGCGGGGCCTGGACTTATTCTGTCCTGTGATATTTCTTTACAGCAGCGTGATACCGGCCTTTTCACAGGCTTCCATGGTCGCATGGTCCCACAGGCTGACCTGAACCTCGCCGATGTGACAGGTGCCCAGCAGCAGCATGCACAGCCGGGACTGGCCGATGCCGCCGCCGATGGACTGGGGCAGCTGGCCGTTCAGCAGCATCTGGTGGAAGGGCAGCTGGCGGCGGTGGTCGCAATTGGCAGCAGTCAGCTGGCGGTCCAGAGCGGCGGCGTCCACACGGATGCCCATGGAGGAGATCTCGAACCGCCGCTCCAGAACGGGGTTCCACATCAGGATATCGCCGTTCAGCTCCCAGTCGTCATAGTCGGGGGCTCGGCCGTCGTGCTTTGTGCCGGACTTCAGCGTCTTGCCGATCTGCATGAGGAACACGGTGTGGTGCTCCCGGCAGATCTCCGTCTCACGCTCGTTGGGAGTCAGGTCGGGATAGCGGTCCTCCAGATCCTGAGTGGTGATAAAATACACCTCCCGGTCAGGCTTGTAGGTCAGGACGGGGAAGGTGTTCCGCAGGGCAGTGGCGGTGTCGCAGATGCAGCCCACAATGTCCTGTACCGTGTCCTTCAGATACTGGACATTGCGGTTCTGGGGATCGATATGCTTCTCCCAGTCCCACTGGTCCACATAGATGGAGTGGAGATTGTCCACCTCCTCGTCCCGGCGGATGGCGTTCATATCGGTGTACAGGCCGGTGCCCAGCTTGAATTCATAGCGCTTCAGCGCCAGGCGCTTCCACTTTGCCAGGGAATGGACCACCTGCCCATCGGTCCCCACGTCGGGGATATCGAAGGACACGGGGCGCTCCACGCCGTTCAGGTCATCGTTCAGGCCGGTCCGGCCGTCCACGAACAGGGGAGCGGAGACACGGTGCAGGTTCAGACGGACAGTCAGGTTGTGCTGAAAATCCGCGTGGATCAATTCAATGGCACGCTGGAGTTCATTGTTGGTCAGCGGCATACGGTAGCCGGCAGGGATCGTCAGTTTGCTCATGCGTCAAAACAGTCCTTTATTTAAATTTTGAAGAATCAAATAAACAGGGAGGTGATGACCGGAGTGACATAGGCCTCCACCACAGCGGACAGGGCCAGCAGGGGGATCAGCACCAACAGCAGCATCCGGGAGATCAGCGCCAGGCAGTCCCAGACATGGAGGGCGGACTCGTCCCCGCGGCAGCGGCGGGTCAGCTGCCCGCAGACATACAGGCCCATGGCAAAGGCCAGGACCAGGGCGGGAAGCTCAAAGATGCCATGGGGCACAATGGCGGCCAGATAGCCCAGCATGGAGATGTCCTCAGATACATACCAGGCCGCCAGAACGCCCAGCAGCATGGCGTTGACGCCCAGGGCCATGGCGGGGAGGCGGAGAAAGGGGATCAACCCGTAGACCATGGTAAAGGCACAGGCTCGCACGTTGTTGGAGAGCAGTCCCAGAGCGGACAGCGAGCCGTTCTCCCCCGTGACATTCAGACCGTTCATTGCATCCATGACCAGATCTACCAGCCGTGCCCGCAGGTCCGGCAGGACCATACAGGCGGCGAAGGCCAGAACAGCCAAAAGGGGGAAGGCGATGGCGGTCCGCTTGACCTCGCCGTTCAGACCGTCGTGCCAAGCGTTTTTGAGCCCGTCGAATTGATATTGGAGGATCATGCCTTCAGCTTCTCACAGCCCAGCCGCAGGCGGCGCAGAGTCTCGTCCTTGCCAAGGATGTGGCACAGCTCCACGGCGCCGCCGGGCGTCACCAGCTTGCCGGCCACGGCAATGCGGACGGGCCACATCAGCGTGGCGTTTTTCACGCCCAGAGACTCCGCAAGGGAAATCAGGCAGTCGTGGACGGCGTCCGCGGTCCAGTCGGGAATGGCCTCCAGGGCGGGAATGGCCTTCTCCAGCATGTCCCGGGAAACTTCAGCATTGGTCTTGGACTTCTTGTTGGTGAAGAACTCCACATCGTAGTCGGGAAGCTTATCGAAGAAGTCCACCTTCTCCGGGATGTCCGTCAGCTTTTCGCACCGGGCCTGGAGCAGGGCGGCGATGGCGGAGGCGTCCATGGCGGGGTTTTTCACGCTCTGGCGGATATAGGGCTCGGCAGCCTTGGCGAAGGCCTCGGGAGCCAGGGCGCGGAGGTAGGTCGCGTTGAAATAGGTCAGCTTTTCAATATCAAAGATGGCGGGAGACTTGGAGATGCCGGCGATGTCGAAGGCCTCCACCAGCTCGCTGAGGGAGAAGATCTCCTGCTCGCTCCGTTCACCCTTGGGGGCCCAGCCCAGCAGGGCAACGTAGTTCAAAATGGCGTCTGTCAGATAGCCCTGAGCCTTCAGGTCCTCGTAAGAGGGATCGCCGTGGCGCTTGGACATCTTGTTGTGCTGGTCCCGCATCACAGGGGAGCAGTGGACATAGGTGGGAATGTCCCAGCCGAAGGACTCATAGAGCAGGTTGTACTTGGGCGCGGAGGAGAGATACTCGCTGCCCCGGACCACGTGGGTGATGCCCATCAGATGGTCGTCCACCACGTTTGCGAAGTTGTAGGTGGGCAGGCCGTCCCGCTTCAAGAGCACCTGGTCATCCAGAGTCTTGTTTTCCACGGTGATGTCGCCGAAGGACACATCGTGGAACGTGGTGGTGCCCTCGTGGGGGATGCGCTGGCGGATGACGTAGGGCTTCCCGGCAGCCAGGTTGGCCGCCACTTCCTCGGCGCTGAGGTTCCGGCAAGGGTCCTCCGCCCGGTCAAATTCGCCGCTGTCCTCCTCGGATTCCGTCTTTTCGCAGAAGCAGTAATAGGCCGCGCCCTTTTCCACCAGAAGCTGGGCGTAGGGCAGATACAGGTCCCGGCGCTCAGACTGGATGTAGGGGCCCACAGGACCGCCCACATCGGGACCCTCGTCATGGGTCAGGCCGCATTCGGCCATGGTGCGGTAGATGACGTCCGTGGCGCCCTCCACCAGACGGCCCTGGTCGGTGTCCTCAATGCGGAGGATGAAGGTGCCGTCCGCGTGGCGGGCGATCAGCCAGGTGTACAGGGCGGTGCGCAGGTTGCCCACATGCATATAACCCGTGGGAGAGGGGGCGAACCGGGTGCGGACCTTCCCCTTGGGGATGCGGGCCTCCATCTCCTCGAAAAATTTCATATCAAGTGCCATGAAAGTACCTCCATGTCGGAATTTTACGCAATATAACAATCTACATTATCTCTTTTCAACAGCGGATTGTCAAGGCGTTTTTCGTGTGCGCCCTTTATATATTAACGGGAAAGTGATTGCACTTTTTATCGTACCATGCTACAATATAAAAGTTAAATTGCCGCCTTGTGCCATTCGCGTCCGGCGGTGTTGAATATTGAGGTGCGAATCATGGAAAACATAGTGCAGAAAAAGAGAATTCTCAGCGGTATCCAGCCCTCCGGCGACCTGACACTGGGGTCCTATCTGGGCGCCATCAAGAACTGGGCGGCGCTGGCCGATGAATATGACTGCTATTATATGCTGGCGGATATGCACACCATCACCGTGCGGCAGGTTCCGGCGGACCTGCGCCGCCACACCCTGACACAGGTGGCGGCCTATATCGCCAGCGGCCTGGACCCGGAGAAGAACGTGCTGTTCGTCCAGTCCCACGTCCCTGCCCACGCTCAGCTGGGCTGGGTGCTGGACTGCTACACCATGTTCGGCGAGCTCTCCCGCATGACACAGTTTAAGGACAAGTCCGCCAAGAACGCGGACAACATCAACGCGGGCCTGTTCACCTATCCGGCCCTGATGGCCGCCGATATCCTGCTGTATCAGGCGGACCTGGTGCCGGTGGGCGGCGACCAGAAGCAGCACGTGGAGATCTGCCGGGACATCGCCAACCGCTTCAACGGCATCTACGGCGATGTGTTCAAGATCCCTGAGCCTTACATCCCCCAGGTGGGCGCCCGCGTCATGAGCCTGACCTCCCCGGAGAATAAAATGTCCAAGTCCGACAAGGACCAAAACGGCTGTGTCTACATGCTGGAAAAGCCGGAGGACATCATGCGAAAGTTCAAAAAGGCCGTCACGGACTCCGACGCCTGCGTCCGCTTCGATCCCGCCGCCAAGCCCGGCGTGTCCAATCTGATGCAGATCTACTCCGTGGCCACTGGCGAGAGCTTTGAGACCATTGAGGCGGAGTTCGACGGGCGGGGCTACGGCGACTTCAAAAAGGCCGTGGGCGAGTCCGTGGTGGAGCTGCTGCGGCCCATCCGGGAGGAGACCGAGCGCCTGCTGGCGGACAAGGCTTACTTAGAGAGCGTGTACCGCGCCGGCGCGGAAAAGGCCGCCCGGGTGGCGGACCGCACTGTCAGCAAGGTCTATAAAAAAGTCGGATTCCTGGCACGCTGACGGAGGAGGAGCATGTTGATATTTGAAAGTCAGCTGATCGCCTATGTGCTTCTGGCACTGCTGGTGGCGTTGGTGGTCAGCTTCCTGATGACGCCGGTGGTCAAGACCTTCGCCTACAAAGTCGGCGCCATCGACGTTCCCAAGGACGCCCGGCGGATGCACAAGGTCCCCATCCCCCGGCTGGGGGGACTGGCGATCTTCATCGGTTTTATGGTCAGCATCCTGCTGTTCGTGCGTGTCACGCCGGAGATGAAGAGCATCCTCCTGGGAGCCGTCATCATCGTGGTCCTGGGCGTGGTGGACGATATCATGGCCCTGCCCGCCATGCTGAAATTCGTGGTGCAGATCGTGGCGGCGGCCATCCCCGCCACCCATGGCGTGGTCATCCAGGCCTTCTCCAACCCCAATATTTTTTCCGACAACCTGTACTGGGTTCTGGGCTGGATGTCCATTCCCTTTACGGTTTTGTGGATCGTGGCCATCACCAATGCCGTGAACCTGATCGACGGACTGGACGGCCTTGCCAACGGCGTCTCCGCCATCTCCGCCACCACCATGCTGGTCATCGCCCTGATGGCCTCCGAGGCCCAGGTGGCCATCGTTCTGGCGGCGCTGGTGGGGGCCTGCGTGGGCTTCATGCCCTACAACCTGAATCCCGCCAAGATGTTCATGGGAGATACCGGCGCCACCTTCCTGGGCTATATTTTGGCCACCATGTCCATTCAGGGCCTGTTCAAGTATTATGCGGTGATCTCCTTCGTGGTGCCCTTCCTGATCCTGGGCCTGCCCATTTTTGACACGGCCTTCGCCTTCATCCGCCGCATCGCCCACGGCCAGAGTCCCATGCACGCCGACCGGAGCCACATCCACCACCGGCTGATCGACATGGGCTTGAACCAGAAGCAGGCGGTGGCGACGCTGTATGTGATCTCCGCCATCCTGGGCCTGTCCGCCGTGGTGCTGACCACGGGCGGCGAGCAGAAGGCCATGCTGTTCTTCGCGGCGCTTTGCATCGTGGCGGTGGTGGCCGCCCAGGTGGTATTTCCCAAGGAGGTCCGGGAAGAGCTGCATGAAGAGCTGGAGGAGCTGAAGGAGCACGGCCATCACGAGCCGCCGAAGAAAGCGGCAGAGGAAGAAACGCCGGAGAAAGGTGAGGAACTGTAAATGGACAAGCTGCGTATTATGAGCGTCTTCGGCACCCGGCCGGAGGCTATCAAAATGTGTCCGCTGGTGCGGGAGCTGTCCACCCGGCCGGAGATCGAGAGCCTCTGCTGTGTCACGGCCCAGCACCGTCAGATGCTGGATTCCGTGCTGGAGGTCTTTGACCTGAAGCCGGACTGGGACCTGGATATCATGACACCCCGGCAGACGCTGTCCACCATCACCAGCAAGTGCCTGCTGGGTATGGACGCGGCCATTGACGCCCTGAAGCCCGATATGATCCTGGTCCACGGCGACACCTCCACCACCTTTGCCGGCGCCCTGTCGGCGTTTTACCATCAGGTGCCGGTGGGCCATGTGGAGGCCGGCCTGCGGACCTATGACAAGTATTCTCCCTTTCCAGAGGAGATGAACCGGAAACTGGTCTCCGCCATTGCGGACCTGTACTTTTGCCCCACGGTGAATAACCGGGACAACCTCCTGAAAGAGGGCATCGATAAGGGCCTGTTCGTCACCGGAAACACGGTGATCGACGCCTTAAGGACCACCGTCCGGGAGGATTACCGCTTCACTACCGAGAAACTGAACCGCCTGCCCTATGGAGAGAAGAAGATCATCCTGGTCACCTGCCACCGGCGGGAGAACTATGGGGAACCCATGAAGAACATCTGCCTGGCCCTGCGGCAGATCGCGGAGCAGCATGAGGACGTGGAGCTGGTGTACCCCGTCCACCTGAGCCCGGTGGTCCGGGAGGCGGTGGACACCTACCTGCGGGGCGCGCCCCGGGTCCACCTCATCGATCCGCTGCCCGCCGACGAGATGCACAATCTGATGGCCCGCTGTTATATGGTCATGACGGACTCCGGCGGCCTGCAGGAGGAGGCGCCCGCTTTGGGCAAGCCTGTCCTGGTGCTGCGCCGGGAGACGGAGCGGCCCGAGGCCGTGGCCGCCGGTACGGTGAAGCTGGCCGGTGTGGTGCAGGACGACATCGTCACCATGGCGGAACGGCTGATTTGTGATCAGAACGCCTATGCCAAAATGGCCCATGCCGTGAATCCCTATGGAGACGGCAACGCCTGCCGCCGCATCGCGGACGCCATTTTGTGGCATTTCGGACGGGGTGAGAAGCCCGCGGATTATCAGGCGTTATAAAAATTCAGGAGAGGAGGCAGGCATGGACAAGCGGAGATTGAACCGGATCACCTGGGCCTTCGTGGCCCTGATGGTGCTGGCCGCTGCCCTGATGCTGACAGGCAGTCTGCGCCGGTCCTCCCGCATCACCCTGCCGGAGAGCGGCACGGATCCGGATCAGCTGACGGAGAACGGCGGCGCCGGCGGCAGCATGCCGACGGTGGTGGCGGTGACGCCGGAGACAGTCCAGGCGGCGGTGGAGACACTGGCACGGCCGGAGGCGTACAGCCGCACCGTGACGGTGGAGCAGTTCTGGAGCGGCGGCAGCGGCACCTATGAGGTCACGGTGAAGGTCAGCGGCGGCTGGACGAGGACGGACCGCATCCTGCCGGACGGACAGACGCGCCGCGCGGTCACCGATGGAGAGACGACTTATATCTGGTACAACGACGAGAAAGACGTATATAACGTGCCCGCCGGAGATATTTCGGCGGATAATGAACAGACCATTCCCACCTATGAGGATATCCTGCGCCTCCAGACGGCGGATATCAGGGAGGCGGACTACCGCACGATCTCGGAGGTAAACTGCATTTACGTGGAGACCGGCGAGACGCCGGAGGGCTATGTATTCCGCTATTGGGTCAGCGTGGACACCGGACTTCTGGCAGCGGCGGAAAAACTGCTGTCAGGGGAGACCGTTTATCGGATGGGCGCGCTGAATGTGGATCAAACGGCGCCTGACGCGTCGGATTTTACCCTGCCGGACGGAACGGTTTTGCTGAAATGATCAAAAAAGGACGGAGCGGTGCTCCGTCCTTTTGCTATAAGATCAGCAGCAGCCCCAGGGAGACCAGCAGCTCCTCGTCCGCGTCCTCCCGGAACAGGAAGAACAGCAGGACCAGAAGCAGCAGGTCTCCGGTGTCCACGTGGTCCAGGTGGAGCTGATCCAAAATGTGCCGCAGAAAGCTGGTGAGGCCGTCAGTGATACCGCCAAGCCCGGCGGAGGATTGTGAGGAGAGGAAGGGCAGGGGACCGCGCTGTCCGCCGCCGGAGGATCTCGCCTCCGGTTCCGGAGGGGGCGGCGGTGCCTGACGGGGCGGCTGTTCCCTCTGACCGGGGGAGGGAGCGGCCTGTTTGGATTCCTCCTGGGGGATGCGGGTATAAGAGCCGTTGTCATTGCGGATATATCGGTTATACATCCATCAGCCCTCCCATCCCGCCAGAAATTTCTTTCCCAGGTGGAACAGCCTTGCCAGCTGGAGCGCCCGCTCGATCTTCTCCTGCCGTTCTGGCTTCAGATAGGGCCGCAGGGCATAGAGCAGCTGCCGGGCATTGGAATCCTGCTGCCCCCCCAGCTCCTGGATCAGGGGCAGGAGCTTCATCATCAGCTTGGGGTCCATGCCGCCGGTGAGGGATGAGAGCATATCCATCCCTCCCGGCGCGGCCGGCTGCTGTCCCTGCTGCCCCTGAGCCGGCCAGGAAAAGCCCGGATTTTGCTTGGGCTGCTGCGCGGGCGGGTCTGGGGGAGGCGGCGCCTGCTCCTGCTGTCCGCCGCCGGAGAGGGACTGGGCCATCTGCATGATCTGCGCCATGGCGTCCGGGTTGGACAGCAGACTGTTTAGTTTTTCATCGAATTCCGCCATGTTGTCCAACCGCCTTCCGCGTTATGGTTTCTGGACTGCCTTGTTGATGCGGTTTACCAGTTCCGCGCCGTCGGGGCTTTGCATGACCTGATTCACCAGCTTCACCATGTCCGCCGGATTGCCCTTCGCGGCGGACTGGACTGCCCGCTGCAGTCCGGCGCCCCGGTCTCCCTGTGTCAGCATCTGCATCAGTGCCTGCCCATCCCGGGACTGCATCAATGTCTGAAGCATCGCCGGGTTGCTTTTCAGCTGTTCCACCAGCCGCGTTGTTTTTTCGTCCATAGTGCCTCCTTATATGCTGAAAGGTTTTGTGTTCCAAAGCAGTATATGAGCACAGAGGCAAAAAAGTGCCTGCGCATTTGCGCAGGCACAGAAAATGCTTATTTTCTGGAAGCTGTTTTTCCGGTGTCACAGTCCTTGATCAGGGGACATCCCTCACATTTGGGAGAGCGGGCGGTGCAGGTGTCCCGCCCAAACAGCACCATCCGGTGGCAGAAATTGTTGGATTCCACAGGGGGGATGGACTGCCGCAGCTGTTTTTCCACCTGGAGGGGGTCCTTGGAGCCGTCGGTGATGCCCAGCCGTCCGGTGATGCGGATGCAGTGGGTGTCGCAGACGTAGCCCTCCTGGCCGAAGATATCGCCCAGAATCAGGTTGGCGGTCTTGCGGCCCACGCCGGGGAGAGCCGTCAGCTCCTCCATGGTGCCGGGGACCTTGCCGCCGTGCTTCTCCAATAAGATCCGGGCGCAGGCCACGATATCCCGGGCCTTGCCGTTGTAGAAGCCGCAGGAGTGGATGTATTCGCCCACCTCTTTCGGATCGGCCTGGGCAAAGCTCTCCAGGGTGGGGAACCGGGCGTACAGCGCCGGTGTTACCATATTTACCCGGGCGTCGGTGCACTGGGCGGAGAGCCGGACGGCAAACAGCAGCTCATAGTCCTTTTCATATTGCAGAGAGCAGAGAGCGTCTGGATAGATGCCCTTCAGCGTCTCAATGATCCGCTTGACGGCGGCTTTGGATTTCATGGCCATCACCTCTCGATGACAGAATATCACAAAGTTCGCCAAAAGGCCAGAGAAAAAACAATGGCAATTGCGGAGTGGATATGATAAAATACAAATTTAAGGCAACACCGCATCATGCAGCAAGAGCGGTTTGCAAGCAAATTTTGCGTCAGACAAAGGCGCAATTTTGCAGGAATACTGGCCTCACATCATACCGTGAGGTCTGCCGAGGCCTGTTCCTTTGGGCCGAGGCTGGCGTATTTCAAAAAATTGCAACGCATGGATGGCGCAAAATTTTCACAAAGCGCCGCCGATGCATTTGCGCGGTATTGCCTTAGACATGACAGGAAGGAGGGACCGCCATGCAGCGCCCCCTGGCGGACGAGATCCGTCCGAAAACGTTGGATGAGGTGGTGGGACAGCGGCATCTGCTGGCCCCCGGCGCGGTGCTCCGCCGCCTGATCGAAAGCGGCACCGACGCCAATATGGTGTTTTACGGTCCATCCGGCACCGGCAAGACCACCATCGCCAATATCATCGCGGAAAAGACCAATAAGACGCTGTACCGCCTCAACGCCACCACGGCATCTTTGCAGGATATCAAGGACATCATCGCCGATGTGGGAACACTGCTGGCCCCCGGCGGCGTTCTTCTGTACCTGGATGAGATCCAGTATTTCAACAAGAAACAGCAGCAGAGTCTGCTGGAATTCATGGAGAACGGCAAGCTGACGCTGATCGCCTCCACCACGGAGAATCCCTATTTCTATGTATACAGCGCCCTGCTGTCCCGCAGCACGGTGTTTGAGTTCAAGGCGGTGACGGCAAAGGAGGCGGAGCCCGCCGTCCTGCGGGCGCTGCAGATCGAGAAAGAGCGCAGTGAGCTGCCCTTGGAGTGGGAGGAAGGCGTGCCGTTACAGATCGCAACCTCCTGCGGCGGGGATGTGCGAAAAGCCATCAACGCCGTGGAGCTGCTGTATCAGGCGGCTGTTCCGAGAAAAGGAAAACTGTATCTGACAAGTGGAGATGCTTCACAGGTGTCCCAGCGCAGCGCGATGCGGTACGATAAGGGAGGCGATGCCATGTATGACATCGCCTCGGCGCTGATGAAGTCCCTGCGGGGCAGCGACCCCGACGCGGCGCTGCACTATCTGGCCCGCTTTTTGGAGGCGGGGGACCTGATCACCCCCTGCCGGCGGCTGCTGTGCTCCGCCAGTGAGGATATCGGCATGGCGTATCCACAGGCGGTCTCCATTGTGAAGGCCTGCGTGGACGCGGCCATGCAGCTTGGGCTGCCGGAGGCGCAGCTGCCCCTGGCCCAGGCGGCGGTCCTGCTGGCCACCGCGCCCAAGTCCAACAGTGTCTCCGCCGGCATTGCCGCTGCGTGGGCCGACGTCCGTGCCGGCAGGACCGGGGACGTTCCCAGGGAGCTGCAGAATGTCCACGCGGATTCCACCGGCATGGAGCGGGAGCAGGGATATCTCTATCCCCATAACTTTACCGGACACTGGGTGGAGCAGCAGTACCTGCCGGACACGCTGAAAAGCGTCCGCTACTACCAGTGGGGCGACAACAAGACGGAGCAGGCCGCCAGGGCATATTGGGAGAAGATCAAAGGGAAAGAGCTATGAGCTGCTGATGCTGGATCGCCCGCCGCATGGCCTGCCGGCCTCCGGAAGGCCATGCGCCGCTGAGGGAGAGGGCATAAGAACGGTGACGCTCATCAGCCGTCAGACTGAAATACCGTTTCCACCGGCGGCTTTTCATAATTGGGAGGGGAGTAGACCCAGTGGTCCAGCCTGCCGTCCGTGACCTGGTAGCGCAGAGGCTCCGGCTCCTCGGCGGGTGGCAGCTTTTCAATGACCTGCAGCTTGATCTTCATCCGCTCCGGACGGATGCTTTTGATGTAGACGGAGACGCCGTCCCCTGGGGACAGCCCCTCTCGGGCGTCCGTCAGGCCGGACAGATTGGGCGCCAGTTCGATGAAGCTGCCATATTCCTTGACGCTTCGGACCGTGCCCCGGACAGTCTCGCCGGGGGCAAAGCGGCTGGCGTTTTCCATCCAGGTGCCCAGCAGCTCCCGGTGTGTCATGGTGATCCGGCGGTTCTCCCGGTCGATGGACCAGACCGCCGCCAGGATCTTCTGCCCCTCCTGAAAGCGGTCCTTTGGGTGGGCGATGCGGGAGACGGAGATATGCTCAATGGGCAGCATGGCGATGATGCCGCAGCCGATATCGAGAAAGGCCCCGAAGGATTCCAGGCGTGTCACCCGGCAGGTGAGCACCATCCCCGGCTCCAGGTGTTCTAGGAAATAGACCATGGCGGATTCCTGGGCCGTCCGGCGGGAGAGCAGGGCCACCGGCGCGCCCTTCGGATCTGCGGAGAGCTTTAAGACTGTAAAGCAAGTTGGCTTGCCAACTCTTGATAAAATCGCAATATCACGGGATGCACCGCTGATCCAGGGGGCGATGACCTCCTGGCGGGGCATCTGCCCCTCCACACTGCCGAGCTGGATGTGGAGGGTATGGCTGGTGTCGCACCGCTGGACGGGACTTTCCAGAATGGTGCCGTTTTCCTGGGCATCTCTTAGGTCGGAGAGGGAATAGACGGTGGGAGGGCGCAGGCCCTCCGGGGGGAACAGATTGTTTTCCGGCATCGTTGATCGCATCCTATCTGCCGCAGGCCGCGGCTTTTTAAGATACTATATGCAATTGTGGAGACTGGATTGACAGGAGGCGCGTATGGACCTGCATCTGCATGACAAGGTGGAGCTGAAAAAACCCCATCCCTGCGGCAGCACCCAATGGGAGATCCTGCGGGTGGGCATGGATATCAAGCTCAAATGCCTGGGCTGCGGGCACGAATTGATGGTGCCCCGCAGCAAGGCGGAGAAGAGCATTCGGAAGATCCTGACAAAGGAGGAGACAAAATGAACAGAAGGACGCGTGTGCTGGCGCTTGTGCTGGTTGCCGTTATGGTCCTGTCCCTGGTGGCATCTGTGCTGCCGCAGTTTGTATTATCATAAAAAACGGAGAATGTCCCTGACCGCCGCGGAACCGCAGTTGTTCCGCGGCGGTTTTTACTTGGTCAAGACCATGTCCATGGGACACGCCCACGTGGTGATGCCCTTCACGCTTGAACAAAAGATACAGAATTTTCAAATGGAATTCTATGGTTTCAACGCAGAAGAGGGGTTGACACATGGGAAATAACAGCATAATATAGTATTATCCTATAATTGGATTGTAAGTATTGCCCACATCTATGGATGACGGAGGGAGCGGTTTACTGCCGTGTGATTCAAGGGGCGGAGAAAGTCAGGCATTGCGGTTATTATTCGCAAGCAACCGATATGAAATAGGAGGAAAAGCTTATGAAAAAGGCGGTCATTGCCGGTGCGGGCGTAATGGGAGCATCTTTGGCCCAGGTTTATGCACGGGCAGGATACCAGGTTTTGCTGTGGGGCAGGAGAGAGTCCTCTCTGGAAAAAGGACGTGCCCTCATCGCACTCAACCAGTCCACACTGGTCAAAGAGAGCATTTTGTCCCAAGCGGAGTCGGATTTGCTGATATCCCGCATCCATTATACCTGTGACAAGCGCTGCTTTGCAGAAGAGGGTGTTGACATTATCTTGGAAAATATTGTGGAGAAACTGGATGCGAAGCAGGCTTTTTGGGAGGAGGTTTCCTCCATGGCACCCAAGACGGCGCTGCTGGCCACCAATACGTCCGGCCTGCACATCAGCGACATTGCCCAGCGAATGGAGGGCAGGGACCGCTTTATCGGGCAGCACTGGCTGAATCCTCCGCACCTGCTGCCGCTTTGCGAGCTGGTTGTGGGAAAGGATACCAGCGAGGAAACCGTGGAGCGTATGCGGGAACTGGTGATAGGTCTGAATAAAAAGCCGGTAGTGGTGAAAGACATCAACGGTTTTCTCATCAACCGCATCCAATTCGCGATTTTGCGAGAGGCGCTGTACATTGTGGAAACCGGCGCGGCAACGGTAGAGGATATTGACAATGTGATGAAATACGGCTTGGGCCTGCGCTATGCGGCGCTGGGGCCGTTTTTGACGGCGGATCTGGGCGGTCTGGATACCTTTGACCACATTGCCAGCTATCTGTTTGCTGATTTGTGCGATCAAAAGGAGAAAAGTGCCATGCTGCATGGGCTGGTACAGGCTGGAAAACTGGGCGTGAAAAGCGGTGAAGGTTTTTACGATTATTCGGACGGCAAGGATGAGGAGGCGATTCGCCGCCGTGACGAGCTGTTTATCAAGCTTGCCAAGTGCCTTTATCAATAAAAGGAGGAAACAGATATGCGCAGTGATTTGATGACCAAGGGAGTTCAGAGAATTCCTCACAGGGCGTTGTTCAAGGCCTTGGGCCTGACCGATGAGGAACTGTCCCGCCCCATTATCGGTGTGGTAAACGCACACAATGAGATCATTCCAGGCCATGTGCATCTGGACACGGTGGCGCAGGCGGTGAAAGATGGTATCCGTATGGCGGGTGGAACGCCTGTTGAATTTCCTGCCATCGGTGTGTGTGACGGGATCGCCATGAACCACGCAGGGATGTTTTATTCCCTGCCCAGCCGGGAGCATATTGCCGATTCCGTGGAAATTATGGCTACTGCCCATCCGTTTGATGGCTTGGTTTTTATTCCGAATTGTGATAAAATTGTACCGGGAATGCTGATGGCTGCCATGCGGCTGAATCTTCCCACCATCTTCGTCTCAGGTGGCCCTATGCTGCCGGGGCGGGTTTACGGGAAAAATGTTGCCCTGACAGACGCGTTTGAGGCGCCCGGCGCTGTGGAAACAAACCGGATGGACCAGGAGACGGCTCACGAGATAGAGGAACATAGCTGCCCGGGATGCGGTTCCTGTGCGGGCATGTTCACTGCCAATTCCATGAATTGCATGTGTGAGCTGCTGGGCATTGCCCTGCCCGGCAACGGCACGATCCCCGCCGTTTATGCCGAGCGTATCCGCCTTGCGAAGCACACTGGCATGCGGGCGGTGGAACTGGTGAAAGAAAACATCCGAGCGCGGGATATCATCACGGAAAAAGCACTGGAAAACGGACTCACCGCCGATATGGCCCTGGGCTGTTCTACCAATACGTTGCTGCACCTTCCCGCCATTGCCCATGAGGGCGGAATGCGGATCGATTTGCGCCATGTGAACGAGTTAAGTGAACGGGTTCCCCACATTGTCAAGATGAATCCCGCAGGCTCCCACTTCCTGGTGGACCTGAACGAGGCTGGCGGGTTGCAGGCTGTTTTAAAGCGGCTGGATGAGATGGGACTGATTCAGGGGGATGCGCGCACAGTGAACGGCAGAACGGTTGCGGAGAATATTGCTCAGGCTGTGATCCGAGACAGCGAGGTCATCCGCACAAAGGAAACAGCATATTCCCAGACCGGCGGTCTGGCGGTACTGTGGGGGAATCTCTGCCCGGATGGCGCCGTTGTGAAAAAAGGCGCTGTGCTTCCGGAGATGATGACTCACACAGGACCTGCCAAGTGCTTTGACAGTGAGGAGGCATGCATCCTTGGCCTGTCTGCTGGAAAAGTAGTGGACGGGGACGTGGTTGTGATCCGGTATGAAGGACCAAAAGGCGGCCCCGGCATGCGGGAAATGCTCTCGCCCACGGCCACACTGGCTGGCCGGGGGCTGGACAGAACCTGCGCCCTGATCACAGACGGACGGTTTTCTGGTGTGTCCAAGGGAGCTTCCATCGGTCATATTTCCCCGGAGGCAGCCTCTGGCGGCCTGCTGGCCTATGTGATGGACGGCGATCTCATTAAGATCGACATCGATAAACACTGCTTGGAACTGCTGGTGCCGGAGGAGGAAATTGAGCGGCGGCGAAAAGAGATGACTCCTAAGGCGCTGAAAGAGGTCACTGGGTATTTGAAGAGATATCGCTCGTTGGTGACCTCCGCCAGCCAGGGTGCGGTATTGGATGACAGTGGCTGCTGAGAAGTAGTGCTTGTGTTATGCCGCCGTCCAGCGAAGATCTTGACAGGAAGTTATTTCCACTTTGCTTTCACAGTGAAGTGACTTATAATATAAGGAGGGGACTGTGGCATGACAGAGGATCTGATCCGCCCAATCAAAAGAAAGGAAAATATTTCTAACTTGGTTGCGAAACAACTCATTGAGTTGATTCTCTCTGGAAAATTTGCCCCGGGCGAGAAGCTTCCCACAGAAAAAGAGCTGTCGGACATGTTTGGTGTGGGACGCAATACTCTGCGTGAAGCGATCCGGGCATTGAGCATCATTGGATTTGTAGAGGTCAGTGTTCCGGAGGGGATGTTTGTTGCCAAAACTTTTGACAATTTTTATACTAGAAAGCTACAAATGACCAGCCGCTATGGATATGATAATGTACAAGAGCTGACGGAGGCCCGTGCTTCGGTGGAGTACGGGATCGTCCGTCTGGCAGCGCAGAGAGCCACAGAGGAGGATAAAAGGAAGCTGAGAGAGGTTTTTGACCAGCTGCGCACGGCTCAGGATGACAATACCAGACGGGAATGTGACGTCAAATTTCATTTTACCATCGCGGATATTGCGGGAAATGGCTTTTTAAAGCAGACACTTTTACTGTTGATCGATGGGATCCATGATTGGATACGGAGGCTCCAGGCAGACGCGCCGGCCGCACATCAGATCTCTACCTTACAGCACCAAGCGATCATGGAGGCCGTATGTGCGGGGGATGTGAATCTGGCGGGGCAGAGAATGAAAGAGCATATGGATTATGTAGGCGGTTTGTACATCGATATTGAAAAACAGTCAACGCAGGGCTGAATGCAGTCGATTATGCAGTCAGCTTTCCAAAAAGGGAGGCTGACTGCATACATACTGCGAGGAAAGCTCCTATTGCATATGGCTTGTAGTACAAATATTTGAAAACGATTTCAACAACTTCTCGACAACTATTTTGACGGATTTGACAAAAGAGCAAGCAGAAAAAATCAAGATTAGCAAAACTCACAAAAAACGGACATCTATTTGTACATTCCGGTGTAGGAAAACCACGAAAAAAAGATTGCAAAAGCAAAAAATGCATGATAGAATTATCCTACATTAAGCAGAAGAAAGAAAAACGCTCTGCAGCTAGATGATTTGGATTCTGCCAGCCGCGTAAAAAGTAGAAGTTTACCCTTGCCGGAAGTAGATTTTTACTTGAGCGGTCTAAATCTATCAGAAAAATGAAAACGTTTTCTTTTCCGTCTGCGAAACAAAAATGAGATTGGAGGCTCTCTTGACAATGAAGAAAATTTTTGCACTGATGCTTACGCTGAGCATGCTCCTGGCTATGACGGCCTGTGGCGGTTCGAAAGACACGACTCCGGCGCCCGAAGGAAATGAAGACACTGCTTCACAGGGGAGTAATGCCCCGGAGTACGAGATCACCATGGCGTCTTTTGACGCGACCGGCACAGTGGGCGGCCTTTGTGGTGAAAAGTTCGTGGAACTGGTAGATGAGGCGTCCGGCGGCCGAATCAAGATCAACTTCTTCCAGGACGCGGTTCTCGGTTCCGAGACGGAGAACATGCAGCAGATCAAGACCGGCGAAATTCACATTGGAAAGTTCGGTGACAACTTCGGCAGCCAGATTGCCACCGGCATTGATCCCACGGTGATCCCCTTTATTTTTGAGAGCCTGGACGACGTAAAAGCCGTCTATTCCGATGAGACGCTGGGAGCCGCTATTGCCAAAGCGGCAAAGGAAAATAACAATGTCTATCTGATCGGCCTGCAGGACCGCAGCCCCCGGCTGCTGACCGCCAGCAAGGAGATCGCGACACCTGACCAGCTCAAAGGCGTCAAGGTCCGGGTGCCTGAGATTGATTCCTGGGTGACTGTTTGGAGTGGTATGGGCGCGCTGAGCACGGTCGTGGCCTGGTCCGAGACGTATTCCGCGCTGCAGACCGGCGTGGTGGATGCACAGGAGAATCCCATTGACAACATTTACAGCAACAAGATCTTTGAGGTCAATAAGTATATCATGAATACCGAACATCTGCAGGGCCTGCACCATTGGTGCATCAACGCCGATTTCTATGATTCCATGGACGCGGAGGCGCAGCAGATCCTGGTGGATTGCCTGGCAGAGGCTATTGAGTGGGCCAACGGAGAGCTGGAGGCTATGAATGCCCAGTATAAGGAGGACATCCTGGCCGACGGCAGTGTGACGTTCGTTGATGTGGATAAGAATGTCTGGCGCGAGGCTGCCACCCCCGGTATTGAAAAGGTTCTTGCGGAGATGGACCCCCTGGCGCAGGAGTACGTCAACAACTACATGGCTGGCTGAGATCGTACACACCCCTGCTGCGGCTGCGGCAGGGGTGTACGCTGAAACATCGTGGTTTCCGTTTAAAATGAAAGAGGTATCACGTGAAAAAACTGGAAAAAATAATTGAATCATGCGCACTGGTATTTTTGGTTGGGATGCTGATCTGCTGTCTGCTGCAAGTGCTGTTCCGCTTTGTGGTGAAGCTGCCGGTCACGTTTACAGAGGAATTTTCCAGAATGTTCTATATCTGGATGGTCTTTTTGATGCTTCCCGTATTGGAATCTAAAAATGAACAGCTCAAGGTCACCTACTTCTTTGACAAGGTCCCCCGGAAGCTGCGCATAGGTCTTTATTGGGTGATGACGGCTGCGTATGTTGCCTTTTTGGCAATTTTAAGCTATGGCAGCTACGAGGTCATGGGGCAGGTAAGCACCCTGACCTTTGGCTCCACGACATGGCTGATCATGAGTTATCAGTATATTCCGATTTTGGTGGGCGGTGTGTTCGGTATCGTGTTTGTGGTTTACCGCGCGGCGCATATCAAAACCGTTTTGCAGGAAGCGGAAGAAGAATACAAGGTTTGAGGAGGGAAAAGCTGTGCTGATTGCAATTTTTATAGGTCTTTTGCTGATCATGTTCCTGATCGGCGTAGCGGTTCCCTATGCCCTGGGCATCACTGCCATCGTGGGCATGTTTTACTCCGGCAGCTTCGGCGTGACACAGATGGGGACCGTGGCCATGAAGATGGCCTCCGGTGTCAACAGCTTTACACTGCTGGCGATTCCTTTCTTTCTCCTGGCCGGTAAGCTGATGAATGTGGGAAGCATTACCCAGCGCATATTCAGCTTCTGCAATGCGCTGGTGGGTTGGATCCCCGGCGGCCTTGGACAGGTCAATATCCTGGCCAGCGTGGTGTTTGCCGGCATGAGCGGCTCCGCTGTCGCCGATGCCGCCGGACTTGGCACCATTGAGATCAAGGCCATGGAGGAAGAGGGATTTGACACAGAGTTCGCTGCGGGTATTACGGCGGCCTCCAGCACCATCGGCCCCATCATCCCGCCCAGTATTCCGCTGATCATGTTTGGATGCGCCGGCAGCGTGTCCATTGCAAAGCTGCTGGTGGGTGGTATCGTTCCCGGCGTGACCTGCGCCATCTGCCTGGGCGTGATGGTGGCTGTCATGGCGGTCCGGCGCCACTATCCCCGCCGGAAGTTCCCCACATTCAAGGAAGTGTGGCGTCTTTTCTGCCAGTCCTTTTTGGCGCTGCTGACCCCGGTCATTCTGATCGGCGGCATTCTTGGCGGCATTTTCACAGCCACGGAAGCGGCCGCGGTCGCATCTCTCTACGCACTGATCCTCACGCGCCTGATTTATCATGAGATCTCTCTGAGTGATTTGATCCGCACTGGCCGGGAGGTCTGCTGTGAAACCGCCGCGATCATGCTGGTGGTTGCCGCGTCTACACTGTATGGCTATATGATCACGAAGTTCATGATCCCCACCATGGTGTTGAACTTCTTCCTGTCCATCAGCGCGAACAAATACGTCTTTTTGCTGCTGATCAACCTGTTTTTGCTGTTTGTGGGCTGCTTTATGGAATCCAACGCGGCCATCCTCATTTTGACGCCCATTCTGCTTCCGGCGGCCACTGCCTTTGGCATCGATCCGGTCCACTTTGGCCTGGTGATGGTGTTCAATCTGATGATCGGCCTTTTGACACCGCCGGTCGGCATGTGCCTGTATGCCACCGCAAGAGTCTCCAAGCTGTCCTTTGAGCAGATGATCCACGGCGTGGCGCCGTTTTATCTGCCGCTGTTTGTCACTTTGATGGCGATTACGTTTATCCCACAGCTGACGCTCTGTTTGGTGGGCTGATAACGTGCCGCGATAAAACTCTTTCCTTCCTTTCCAGAGAAGAAACACACTGGACGGTCTAAATAGGCGTTCAGTGTGCTTCTTTTCTACCTCAAAACGCGGAGGTGTATTTCATCATGTCTAAACTCGTAGAAAGCCTGTTCCGTCCGCCACTGCGGCGGAAAGAGCTGTCCGGAAAGAGCCGCACGGCGTATTTCCTGCTCGGTGTGCTGGCGGCTATATCTCTTGCCACGGCCTACTGGTCCCCTTATCAGCTCCTGCATCAGATTCTCACTTCCGTGGGTATTTACGGTATGGTGGCACTGGGGGCATTGGAAGACATATGGCGCAAAGGCTGGGGGACGTACCGCCGGGGAGGCGGATTGTTTCAGGACGCGATGGTGGCCGGGGTATGGTCACTGCTTCTGATCATCTGGATCATGGACCCGCAGGGCGTTGTCCTCGTTGCCGGGCGACAGCCCGGCGGCCTCGTCCGCCTTGCCAGCCCCCGTTTTCGCTCCCGAAAAACTCCGAAAGACCTGCCAGCGAGCATAAATAGGCGCTGGCAGGCGTGTTTCCCCTTGTTAATCGATGGTATCTAAAAACGTGCATCACACGGCTATCGTGGATGCACGTTTTTTGCGGGAGAGGACCGCTGAGAGTTCAGGGGCAAACAGCCCCCCCGGGATGCTGGAATCGGCATCCCGGGGGAAAATGTCAGGCGTTGCGTGGCCCTTTTGTTATTCCAGCGTGGGCTTTGCGAGTCCGGCGGCTTTTCCGGCCTCAATGCTCTTGAGCATCCACGCCATGTTCCGGGCCAGGTTCCGCATGGTTTTCAGTCCCTCCGTGTCCTGCCTGACCAACTCCGGCGTATTGCCCACCAAAACGTTCCAATAGGAGGAAGAGACCAGAGGGAGGCCTTTCATGGTGAAGAAGGAGTTCAGCTCGGCCAGTGCGGAGGTGCCGCCGCTGCGCCGGCAGGTGATGACGGCGGAAACGGGCTTATTGACGCAGGTGGAATCCGCATTGAAGAACCGGTGCAGCACAGTAGCGAGGCAGCTGTTGGCAACGCCGAAATGCCCCTGGCAGGCGAAGATGTATCCGTCCGTCTCGCTTGTTTTGCCCAGCATTTCCTGAACGACTGCATCCATGTTGCACTTGTCCGGATCATGGCCGATAAAGAGGACCTCGGACTCCACGCCCTCCTGTTCCAGCTGTGACTGGATTTCATGCAGGGCGACTGCGGTGGTGGAGGAGGGATCTGGGCCCGCGTCCAGCATCAATACTTTCATGGGCGGCCTCCTTACTGAGCTTCCTGACAGCGGTGAAACTCAATGCCGGCCAGGCGCTCATAATATTTCATCAGAGTGGCGTTGTCCTCGCTGCCAAGACCATTGTTGGAGAGGTACTTCATCTCATCCATTACAAGACTGCCAAGGGGCATGGGCGCGCCCACGCTGTGAGCCGTCTCCAGAGCATTGGCCAGGTCTTTGATATGCAGATCCAGCCGGAAGCCGGCCTTGAACTGACGGTCCATCGCGGCGGTCAGCTTGCCTTCCAGGACCTTGGAACCGGCATAGCCATTGTGGATGGCGTTGAAGATGACCTCCGGCTCTACACCGGCTTTCTGGCCCATGGCAAACGCTTCGGCCACGGCGGCGATCTCCACGGCGATGATATGCTGGTTCACCAGCTTGGTGGTGTTGCCGGCGCCCAGGCCGCCGCAGAGGACAATAGAGCTGGACAGTACCTCCAGAATGGGGCGCAGTTCCTCCAGCAGGGCCTTGTCACCGCCGCACATCAAAGACAGCGTGCCATCGGCTGCGCCCATGGTTCCGCCGGATACGGGAGATTCCAGCATGGGAACGCCTGCTTCAGCACAGGCGGCGCCCACCTCCCGGGTCATCAGAGGGGCGATGGAGCTCATTTCAATAATCTTCATGCCGGGGTGGCGTCCCTCCAGCACACCATTGGGGCCGCAGATTGCCGCCTTTACGTGCGGGGAGTTGGGCAGCATGGTGATGACCACTTCAGAAGCGGCGGCAACAGCCTTGTTGTTCTCCTCGGCAATGGCGCCGGCAGCCACCAGCTCGTCAACAGCGGGCTGCACCAGATCAAAAACATGCAGCTCATGTCCGGCGTGAATCAGATTCTTTGCCATGGGGCGCCCCATGGCGCCTAAACCGATAAAACCAATGCGCATTGTAAAATCCTCCTGTTTACATGATCAATTTATGATTCCAAATAGGAACCAGGGGTTATGGATGTATTTTTGAAAGACGCGGAGCACGGGTCAGAAGCAGACCTTGTCACCACCTTTCAGGTGCAGCATCTCACGGGCTTCTTCAGGGGTTGCAATCTCATAGTCCAAATCCTCCAGAATCCGGCGGATCTTTTCTACCTGAGCCGCATTGCTGACTGCCAGTTCGCCGTTGGGCTTGATGTATAATCCGTCCTCCATGCCCACGCGGACGTTGCCGCCGTTCAGCGCCATCATGGTAGCATAGCGGAACATCCGCCGGCCGCCAGCCACGGTGCTGTACTGAATATCGCTGCCCAGGATCTTCTTTGCCTGGTCAATCATGAACATCATGCCCTCGTTGCTCATGGGGAATCCGCCCATAACGCCGGGAACGAACTGAATGTAGATAGGCTGGGTGATGACACCCTCTTTCTGGAAGAATGCCAGATTGCTCAGCTGACCGTAATCAAAAACCTCATATTCCGGGAGAGTCCCACATTTGTTCATTGTCCGGATGCAGTACTCCATGTCCTGGAAGGTATTTTTGAAAACATTGTCATAGGTGCGGGTGAGATAATTCAGCTCCCAGTCATATTTAGGAGTCAGGTTTTTGGCCAGCTTATGGTAACAGAAATTCATGGACCCTCCATTCGCGGAGGCCATTTCCGGCTGGAAGCGTTCAATGACGGAAAAACGCTCCTCGGTACTCATGCCGTTTGCGCCGCCGGTGGTAATACCGATTACGGCGCTGCACTGGCGCTTGATGGAAGAGAGGATCTTTCCGAAAGTCTCATGATCACCCACGGGCATCCCGTCTTCCCGGCGGGCGTGGATATGGACTACTGCGGCGCCAGCCTTAGCTGCCTCTACCGCCTGAGTGGCAATCTGTTCGGGCGAGGCGGGGAAATAAGGGGACATGGCAGGCGTGTGGATGGCCCCGGTGATGGCGGCCGAGATGATGACTTTTTTTTGTGAATGTCCCATAGTAAAACTCCTTTTGTAAAAAATAGAGAAATAGAGGAAAAACTACTTAGGAAATGCAGGTCTCGCGCAGCAGTTGAAGCGAGCGAATCGCCTCCGTCCTTCGGACCGGCAGATCGATCTCCAGGGAGATCGTCTCATCGTAGCCGCCGCTTATCAAGCGGCGGAGCCTCCTGTGGTGGATAGGAAAGCGAGATGGGATCAAAAAGTCCCGTTTGTCAGGGGCGCCGGCGTCGTCGGAAATGTGGGCGTGAACGATATGGGGCAGATAGGGGCCCAGAGGCAGTTCCTCTTCACCACTCTGCTCCATGTTGTAGAAGTCCACGGTCAAGCCGATGGTTCCGGAGGGAAAGCGATCCAGCAGAGGAAGTGTCTCCTCCATATGGTTGAAAAAATTGCAGTAGCAGACGCCAAGGGCTTCAAAACCAATCTTAATCTTGGCTGAGGAAAAGACCTCCGCCATGTCGGAGAGAAAGCCCGTGAGCTGATCCACAGCCAGCTTTCGATCAAAGTTTTCCGGCAGCCTTCTGGAGAGGGGGGAACCAACACAAACGCACTGCACCCCTAAGGCCATGGCCCGTCTGGCCAGGCTTTCAGCGTAAGCACGGTTGGCGTTTTTGTTATAGGCGGGGCCGGCCATCTGGACTTCAGGCGGACAATATGCGTTCAGGTTTCGACAGGGAAGTTCCAGTTGTGAAAGCTGGCTGACCAAAGCCTGGAAGCAGTCCTCATTCATGGCGGAAATGACTTTTCCTGACAGCTCAACATAGTCAAATCCCAGTTCCTTCACAAGAGAAATTTCCTCCGGACGTGCGCAGCATCCAATTTTCATAAAATATACCTCGGTCATCGTTAAATGAATACGTTTACAAATTGCGGCAAAAAATAAAATTTAATAAATCCTACTTTCCTATTATCCTATCATAAGAGAACGGGGAGTGCAACTGCCAATCTTGACAAAAAAAACACGAATTTTTGTCGCAACCGTTTAAGAGAAAAAGGCAAGAAAGGTATTTGCTAGATTCACGGATCTATGGTACAATATGTAAAATTAATGTAAAAACTTCTGGCGGCAGGGGAGTTTCAGGGATTCCAGGGAACTGCGGTCAGGGAAATGAGTACGTTCATGCCAAAACAGATCACCATCAAGGATATCGCAAAAAAGACCCATGTCTCAGTGGCCACGGTGTCTCGTGTCCTGAATGACAGTGACTGCGTGACAGACGCTATGCGGCAGCGGGTGATGGAGACGGTACGGGAGCTTGGATATGTGCCAAACTCTATTGCCAAGAGTCTGAAAACGAACAGCACATACTCGATTGGCTTTTTGGTGCCAGATATCTCCAACCACTTTTTGATTTCCATTGCCAGAACGGTGGAGGATATCGTCAGCCGACAGAAGTACAATCTGTTTCTGTGTAGCACGGGGAACCGGGCGGACCGGGAGCTGGATTATCTGAAAATGCTGCTGAGCCGCAATGTGGACGGGCTGATTCTGAATACAACAGGCCACAATGACGATTTTATCTTAAAGATGAACACGCAGATTCCCATGGTTCTTTTGAACCGTCAGGTGCAGGCAGAGGGATTTCACGGAGATCTGGTGGATACAAACAACCATCTGGGCTGCTATCTGCTGACCAAGCAGCTGCTGTCCCTGGGACACCGGAAAATTTTTGTGGTCTGTGGCCCCGCACACCTGAGCAACAGCCAGGAGCGCTTTCAGGGATTTGTGGACGCCATGGCGGAGAAGGGCATTTGTGTGGATGAGCATTACCCGTATATATATACGGGAGATTTTCTGATGCAGTCTGGCATGGAGGCTGTGAACCATCTATACGAAATGGAGGACAAGCCCACCGCCATTCTCTCCATGAATAACATGCTTACAGTTGGCATTTTGGAGCAGCTTCACGCCCGGAATATCCGGGTGCCGGAGCAGGTTTCCCTTGTTTCGTATGACGCCATTAACAATATGGATTTGATGGTCACCCGTCCCACCTCCGCCACCTTTGATACCACAGCTATTGGAGAGCGGCTTGGAAAGGCGATCCTTGAGCGGATTCAAAATCCGGAGGGAGAAAACAGGAAGTTTATTTTTGATCCGACGATTATCCAGGGCAATTCTTTGGGGGTTCCGCAGACGTGATTTCCCGCAGTTTACGGTGTTTTGCCAAAAAGCGAGGGGCCTGATTTGCTATTTTCTACAAAAAATAAAAAGGCTCTTGCATTTTAAAATGAAAACGATTACAATTTGACTGCGCGAGAAAGCTAATGCTGTCACAAAAATTTTTACTAAAAATGAAAACGATTACAAAATAGGGAGGAAATCAGCATGAAAAAGTTTGAATGCAAAGAGTATGGCCGCGTAATTGTCCTGCATTTGGGTAAGGGAGAGCTTGTGCTGGAAACTATTACAGAGGAGCTGAAGAAGTCTGGCGTGAAGAACGCGATCCTTACTTCTGGTATCGGGTCTTTGCGCCAGCTGGAGGCTCACGCCATTGCCAAGACCAGCGACCAGCCCTGTGATTATTTTATCTCCGAGAAAAAGCCGATTGAGCTGGGATGCATGCAGGGCATTGTGCTCAATGGAGTGCCGCATATTCATATGGTTTGCTCCGCACCCGGCGGGGAGACTTTTGTTGGTCATTTGGAACCGGGCTGCCAGGTGCAGTATCTGGTGGAACTGAGCTTTGTGGAGGTAACTGATATGGCGCTGACCCGGTATACGGACGCTTTCGGCATCGGTTACATTGATAAGCTGTGACTGAAGAGAGGAGTGTATACAGAATATGGACAAGTTTGCGACTTATGAGCAGGAGCAGCGGCTCCGGCGGGAATTGGTAAACTGGGGAAAGGAGCTGTACGACCAGGGATTGGTAAAGGGCAGCGGCGGAAACCTCTCCATCCGGATGGACGAGAACACCGTCCTGCTGACACCTACCGGCTTCTTTCTGGGGCACATGAGCGAGGCGTGCATCAGCAAATGCAGCGTCCATGGCGAGCATCTGGATGGATGTCCACCCACTAAGGAAGTGCCGCTGCATCTGGCGGCTTATGAGATACGGCCCAATGTGCGCGCAGTGTGCCATACGCATTCTATCTATGCTACCACTTTTGCAAGCATGGCGGAGCCCGGGGCGTGCATGCCGGTTTATGTCCCCAGTGTTGCCGCCAAAGTCGGCCAGGTTCAGGTGGCACCCTTCGCTTTTCCCGGCTCTGAAGAGCTTGGGGAGTATGTGCGAAATGGCATTTTAAAATCGAACGCGGTGCTGCTGGGCAACCATGGGGTGGTGGCTGTCGGAAAGGATATGGAAACGGCGGTTTCCTGCGCCAATGAGGTGGAGAACGACCTGATGATCCATTTCCTCTCGCAGGGAAAGGCCCGGACGCTGACAGAAAGCGACCTCAAACATCTTTTCGCTAAGGTTTCTTTGTAAGGGAGGAGCTATGGAAAACGGTATGATGAAGGCTCTGGTGTTCCAGGGGCCTAAGCAGTTTGCGGTCAAAATGGTCCCGATTCCTGTTATTAGCGAGGAGGAGATTTTGGTTCGGGTACGCTTTGGCGGCGTGTGCGGTACAGACAATCGGATCTACCAAGGGACCAAGGTCATCGCAGCGCCCAGAATCACCGGACATGAGTTCTCTGGCGTCATTGAGCAGGTGGGTGCTAAGGTTTCTGGGTATCAGGCTGGTGAGCGGGTCAGCGTCTATCCCATGATCCACTGCGGTAAGTGCCACTGTTGTCTGGAGGGAAAGACCAATATCTGTGTGAGCCGCACCACCATTGGCTATGAGATTGACGGGGGATTCGCACAGTATGTCCGCATCCCCAAAGAGGCCATCGCCTGCGGCAACGTGGTGCGCATTCCCAACGGCGTTTCCGATGAGATCGCCGCCATTTCCGAGCCCATCGCCGCTGCGTACCATGGTATCCAGCAGGCATGCCTGCGGCCGGGCGATGTGTTTGTCATCATCGGCGCGGGTCCCATTGGGTTGTTCCATACGCAGCTTGCCCGCGGAAGCGACCTGAAAAAGCTCATCGTTGTGGAGCCTATTGCTGAGAAGCGGCAGATGGCCCTGCGCATGGGTGCGGATCTGGTTTTAGATCCGGCCAACGAGGATGTCAAGGCGGTCATCGCCGCGCAGACGGATGGCCGCGGCGCTGACGCGGTGATTGTAGACGTAGGTGTTCCCGCAGTGCTGGAGCAGTCTCTGGACTATGTGAAAAAAGGCGGGCGGCTGGTGATTTTTGCGGGAATGCCGGTTGGGACAAAAATCTCCCTGGACCCCAATATCATTCATTATAAGGAACTTGTGGTAACGGGATCTTCCTCTTCCTCCGCTAAAAATCAGGAAGAAGTATTCCGCCTGCTGGATTCCGGCAAGGTCAGGACCGAGGGGATGATCTCCGGCTGCTTCCCCCTGGAGGAGTGGAAAACCGCCTTTGAGATGAAAGCCAATTACGTGGGAGTCAAGACAATTCTGGACCCCTGGGCGTGAAAGGAGTCAGAAAATAATGAAAGCCTTTGTGTCCGCCCAGCTTACGCCGGAGGGAATCCGGGAGCTGGAGCAGTATGCGGAGCTGAAGTTCGGAGGTTGGGGCGCCACCGGAAAAAAGCTGACACCGGAAGAATTGGTAGAGCAGGCGGCTGACTGTGAGATGATGGTGATCTGCTATGAGGAGATCAACGATTACGTTCTGGACCATCTTCCCAAGCTTCGGTTCATCGCCTGTTCCAGAGGTGGCGTGGAAAATGTGGACCGGGAAGCGGTCCGCCGTCACCAGGTGTGGGTTTCCTCAGCTCCCGGCAGAAATGCCAACGCTGTGGCGGAGCTGACAGTGGCGCTGATGCTGTGCGCCCTGCGGCACATCCCCAAAACCCACCATTACATCATGTCGCAGCAATGGGACCGGGTTCCCTGGGACATGGCAGGGAACAATGGATTCAAGACCTTTGACGGATTTGAACTGGACGGCAAGACCGTGGGCTTTGTAGGCTATGGCGCCATTGCAAGACGGGTGGCCAGAAAGCTTTCAGGCTTTGATGTGGAGCTGCTGGCCTATGATCCCTTTTTGACACAGTGGCCCCAGGGGGTGCGGAGCGTGACTTGGGAGGAGTTGTTCTCTAAGTCTGACATTGTCAGCATACATGCCAAGCTGACCGAGCAGACCCGCGGGCTGGTGAACGGCGAAGCCATCGGCAGAATGAAAAAGACCGGCATTCTAATCAATACCGCCCGGGGGGCGCTGCTGGATGAGGAGGCGCTGTATAGTGCCCTAAAAGATGGACGCATCGCCTGCGCGGCTTTGGACGCGCAGGTCCATGAGCCGATGCCGCATGATTCTCCATTCCTGGAGCTTGACAACATAATTTTGACGCCACACATCGGCGGCGCCTCCCGGGATATGATCGCCCAGCAGACCAGGATCGTTATGGAGGATGTACGGGCGTTTATGGAACAGGGGAAACCGATCCATGTGGTCCGATAAACTGTTTTTGGGTGTGGATGTCGGCACCACCAGCGTCAAGGCCGGGCTGGTGGACGCCGGCGGCAATGGACTTTGTCAAGTGTCCAGGGAGTACCCGAGCTTTTATCCATCGGAGGGCTGGGCGGAGCAGCGGGCGGAGGACTGGTGGAACGCGGCAGCGGCAGCCGTCCGCCAGCTGACGGCTGCCCGCCCGGATCTGGCCTCCAGAATCTGCTGCGTGTGCGTCAGCAGTCAGGCGCCGACACTGTTTGGGATTGACCGGCAGGGAAATCCTGTTGGAAACGCCATGATCTGGATGGACCGGCGGGCACAGGGAATCTGTGAGCGGGAACTGGCGCTGCACAAGGCTTATATTGAGGCATATTCCGGAAACCGGCTTGATCCCTATTATGTTCTGCCAAAACTTCTGTGGCAGAAGGAAAACGATCCGAAGACATACCGAAAAGTAGACCAGTATCTCCAGATCAACGGGTGGCTTGTCTATCGGCTCACCGGCCGGCGTACCATTGACCAGACCCACGCCGCTCTGACACAGATGGTCAATATCTACCAGATGGACTGGGAGGAAAAGGCCTTTGGGCTGTTCGGGCTGGAAATGGAGAAATGGCCCCGCATCTGCGGCTGCGGCGAGATCGTTGGAGAGGTGCTGCCAGCTGTGGCAGAAGCGTGGGGACTTCCTCCCTCCGTGCTGGTGGTGGCAGGCTGCATCGATGGTGCCGCCGTCCCCCTGGGACTGGGACTGCGAACCGCGGGAGACATTTTTGAGATGAGCGGCCAGTCCTCGGGAATCGGTGTGCTCCAGGCCGAGCCTAAATTTCACCCGAATCTTTGCAGCCTGAAACACGCGCTTTCGGGGCAGTGGATCTTAAAGGGAAGCATGTCCTGCTCAGGCGGCGCGCTGAAGTGGTTCCGGGACCAGGTGGACCGTGCCGGGGATTACCAGGAATATGACCGTTTGGCGGACTCCTCCGTTCCGGGGGCGCGGGGCGTTACGTTTCTGCCATACCTGAACGGAGAGCGGGCACCGCTGTGGGATACATCGCTGCGGGGGATCTATTTCGGCATCTCCACTGCCACCGACCGCGCGGATCTGGTCAGGGCAATCATGGAAGGCACTGGCTATGCGCTGCGGACCATTCTGGAGGAATTCGGAACTGAACTGGAAAAAAAACCGATTCTCGGGACCGGCGGAGGATATCGCAGCCCTGTCTGGACGCAAATTAAAGCCGATATTTTAAACAGAGAGATTTGCGTCTATAAAATGGGGTTTGACGCCGCGGTTCGCGGAGACGCCTTTTTGTGCATGCAGGCGCTGGGCTTGCCCATTCCCTGGCCGGAGCGGGATGCGGGAAGTGTGTGCCGTCCCAAGGCCGAAAACCGGGCAGTATATGACGTAGGATATGAACTGTTTCAAAAGATTTACCGGGCGAACAGGGAACTGTTTCCGCTTCGGCTGCGGGGAGAGTAGAGCATGTTAGCAGGGATTGATGTAGGGTCCACGGGCCTGAAAGTATCGTTATTTTCTGAGGAAGGAGAGCGGCTGCACTGCGCATACCGCGCGTACAGCCTGGAATACCGGAAGGGCGGACGGGTGACGATTTCGCCGGAGGTGTGGTGGAAGAGCCTTTGCGGCTGCTTTGCAGAGCTGGAGAGTCAGTGCGACCTGCGGAGAATAGAAGCCATTGGGATCAGCCACGCCAACGCCCTGATCCCCACGGACAAAGATATGCAGGCTCCCTTTGACGCCATTATGCAGATGGATCAGCGAGGGGGCTGCATGGTGGAACGGATTTCCAGAGAATTTGGGGAGGAGCGGATCTTTTCCATTACGGGAAACCGGAATGCCGCTGGATTTTTGTGGGGTCCCACGCTGAAATGGCTCCAGGAGAGGGAAGAGGCCTTTGGTTCGGTCTGCTACCTGTTTACACCCAGCAGCTATTTGGTGATGCGATTGACCGGGGTGTACAGCATGGACCATACCAGGGCGGCGACCACGATGCTTTATGACCTGGAGCGCGGCTCATGGAGCCAAGACCTGTGCGATTATTTTCACATTTCTCGTGAAATGTGTCCGCCACTGTTCGGTTCTCAGGAGATTGTGGGGCGCACCAAAAAGACGGAGGGCCTCTGCCTGCCGGATGGGATCCCTGTGACCGTGGGGTGCATGGACACGGTGGCGGCCATGCAGGGCATGGCCGCGGGACAAGAAGAGACCGTTTTGATTCTTGGCAGCGTGGGACGATTTGCGGCCTATCCCGCGCGGCTGGACCGCCGCTTTCTCAATACCCAGCTTCCAGACCGCAGCCGCAGGATCAGTATGACCCCGGTCAACAATGCGGGCATCGCGGTTCGCTGGATTCGGGATGTACTGTTCCGCTGTCCAGAGGAGGGAAACTACCGGGAAATGGACGCTATGGCGGAACATGTTCCCGCCGCGTCCGAGGGATTGTTTTTCTTTCCCTATCTGACGGGCAGCACCTGCCCGCACTGGGAACCTGCCGCCAGAGGCGCTTTTCTGGGGATGGAGGCATTCCACACCGCAGGACACTATGCCCGGGCTGTGCTGGAGGGCGTTGGTTTCTCCCTGTGGGAGAATATGAAGATCCTCGAACAGGAGAGTGGCGCGCGCATTGACCGCATTTATACAGGCGGCGGCGGCGCAAAAAGCCGTGTGTGGCTGCAGATCCTCAGTGATATTTTTCAAAAAGAACTGATCGTACCGGAGCATCTGGAGACAGAGACCATGGGAAGCGCGATGCTGGCAGGGATGGGAACAGGACGGCTGTCTCAGGGAGATCTTGTGTGCTGGAATAAGCCAAGGGAGTATATCCTGCCGCGGCGGGAGTATGCGGAGGCTTACCTGCGGGCAGCGGAGACGTTCCGGGAGCTTCATCCGGCATTGGAGCAGGCCGGGAACATCATCGGACGGCGAGCAGCGAAGGAGCGTGTATGAAAATCATATTGGCACCGGATTCCTTTAAGGGAACCTTTTCCTCCCGGGAGATGATTGGTATTTTATCCCGTGCCGCACGCCGGTATTTCCCGGACTGTGAGATCGTGGAGATCCCCATTGCGGACGGCGGCGAAGGGACCTTGGCCGCTTTACTGGAACTGCCCGGAAGCAGAGAGGTGACAGTGGAGGCATATGATCCCATGGGCCGTCCGCGCAAGAGCCGCTATGGACTGCTGGCGGAAGGAACCGCAGTGGTGGAGATGGCGGAGGCCAGCGGCCTGACACTGGTTCCGCCGGTGGAACGGGACCCTCTTTTGGCCAGCACCTACGGGACCGGGCAGATCATTCTTCAGGCGCTGCGGGATGGCTGCCGGGATATTGTGGTGACGCTGGGCGGCAGCGCCACCAATGACGGAGGAATCGGATGCATGCGGGCGCTGGGAATCCGTTTTCTGGACCGGCAGGGCCAGGAACTGGAGGCGCTGCCCAGAGATTTGGAACACATTGTTCGAATCGACCGGAGCGGGCTTGAACCACTGGCCGCAAAGGCAAGATTCCGCATTATGAGCGATGTGCGCAATCCGCTTTTAGGTCCCACAGGCGCCACTATGGTCTTTGGCCCCCAAAAGGGTGCGGATGCCCAGCGGCGACAGCTTTTGGAAACGGGGATGAGCGTCTATGCCGATGTGTTGGAAAAGACCACCGGGCGCCAGATCCGCGGCCTGCCTGGGGCAGGCGCGGCCGGGGGACTGGGCGCGGCGTTGATGGCATTTCTGGATACTGAGGTCTGCTCCGGGATTGGGCTGATGCTGGAAATCTCAAGGTTTGCGGACCACCTTCAGGGGACAGACCTGGTTATCACCGGAGAGGGGCATTGCGATGGGCAGTCCGCCTGCGGCAAGGTCTTGGACGGCATTGGCAGGCTGTGCAGAGCACATGATGTTCCAGCAGTGGCATTGGTGGGCGGCATGGGAGCGGATGCATCAGATATTTATGCGCGTGGGATTTCCGCCGTGGTGCCGACCATCAATGACGCCATGCCGCTGGAAAAAGCGATGGAACGGGCGGATGAACTGGCAGGAGAGGCCGCCGACAGGCTTTTCTGCCTGCTGAGGCTGGGAGCGGAAATCGAGAAAAAGAAAGGAAGCTGTTGATATGAAGATCGTGGTGCTGGATGGATATACGGAAAACCCCGGAGATTTAAGCTGGAACGCCCTGGAGACGCTGGGAGAGCTGCGGGTATACGACCGGACGAGCTTGACGGATGAGGCGGAGATCATCAGCCGCGTCGGGGAGGCGGAGATGGTGTTTACCAATAAGACGCCGATTTCCCGCCGGGTGATTGATGCCTGCCCCCATATGAAGTTCATCGGCGTGCTGGCTACCGGCTACAATGTAGTGGACGTTGCATATGCCAGGGAAAAGGAGATCCCCGTCTCCAACATACCGGTCTACGGCACAGCGGCGGTGGGGCAGTTTGCGATTGCCATGCTGCTGGAGATTTGCCACCATGTGGCCGCTCATAGCGAGAGCGTGCATCAGGGAAAGTGGGAACGCTGCCAGGACTGGTGTTATTGGGATTATCCCCTGATTGAGCTGGACGGAAAGACACTGGGAATCATCGGCTTCGGGCGTATCGGCCAGCAGACGGGGAAAATCGCCAGGGCTCTTGGCATGAATGTTCTGGCGCATGACCGTTATGAAAACGAGAGCGGCAGAGCCATTGGGACCTATGTGGACCTGGACACACTGCTGGGAAAATCTGATGTGATTGCACTACATTGTCCCCTATTCCCCGAGACCGAGGGAATGATCAATCAAACGACCATCGCCAAGATGAAAGATGGAGTCATTCTTTTGAACAACAGCCGTGGACAGCTGGTGGTGGAGCAGGATTTGGCGGACGCGCTCAACAGCGGAAAGATTTATGCGGCGGGACTGGATGTGGTTTCCACAGAGCCGATTCGCGGGGACAACCCATTGCTGCATGCAAAAAACTGCTTCATCACCCCGCATATTTCCTGGGCTTCCCGGGAGAGCCGGCAGAGGATCATGGACTGCGCGGCGGAAAACGCCAGAGCGTACCTGGCCGGAGCACCGATCAATGTAGTTAACTGAATTCCGTGCATAGATATTAGCGCGGCAGAAAAATGAGTCATTACGGAGGTGTATTCAGCCATGAAGATGAGTCAGGAAGAAATTAAGAAAGTGATCCCTCACAGGGATCCGATGCTGCTGGTCAGCACTGTGGAAAAAATAGTACAGGGGGAGTCCATCACCTGTACCTTCTACGTTGATCCGGCACGGGAGATTTTTAAAGGACATTTTCCGGATGAGCCGGTGCTGCCTGGCGTCTATTCAGTGGAGTGCATGGCGCAGACTGCGGATATTCTGCTTCTTTCTATGGAACGATACGCGGGAAAAACGCCCCTATTTCTGGGGATCGATCACGTTCGTTTCCTGCGCAAGATCATTCCAGGGGATACCATTGAGATCCGGGCAAAGCTTGCTTCTGAGCGGAGGGAAAAGGCCATTGCCACCTGTACAGCGGAGGTGTACCGCCAGGGAGAGCTGGCAGCCGTGGGCGATGTGACCTTGGCAATGCGATAAGATATCCGGTCTTAGAAAATGATTTTTTATCCGGGTAAAGCAAAAGGGAGATGCACCTTTTTTAAGGTGCATCTCCCTTTTGCGACTGGTTTTACAAGGAGCCTGCCCTATAATGGGTTCCGTTGAACAGGAGGGGGGATGCCATGACGGTGGTATATGTGGACAGCGTGTTTGTCCTGAATGCGGCGATGAATTATCTGCTGCTCCTGCTGACCGCACGGCTGGCGGGAGTGCCCCTCCGGCGGGGGCGGTATCTGCTGGCGGCTTTGACGGGCGGCGCCTATGCCGTAGCGGTGTTCCTGCCCTGGGGCGGCTTTTTGTCCGCCGCGCCGGCAAAGGCGGCGGCAGGTGTGCTGCTGTCGCTGCTGGCCTACGGCGGGGAGGAAAAGCTGCTCCGCCTGACGCTGCTGCTGTTCACGGTCTCCTGCGGCTTCGCGGGCTGTGTGCTGGCGCTGGGACTGTTGGCGGGCAGCGCCGTGCCTATGGTGAATGGCATCTTTTACACGGACGTAAACGCCAAAGTCCTGCTGATCGCCGCCGCCGCGGCATATCTGGTGCTGACGGTGGTGTTCCGGTCGGCGGCAAAGCACGGTGTCGGCGGCGAGACGCTCCCGGTGCGAATCTGCGCCTGCGGCCGGATCACAGAGCTGGCCGCTCTGTGGGACAGCGGAAACGCATTGCGGGATCCGGCGGCAGGACAGCCGGTGTTGGTGGCGGCTCCCGGCGCTCTGAACGCCGTGCTGCCGCGGGAAGTCCGGCAGATGCTGACACCGGAGGCGCTCAGCGCTCCGGCGGACCTGCTGGCGCCTGTGCGCCGGGCGGCGCCGGAGCTGCGGCCCCATCTGGTGCCGTATCACGCGGTGGGGACTGCGGGCGGCCTGCTGCTGGCGGTGCGCACCGACTGGACGGAGATCGCCGAGACGCGGTATCCAGGACTGTCCGCGGCCCTTTCGCCGACGGCGCTGGGAACGGGATACACAGCCCTGTGGGGCGGCGAGGTCAGAAAGGGAGGAAGTCATGAACATGTTACTGACAAAGTGGCGGCAGCTGCTGGAATGGCTGGGGCTGGTGCCGTCAGCTGGCATCCATTACATCGGGGGAAGCGACACCCTGCCGCCGCCGCTGACAAAGGAGCGGGAGGCGGAGCTGCTGGAGCGCCTGGAGGACGAGGACGCCCGGAAGGAGCTGATCGAACATAACCTGCGTCTGGTGGTGTACATCGCCCGGCGGTTTGAAAATACAGGCATCAACATCGAGGACCTGATCTCCATCGGCACCATCGGACTCATCAAGGCGGTGGGGACCTACCGGACGGACAAGAACATCAAGCTGGCCACCTATGCCTCCCGGTGCATCGAAAATGAGATCCTGATGTACCTGCGGAAAAACGCCAACCGGAAGGGCGAGGTCTCCTTTGACGAGCCGCTGAACACCGACTGGGACGGCAACGAGCTGCTGCTCTCCGACGTGCTGGGCACCGACGGGGACACGGTGATGCGCCCCATTGAGGAGGACGTGGACCGCTCCCTGCTGGCGGCGGCCATCAGCATCCTGTCTCCCCGGGAGAAGCAGATCATTACCCTGCGCTTCGGGCTGGGCGGTGGAAAGGAGCAGACGCAAAAGGAGGTGGCGGACCAGCTGGGCATCTCCCAGAGCTACATCTCCCGGCTGGAAAAGCGCATCATTTCCCGGCTGAAAAAGGAGATTTTGCGTTTATCATAATCTTGACAATCAAAACCGGGTATATTATACTAACATGAGTATGAATATAATACTGCGAAGATGGGGAGCAGTACCCGGTCAGTGAAAGCCAAGAGAGGGCGCGGTTGGTGGAAGCGCCCGTGAAGCGGCCGGAGAAGTCGTCCCGGAGCATTGCGGATGAAAGAGAAGTAAGCCGCGGCGGTGATCCCTCCGTTACCGGGGAGGGGCGCTTTGCGCCCAAGAGTGCGGGAATCTTCCCGAATCCAGGTGGTACCACGGACAGAACTGTTCGCCCTGAGCCGAAAGGCTCGGGGCGTTTTTCTTTGGGAGGGGAAGATGGAGTTTCGGTTTGAATTGTCAAACGGGTATTCGACACAAGAACTGGTGGCTTTAAACAAGTTGAGCGTAAAAAGGGGAAAAATCCGACGATGGACAACGCCATTGTTTCGCCTGCTTTTGATTGTGGTAGGCGCGGCTTTTGTTCTTTCCGGCCTATCATGGCTGGATGGGGGATATGTGGGGGAGACGCCTGTTTGGCAGCTGGTGGCCGTTCCGCTGGCAATTGGGCTGCTATGGCTGTTTTTGGGACTCTTTTACTTCCGCATTTCCGCATGGAAGAGCCGACACATGATGCTGAAGAATACTGGCAGCTTCCTGTTTGTATTAGATGATGAAGGTGTAACGGCGCAGACAAGTAAAGGCGTTGCCCATTATCACTACAATGGTTTTCAGGACGCATATGATGATATGATGATCAGAAGCGCTGGTTCCTGTTTTTGGACAAACGCCATGCGTTTGTTTTACCAAAAGAGGCTATGACGATGGGGAACCCCGAAATGTTTGTGGATTTTTGGAAGAGCAAGAGCGGAAAAGACATGATTCAAATAAAATCAAGAAGATTACACAGATAAAAAGGAGATTAACCAATGAACAAAGAACTGCCCAAGGTGTATGAACCCCAGCAGGTGGAGTCCCGCATCTATCAGATGTGGGAGGACAACAACTGCTTCGCCAGCACCCCCGATCCTGAGAAGAAGCCCTTCTCCATCGTCATGCCTCCCCCCAACGTCACCGGCCAGCTCCACATGGGCCATGCCATGGACTGCACCCTCCAGGACATCCTGACCCGCTTCAAGCGGATGCAGGGCTATGAGGCCCTGTGGGTCCCCGGCATCGACCACGCCGGCATCGCCACCCAGATCAAGGTGGAGGAGGAGCTGCGGGTCAAGGAGGGGAAGACCCGCTATGACCTGGGCCGGGAGAAGTTCTTAGAGCGCGTCTGGGAGTGGAAGGAGAAATACGGCGGCCGCATCGTGGAACAGCAGAAGAAGATGGGCGTCTCCTGCGACTGGAACCGTTCCCGCTTCACCATGGACGAGGGCTGCTCCAAGGCCGTTCGGGAGACCTTCTGCGAGCTGTATGACAAGGGCCTGATCTACAAGGGCAGCCGCATCATCAACTGGTGCCCCCACTGCATCACCGCTTTGAGCGATGCCGAGGTGGAGTACCAGGACAAGCCCGGCCACCTGTGGCACATCCGCTATCCTCTGGCCGACGGCTCCGGCGACCTGGTGGTGGCCACCACCCGCCCCGAGACCATGATGGGCGACACCGGCGTGGCCGTGAACCCGGAGGACGAGCGGTTCAAGCACCTGGTGGGCAAGACCTGCATTCTGCCCATTATGAACCGGGAGATCCCCATCGTGGCCGACGACTACGTGGAACTGGGCTTCGGCACCGGCGCCGTGAAGATGACCCCCGCCCACGACCCCAACGACTTCGAGGTGGGCCTGCGCCACAATCTGGAGGTCATCCGCTGCATCGGCGATGACGGCAAGATCAACGAGAACGGCGGCCCCTACTGCGGGATGGACCGCTACGAGTGCCGCAAGCAGATCGTGAAGGACCTGGAGGAGCAGGGATATCTGGTGAAGACCGAGCCCTATAACCACAACGTGGGCACCTGCTACCGCTGCCACAACGATGTGGAGCCGCTGATCTCCGCCCAGTGGTTCGTGAAGATGGAGCCTCTGGCAAAGGAGGCCCTGCGTGTTGTAAAGGACGGCGAGGTCAAGTTCGTTCCCGAGCGTTTTTCCAAAACCTACACCAACTGGATGGAGAATGTCCATGACTGGTGCATCTCCCGCCAGCTGTGGTGGGGCCATCAGATCCCCGCATGGTACTGTGACGAGTGCGGCCACATCAACGTCAGCCGGGAGGATCCGACGAAGTGCGAGAAGTGCGGCTGCACCCACCTGACCCGGGACGAGGACGTGCTGGACACCTGGTTCTCCTCCGCCCTGTGGCCCTTCAGCACCCTGGGCTGGCCGGAAAAAACCGCGGATCTGGACTATTACTATCCCACGTCCGTCATGGTCACCGGCTACGACATCATCTTCTTCTGGGTGGCCCGCATGATTTTCTCCGGCTGTGAGCAGATGAAGAAGATCCCCTTCCACACTGTTCTCATCCACGGCCTGGTCCGGGATGACAAGGGCCGCAAGATGTCCAAGTCCCTGGGCAACGGCATCGATCCCCTGGAGATGGCGGAGAAGTACGGCGCCGACGCCCTGCGCTTCAACCTCATTACCGGCAACAGCCCCGGAAACGACACCCGGTTCTACACCGAGAAGTGCGAGGCCATGCGGAATTTCGCCAACAAGATCTGGAATGCCAGCCGCTTTGTCATGATGAACCTGACCATCGACAAGTGCGGGCTGCCCGCGGCGGACCAGCTGGCCCCGGAGGACAAGTGGGTGCTCTCCAAGCTGAACACCCTGGTGAAGGAAGTCACGGAGAACCTGGACGCCTATGAGATCGGCGTGGCGTCCGCCAAGGTCTACGATTTCATCTGGGATACCTACTGCGACTGGTATATCGAGCTGACCAAGACACGCCTGAACGGCGAGGACGAGGGCGCCAAGCTGGCGGCTCAGAACGTTCTTTGTTATGTCCTGACGGAGCTGCTGAAGCTGCTGCATCCCTTCATGCCCTTCATCACGGAGGAGATCTTCCAGGCGCTGCCCCACACCGGCGATTTCATCATGACCTCCCACTGGCCGGAATATCAGGAAGCCCTGCACTTCCCGGAGGAAGAGGCCGCGATGGAGGCCGTCATGGATACCATCAAGGCCATCCGCGCCCGCCGGGCGGAGATGAACGTGCCGCCCTCCAAGAAAGCGGAGGTGCTGCTGGTCACCGCCACCCCGGAGATCTACAAACAGGGCCTGCACTTCATCCAGCGTCTGGCCTACGCCAGCGAGGTCACCTTTGCGGCTGCGGCGCCCGCCGATGTCTCCAAGCAGGTGTCCGTGGTTACCCACAACGCCACGGCCTATATGCCCATGGCGGAGCTGGTGGACATTGCCGCCGAGCTGGACCGCATCCAAAAGGAGATCGAAAAGGCCAGGAACGGCCTGCGGATCGTGGAGCAGAAGCTCTCCAACGAGAAATTCGTCTCCAAGGCCCCCGAGGCGGTGGTCAATGTGGAGCGGGAGAAAGCCGCCAAATATCAAGAGCTGATCGCCAAGCTGGAGGAATCCGCCAAGGCGATGCGGGCGTAAAAGCCACGAAAACAGGGGCGGGAATCATGAATCCCGCCCCTGTCCGCATACAGAGGATGATTTGTGAAAGGAGCAAGGGATGTTCAACGACCAACGAAGTAGGCGGGTGGTGTTTCTGGCCAGTCTGCGCTGGACGAAGCGGGACAGACGGTGCCAGTCATTGGCATTAAGGCTGCCAACGGAGTGGAGCGTGTGCGTGCGCTCCTGAATAAAGAACTGTCAGCAGATAGGTGAGGCTATGAAAGATTTTGAACGGGAAGATCAGCTGTTTTCGCTCTGTGGATTGAACTGCGGGCTTTGCACCATGCATCTGGGCGGTTATTGTCCGGGGTGCGGCGGAGGCACAGGAAACCAGAGCTGCGCCGTTGCCCGGTGCAGCTTGGAACACGGCGGTGTGGCGTACTGCTATCTGTGCGCGGAGTACCCCTGTGCCCGCTACGAGGGGATCGATGAATACGACAGCTTCATCACCCATCGCAATCGGCGGGCGGATATGGAAAAAGCGCGGCGCATCGGTCCGGAGGCATACCGGGCGGAACAGGTCAAAAAGTGCGAAATTTTGCAAACCCTGTTGGAGACCTGCAATGACGGCAGGCGAAAGCCCCTGTTTGCCGCCGCGGTCAATCTGCTGGAACTGGAAGAACTGAACGCTGTTTTAGCGCAGCTGTCCAGAGGGCCGGCGGATCTGCCGGTAAAAGAAAAGGCGGTCCAGGTGGCAGAACTGCTTCAGATGGCGGCATCCCGGCGGGGCATTGACCTGAAGCTGCGGAAGAAGCCCGCGAAGTGAACAGAATATGGAAATTTCCGCATTCCTCCCAACTGTTTCGACAGAAATCAAAAACAGGACATGATATCATCACCGTAAGGCGAAAGACCTTGCGGTGATTTTTTCATATAAATCGGGCCAAATTTGGCCAATAACCTGCAAATGAGGCGAGAACATGGAAATCAATGCAAAAAGCGCGGACAGAAACCTGCTGTTGGAGTTCAGCGGAGAGCTGGACCATCACGGCGCCAGAAACGCGCTGCACGAAGTGGAGCTGGCGGTGGACGCGGCCCTGCCGAAAAAACTGGTGCTGGACATGTCCGGTGTCACCTTCATGGACAGCTCCGGCATCGCGCTGATCCTGCGGGCACAGCAGCGGATGCAGCTCCTGGACGGCAGCCTGCTGGTGTGCAATGTCCCGGCCCAGGCGAAGCGTGTTTTGGACGCCGCCGGGATCGGGCGGCTGGTGACGATTCGATAAAAGGAGGTTTACATAATGAAAACCAAAGCATCCAATGAGGTCACAATAGAGTTCCCCAGCCGCAGCAGCAACGAGGGATTTGCCCGTTCCGCCGTGGCCTGCTTTGCCGCGCAGATGGACCCAACACTCAATGAGCTGGAGGATATCAAGACCGCTGTCAGCGAGGCAGTTACCAACGCCATCGTTCACGCCTATCCGGACGCCATCGGCAAGGTGCTGGTGAAGGTGCGGATCTGCCCGGGAAATGTGCTGGAATTGACGGTAAAAGACCGGGGTCGGGGCATCCCGGATGTGGACAAGGCCCGGCAGCCCATGTTCACGACCGGGGGAGAGGAGCGCAGCGGCATGGGCTTCACCATCATGGAGAGCTTCATGGACAAGCTGACGGTGCGGTCTGTGCCGGGAAAAGGCACCACGGTGGTCATGAAGAAGAAGCTGGCGCCTCGAATGAAAGCGGGCAAATGAGCGCTGCGTTGGAACTGCTGCGGGCGGCTCAGGAGGGAGATCGGGACGCCTGCCAGCAGGCGGTGATCGAAAACAACGGCTTGATCTGGAGCGTGGTGCGGCGCTATTACGGCCGGGGCGTGGAGCCGGATGATCTGTATCAGCTGGGGTGCCTGGGCTTTTTGAAGGCGGTCCAGGGTTTTGACTTCAATTACGGCACCTGCTTTTCCACATACGCTGTTCCGAAGATCGCCGGGGAGATCCGCCGGTTTTTACGGGATGACGGTGCGGTAAAAGTCGGCCGCAGCATACGGGAGCAAGCACAGACACTTTACAGTGTTCGGGAGAAGATGCGGCATGAACTGGGCCGGGAGCCCGCTCTTTCCGAGCTGTCTGAGCGCACAGGGCTGACACCGGAGGAGATCGCACAGACGGACTTGGCCACCGACACGCCGGAATCTTTGCAGCAGGAGACAGCGGATGGCCTGACGCTGGAGGGAATGCTGGGGACCGAGGCTCCGGAAGAGGGATTGGTGGAGCGCATCGCCCTGCGGGAGGCCATCGACCGTTTGCCGGAAAAGGAGCGGATGACGATTTTGCTCCGATATTTCAAAGGGCTGACTCAGGAACAGACGGCCCGCGTTCTGGGCGTTTCCCAGGTGCAGATATCCCGGCTGGAGCGCCGGGGACTGAACCGGCTGCGGGAGAGCTTTGCGCCTTGAAATGCTCCTCGCCCTGAAATTCCGTCATGGTGCTCCAATACCGCTTTGGCATATTGGTCATACGGCATTTGGGGTTATAGCGCTCCTTGATGGCGATGGTGTCGTAAAACCGTTTCCAAAGGATGCGGTAGGTGGCCTCGGTTTCGTCCGGAGGGGCCATTTGAAAGTCCACCAGCGGACGGATGACGGCTTTTCCGGCAGCATAGAACAGCGCCTCCTGATGCGTGCGGTCATAGATGAAAAATTTTTCGTTTTGATACCGGGCGCAGAAATGGCTCCGAAGAACAGGAAGCACCCGGTTTTTCGGTGCGATCTCGCTTCCCAGGACACCGCCCAGCTCGGAAAAGCGGACAAAACCCTTTAACAGGTGGGCTTCCCCCATCAGATGCTGAACGGCCTTTGCCACAGGATGCAGCGTCTCGTCAGAGAAATTCCGCAGAAACCCCGGCCCCTCCCGCAGGAGCTTCACCACCAGCCGATACATGTATAATTCCTTTTCCGGCAGGCAGGTGAGGAAACCTTTTTGCAGAAGGCTAGCTGTATAGGGAGAACACTTTACAACTTTCCTGTAAACACGGTTTGCATGGTCCTGGTTTGTTTGAATGACGCGGGAGGCAAACAGCGTAGGGACAAAGTCCTCATCGCGATAGATCGCGGTGAGGACTTCTTTGTTTGCGTAGCTGTCGAAAATGCAGCAGAGGAACCCCTCGAAGCTGCCGTCATAATAATAAACCATCTCTGCCATGGAGAACTCCTTATCCCACAGAGTCAAATAGGGACAGCTGCACAGCCTCCTGCTGGGGAAGCGAGGGCAGTTCCGCGGCGATCAGTCCCCGCAGCAGACTGTCCTGGGTGAACCGGAGCCCTTCAGGCACTTTTCCGGAGGCTGTCAGAAAATACTGGGCGCGCTTCATCACAACGCCCAGCTTCCGCAGGTCATCGATGTGGAGCCGGCCGGACCTGCGGGCGGACAGGATCCGCCGGGCGGAAGTGACGCCGACGCCCGGGATCCGCAGAAGGGATTCATAGTCCGCCGTGTTGACCTCCACCGGGAAAAATTCCAGATGGGCCAGGGCCCAGCTGCACTTGGGGTCTACCCGGGGATCAAAGTCCGGATTCCTCTCGTCCAAAAGCTCCTCGGCCCGGAACCCGTAAAACCGCAGCAGCCAGTCCGCCTGGTACAGCCTGTGCTCCCGCAGGAGCGGGGGCTTCACATCCTTGGCGGGCAGCAGGGCGTGCTCCACCACCGGAACATAGGCGGAGTAGAACACACGTTTCAAATGGTAGCGGTCATATAATCCCTGCGTCAGACGCAGAATGTGTAAATCAGTGTCCCTGGTGGCGCCCACGATCAATTGGGTACTCTGTCCGGCAGGGGCGAATTTGGGAGCGTGGCGGTATTTCACCAACTCCTCTTGGTTCTGCTGGTTCCGTGTCTGGATCTGCCGCATGGGCGTTAGGATGGCCTGCTTCGTTTTCTCGGGAGCCAGTGTTTTCAGTCCGGCCTCCGACGGCAGTTCAATGTTGACGCTCAACCGGTCCGCCAGCAGTCCCAGCTGTTCCACAAGCTCCGGAGAGGTGCCGGGGATAGCCTTGGCGTGGATATATCCGTTAAAGCGGTACTGCTCCCGCAGGAGCCGCAGGGCACGGATCATCAGTTCCGTGGTGTAGTCCGGACTGCGAAATACGCCGGAGGAGAGAAAGAGACCCTCGATATAATTCCGGCGGTAAAAGTTGATGGTCAGGTCCGCCAGCTCCTCCGGGGTGAAAGCCGCCCGCTTCGTGTCGTTGCTGCGGCGGTTGACGCAGTACTTGCAGTCGTATACACAGTGGTTGGTCAGCAGGACCTTCAGCAGAGTCACGCACCGGCCGTCGGCGGAGAAGGAGTGGCAGCACCCTGCAACGGAAGAGGAGGTGTTGCCGATATAGCCCTTCCTGGCAGAGCGGCTGCCGCCGCTGGAGGTGCAGGCCGCGTCATATTTTGCGGCGTCCGTCAGGACGGTCAGCTTTTCCAGGACATCCATGGGCGCACCAGATCACCGGGCCACGGCACGGCGGCGGGGATGCCGGTTGGGGCGCTCAATGGCATCGATCACGCGGAACAGCTGGGCGGTCAGAAATACCACGCCCACTAAAACGAAAAAGAAACTCCAGCCAGTCATAAGAATGTCCTCCTTATAGTTGACGCAGTTGAAAAGAAGCAAAAACTTCTTTTCAACTTGTGGGGGGGGGAACATCTCACCCCACAAGGCCGTTTTGCGGCCTTGCGTCAGACTTCATAGGCAGCACACGGGCGCCGCCCGACAGCGGCTCTGCCGCTGTCAGAAAATCGGTATTTACCGATTTTCAAGTGTGCCGACTATATCAGAACTTTTGTTCGATCACAGTATAACTCGAACAAACGTTTCTGTCAAGAGAAAATCGAACAGAAATTCGATAAAGGTCCACGGATATATATAAAAGGTCCTCCGGTCATTTCAGAAAATGACCGGAGGACCTCCTGCGTCTTAGCTTTGCAGCTTTTGGAATTGCCACTGGATGATCAGGCATCTGGGGGCATTATATAGATTTTCAGAACGCGGGCACGACAGCGCCGTCGTACTTCTCGGAGATGAAGTCGCGGACAGTGTCGGAGTGCAGGGCTTCGATCAGAGCCTTGACAGCGGCGTTGTCCTCGTTGCCCTCCTTTACCACCAGGACGTTGACATAGGGGGAGTCGCTGGACTCGATGGCCAGGGAGTCCTCCACGGGGTTCAGGTCAGCCTGCATGGCGTAGTTGGAGTTGATGACGGCGATGTCCACCTCAGAGAGGACGGTGGGGACCATGGCGGCCTCCAACTCGTTGAAGGTCAGGTTCTTGGGGTTCTCCACGATGTCGTTGGGAGTGGCCTCCAGGCCGGCGTCGTCCCTCAGTTTGATGAGGCCCTGGGACTCCAGCAGCAGCAGGGCGCGGGCTTCGTTGGTCACGTCGTTGGGGACGGCCACAGAGGCGCCGTCAGCCAGTGCGTCCAGAGAGGCGGTCTTGCCGGCGTAGATGGCCATGGGCTCGATGTGGACACCGGCCACGCTCACCAGGTGGGTGCCGTTCTCAGCATTGAAGTTGTCCAGATAGGGGACATGCTGGAAGTAGTTGGCGTCCTCGTCGCCCTCCTCCACAGCGGTGTTGGGGATGACGTAATCGCCGTACTCATGGACCTGCAGGTCAATGCCCTGCTCGGCCAGAATGGGCACGCACTGTTCCAGGATCTCAGCGTGGGGGGTGGGGGAGGCGGCCACGTTCAGAGTGACGGTCTCAGCAGGGGCGGCGTCGGGAGTCTCACCGCCGGTGGAATCAGGGGTGGCGGTGTTCCCGCCGCAGGCGGCCAGGGAAAGGCACAGGACCAGAGCCAGCGCCAAAGTCAGCAGTTTCTTCATGTTTCTTTTCCTCCAATGATTTCTTTGTGGTTTTATTTCAAGCGTTTGTCGATACGGTTCGACACCCAGCTGAAAACGAATTGAATGACCTGCACCAGGACGATCAGGAAGATGATGGTCACCAGCATCATGGAAGGCACCTTGCGCTGGTAGCCGTAGCGGATGGCCAGGTCGCCCAGACCGCCCGCGCCCACGGCGCCGGCAATGGCGGTGTAGGCCAGGATGGTGACGATGGAGATGGCGCCGCCCAGGACCAGAGAGGGCTTCGCCTCCGGCAGGTAGACCTTCCAGACGATCTGGAAGGTGGACGCGCCCATGGACTGGGCCGCCTCCACCACACCGGCGTCCACCTCCGCCAGGGAGGTCTCCACCATGCGGGCGATGAAGGGAGCTGCGGACACCACCAGGGGAACGATGGCGCCCTTGACGCCGATCTTGGTGCCCACAATGAGCTTGGTGAAATCCATGATGGCGATCATCAGGATGATGAAGGGAAGGGAGCGTCCCACGTTGATGATCCAGCCCAGGACGCTGTTGATGAAGCGGTTGGGACAGATGCCGTGGGATTGCGTCAGGACCAGCGCCACTCCCAGGGGAAGGCCGAGAACATAGGCGAACACCGTGGAGATGCCCACCATGACCAGGGTGTCCACTGTGCCGTCCCACAGCAGGGAACCGTACTGGCTCCAAAAGCCGGCGGTAAAGATCTCAAGCATGGTATTCCACCTCCTCCGCGGTAACGTTGGGCTGTGCCCGGATGTAGGAGAGCGCCTTGGCGGCCTCGTTGGGATCGTCGGGGAGGCCCAGCAGCATGGTGCCGAAGGCCTTTCCGTCGATATTGCGGGTGTCGGCGCCCAGAATGTTGACCTTCACGCCGCAGTCGATGGCCAGGGAGGCGATGAGAGGCTGGTAGGCCGTACCGCCGTTGAAGGCCACGCGGACCGCGTGGGTGCCCATGGGGTACTGCGATACGCTGGCGCCGCCGGGGTAGACCAGACGGCGGGCCGCGTCGGTGGAGGGATGGGAGAAGATGTCCTCCACCTTGCCCTGCTCCGCCACCACGCCGCCGTCCAGAATGGCGACCTGGGAGCAGATCTCCTCAATGACGCTCATCTGGTGGGTGATGACCACCACGGTCACCCCCAGCTTCTGGTTCAGGTCCTTCAAAAGGCGTAGGATGGAAGCGGTGGTGGTGGGGTCCAGAGCCGAGGTGGCCTCGTCACACAAAAGCACCTTGGGATCTGTCGCCAGAGCGCGGGCGATGGCGACACGCTGCTTCTGTCCGCCGGAGAGCTGGGCGGGGTAGGCGTCGGCCTTGTCGGCCAGCCCCACCAGGTCCAGCAGCTCCATGGCGCGCTTTTTCGCCTGCGGGGCGGGGGTGCCGCTGATCTCCATGGGGAAGCAGACGTTTTTCAGACAGGTGCGCTGCATCAGCAGGTTAAAGCTCTGGAAGATCATGGTGATCTTCCGGCGGACCTGCCGCAGCTCCCGCTCGCTGATCTGGACAGGCCGCTCTTTCCCGCCGTCCTGCTCCGTCCAGGCCAGTTTCTGCCCATCCACGATCACGGTGCCGCTGGAAGGCCGCTCCAGCAGGTTCATGCAGCGGACCAGCGTGGACTTTCCGGCGCCGGACAGGCCGATGATACCAAAGATCTCACCCTGTTTGATATCCAGATTGATGTCCTCCAGGGCATGGACGGCGCCCTCGCCGGTGCCGAAGGTCTTGGTCAGATGCTGGATCTGAATGATCGATTCGCTCACAGTATCGGAACTCCTTTTCGGATGATTTTTTAAGGCAGTACCGCATCATTCGGCAAGAGCGGATGTCCAGAAAATTTTCGTCAGAAAAAGGCGCAAAAACGCAGGAATACTTTGCGTATTTCAAGTTTTCGCAACGCATTTATGGCGAAAATTTTCGGTCATACGCCGCGGACGCAATTGTGCGGTGTTGCCTCAAAAATAAAAAGCCCTTGAAGCAAATGCCTCAAGGACGAACGTAAAGCTACGCCGTGGTACCACCTTGGTTCACCGTCTCCTCACGAAAACGGCCTTTGGGAGTGCCAACACACTCCTGCGCTGTGACGTGCGCACACGTCGTAACCTATGCGTTCGCGGTCGGCTACGCAACTCCGAGACCATGTTCGGCAAGCCCTTCTGTACCTCTTTCCACCAATCGAGGCTCTCTGTGACATATCTGCCTGCGTACTCTTCTCTTCATCGTCTTTGCGGTATGCGGTTGTTTGTTATCTGTAATGCAGTTTACACGTTATTACTTTTTCTGTCAACAGTCGAAGTCACCTAAAAAACCGGCTGTATGACGGGGTTGGGATATATAGGATGCACAATCCTTTGGAAGAGAACGGCGTTTTTTACAAATAAAGATACCGTATCGGATTGAAACAGGCGGGCAAAACTGCTATCATAATGTCTGCGGAATAAACCGCAAATCGGTTTATTCGCGCGGCGGCAGCCGCGCAATTCCATAAAAACGGCTCAAAGGAGCCGCTTTTATGGAATCCAGCCATTGTTACAATGCGTATTTCCACCGG